>JBHLQJ010000159.1:0-6674 GCA_048884945.1 Candidatus Thorarchaeota archaeon | reverse complement strand
TCACTAGGTATAGGTACATCTGGAACAAGCTCAGCAACAAGCAAGATTATCTCGTCAACAGATGGCATATTTGAATCTGACATTTTCATACCTTGACATATTGGTTATCCGATATTATACTGGCGTTCTACGCAAATATTCTCAAAACATCTGTCAAAACGTTAGTCATAGGATGCCCTAATGTACAGAAACTATAAGTCGCTTCACGGTTTGGAAGATGTGGAGATTGATGATTTAGATGTCTACAGAAGACTTCGACACGGAATGTCTTATTGGAGTCTGTTTTCTCACAATTTGGTCTTTCATGGCATTGTTCATTGCAGGACCCCTTGGTATACTCTTCATTGCCTTTGGAGTACTTATCTTCGTGAATGTGGCTAAACAGAAAGAAGCGAAGAAATCAGTTGAAGCTTCTGAAGTTAAAAGAATAAAGGCGCTGAGTAACACAACTCAAGTTTTAACAATAGACCGAAGAATAATTTACCAAGTACCTGGGAAATGTCCTGAATGCGGCGCCAGTTTAAATAACGAGGAAGTTGACTGGGTGGGACCACTTCAAGCGAAATGTCCATTCTGTCGTACTACAATTGAGGCTCAACCAGCAGAGTTCTAAGTTCTACTCTAGATTGATGATATGAGCACAGTTAATACAAAGTCTCTATCTCTCTTTTCTTATAATGACTAATATCTTTACTAAAAGGACAATCGAAAAGTTCGCAAAACAGGTGCCAGAGCTAGAAGTTGCACTCAAGAAAGCAAACATGAAGCTTGAACCCACCTTGCAGTCTCCATTTGAAATGCTCATAAAATCCATAATCTACCAACAGCTTGCTTACAAAGCCGCAAAAACAATCCTAGACCGATTCATGGGACTTGTTGGAAAATTGACACCAAATAGAGTTCTAGCTAAGACGCAAGAAGAGCTTCGTAGCGTTGGTCTTTCAAGACAGAAGGCATCGTACATTCATAATGTTGCAGAAGCATTTAGCAAGGGCGGCTTTCTGTGGAAATACCGGACAATTGAAAGCCTGTCGAATCTCTCTTCCAAGGAGATATCTCAGATGTTCACACAAATCAAGGGTGTAGGAGAGTGGACAACTCAAATGTATTTGATTTTCTCCATGGGCCGATTGGATGTTCTATCTGCTGGAGACCTTGGTGTTAGAAAAGGTGTCATGAAACTATATGGTCTTGAAAAAATACCTACACAAAAAGAGGTTGAGAAGATCGCGGAACCGTGGCACCCTCTGGAAACAGTTGGCACCTTCCTTGCCTGGCGAGCGGTTGATGAAGAGTGAATCAATGATACTTTATAGTGTGTAAAGTATGATGACGACAATTTCATCGTTTGTCATCTATTTGATGTTTAAAATTGTAAATGTTTAAAATCACTCAAGCTATCACAGAAATCGGTAGTAGAATGGCGGAGATACCAACACCCAACGATTTTTCCGCTCCAAGAAGCGGAGGACTGTACCGTTCGAGGGACGATAGAATAATTCTGGGAGTATGTGGCGGCATCGCTAAACATTACAATATGGACCCAACACTTGTTCGTGTTCTTATGTTTCTATTTACACTCACCGTCATCGGAATACTGGGGTATATTATAATTGGTTTAGTGATTCCAGAAGAACCATATTAAAAGCAATAATCTTTGCCAGTTTACGTTCATCTATAAACTTCAAATGTTCAACTAATATCCATTCTACAGTTTTAATTCGGAGTGAAAACGATGGTCACTAGAAAGAGAAGCCCCTCAACTCTTTGTGTTCAAGGCGAACACTCTCCAACATCAGGACCCGCTGTGATGCCTATAGCCCAAACCTCCACTTTTGTATTCGAGAACCAACAACAGATGCTTGACTCTGTACAGGGTAAGACAGGAAAGGATGTTTACACCCGTTGGAGTAATCCAACAACAAAAAATGTGGAGGATAAAATGAACGCCCTCGAAGGAACAGAAGACACTCATGTCCTAGCTTCTGGTATGGCTGCAATTTCTTCTGCAATTATCGGGCTTGTTAAGAATGGTGAGAGAATCCTCTCTAGTGATTCGATTTATGGTGGAACGGTTCATCTCTTCAATAAGATACTCTCTCAAAGTTGCATAGAGGTTGACTATGTAGATACCAATGAACTTGCTAATCATCTCTCTGACTCCTCTTCCCAATACAAGCTTTGTTTCTTTGAAACTCCCACTAATCCAACTTTGAAGATTGTTGACATCAAAAAAGTCGCTGAAGCAGCCCAAGCAGTCGGAACCATCAGTATGGTTGATAGTACGTTTGGGTCTCCAATCAATCAGAGACCTCATGCCTTGGGTGTGGATCTTGTGATGCACAGTGCAACCAAATATCTTGGTGGTCATAGTGATATCATTGCTGGGACTATCTCAGGTCCGAGAGAATTGATGGCGGACGTTCGAGGTGCCGCACAGCTTCTTGGAGGGACCATGGATCCATTTGCTTCTTTCCTCTTGGATCGAGGTATCAAAACACTGGGTGTCCGAATGGAGAAACACAACTCAAACGCTAGTTTTCTCGCTGAGAAACTAGCTCGTGATTCGCGAATTAGAAAAGTTCACTACCCTGGACTCTCAAGTCATCCGCATCATACTATAGCAAAGAAACAAATGACAGGCTTCGGAGGCATGTTGTCCATTGAACTTGAATCTGATTTAGCAGGAACTAGTAAGTTTGTTGATTCACTTAACATCTTCTTGAATGCGGTTTCTCTTGGGGGCGTCGAGAGTCTAGCAAGTATACCTGCATTGTCCACACATTACGGTATTGATGAACGTGCTCTAAATGAGATGGATATATCCAGCTCGACTGTTCGTTTGTCAATTGGTATCGAGGACCAAGAGGATTTGTTAAATGATTTGATGGATAGTTTGGATGCAATTTGACAGGTTGATATTACCAGCGCAATACGGCCAATTGTTAAGAGGATAGTTTCCGACTGCTCATTGCTTTCAGCTTTCACAGCTTAGAAATTGATTTTTCGCAAACAGTAGGAAACATGTCCCTCTAGAATGGACCTAGAAGGTGATTTGGGGCAGTTTAGGAATGGTGAATTTATTCAGACTGGTTATATTCAGATTCTGCAATGAATGACCTGATTGGGAATGACAGTAAACCAAGAAACAACCTATGCCACATACAAGATTAACAGAACAGAGTGCGGACGGTGCTCATGCATAATTGTCTACTCTAGTCCTCAATGTATTCTATGTGATGCTGCTCTTGAGCTCATGTATAGCGTCATTTCTGATTTTGGTTTGCAGCCTTCTGCAGTTAGAGAAGTAGATATCACAAAAGATGATGATGATGGTTGTGGACTTCCTGCTCCCGTAGGACTTCCTGCGATACGCATCTGTGAGGAATTCATTAGCGGCCTTCCTGACATAGATAATGCACGTGGTGCAGTAATGCATGCAGTACTAAAAAACTGCTTCTCCGATAACGGCTGTTTTTAAAATAATGACAAACAACCGCGTCAACCGTAATTTAGCAACAATCTGATTTAAATTGATTATCTCATTGCATGAATGTGAGCCATCGATCTCCAGATTTCTGCATTACGTCTTAGTTCTTGCACCTTTTCCATATCTGCATAATAAAGAGGTTTTCTCATATCCTGTAGGTTTGGTGTTCTTCTACAAAACTTCCCGCGTAATAGTGTCTTGAGTGCAAGGGTGACTGTTCTCATGGCAAGACCCGATGATTTTGCCAAATCTTGTGGGCACATTGGACCTTCTCTATCTAACTTGTCAAGTACTATCAATGTGCTCTTTGTCAGGCTGATAGGAACGCTCATTCTAACCACACATTTTTGTCAGGCATGAGGTGGCCAATAAAACCTATTGGTTTGCCACTATATCATGCGTTGATAGTTTGTCGGCAACCCTTTTTATATAAAGATTGCCAATAACGTAATAACGCAATTGCTTAGAAACCAACCTTAATTGTACAATTTTCTCCTTGAAATGCCAAGGTGAAAACCAACGCCGCAAATAGACCCAAAGGATGTAGAAATCATAGGCGTTATCGATAAGTATGGGCCTAAGGTTTCAACAGAAGAAGTAAGCGAACTGGTGAATATTCCCGCCAGAACTGTTAGATATCGTTTAAAACGGCTTAGAGAAACTGGTGTGTTGGGTCCTGCTTGTGTTTTGACATTTGAGCGTAGATTGGGTCTTGGTGAACATATTTTTCTAGTTGATGCAACCCGAAAAGGAAATGAATATCTTCCTGATGTTTTCTATGCTATTGACGCAATTTACCACAATAGTCCTACATATGGGAATTACAATGGGTACATTGCATTCTCACTATATTCTCTCTCATCACCAAGAATAACACGTAGGATTCTTGAAGAACTGCAGAAGACCGAGTTAATTTCAGACTTTTTTATTTTCGACATCACTGACTTCGCCTACAAACCCGCAGATTATAGCTTTTACAATTCAGGACTTGGTTGGGTTTGGGATTGGAGTAATTGGAAGGATCAGTGTCAAGAAATCATTAAGTCAAAGAAGCAATTCGACTTTCCAATGGAAGAAGTTCAGTCTATTGCTGAGTTTGACTCGCATGATATTCTTATTTTACGGCACATGTTCGATGACAGTGAGATTACGCAAAAGAAACTTGCCCATATCTTAGGTATCTCGGAGGCTCTTGTAAACAGAAGAATACGTCGTTTGGAGGATGAGGGTATCATCAAAGGTTACAGATCAACAGTGTGCACAATTGAAAATGAAATAAACCTAATCTGTTTTCTTGAACTAGAACGACCTGAAGAGCCAATATTGGCTGCATTTTACAAACTTCCATTTCCTGCAACAATAACGATGGAATCGAGGACTAGGTTTGGTATTCAACTCTCCCTCAGTGCTAAAAACATGGTTGGATTCTTGAAAGGTCTAGATTTTCTTAGACCCAATCTAGCATCATGTTTTATCCAAACTATTCATGACGCTAAGATGAGTATGGACTCTCATCCGTATAATCTGTACAATGAAAAGACGAATCGATGGGAAACACCTGGGTCTGAATATCTGGAAGACATCAGGAATGTCTTAAACCGTAAATAACAATCTATCTTCTTTACACAATATCAAGAAGAAGTGCATTTCCTTCTTTACCAACTATTTTCAGTACATTCATTTTTCTCAAACAGTATGTCAATTTTTGACCAAGTCGTTTTGAAATTCCTAGAGATTTCATGAGCATAGAATTGGTAAAAGGTCTTTCAAGCGAGTCGGGGATGAAATGAAGGAAGTCTGAGGGGGTTTCATAAACACGCCTATCTATGACTTCAAGTAATTTTCTATCCACTATGCTCCATCCTCTCCTTCGCCAGCTTCCTTTTCCATCTTGGCGACGTATCTCTTCCTCCTCTATCAATATTACTTCCAAGGAGGAATTAGGATGTACAATAAAACTAGGAATTCTTACAAGCTCGTCGAAGATGTCCACAAACCCGCATCTTTTCGGGGACAGTCTATGGTCCAACTGTGATGTACCGTTTGGTGTCTGTTTTACAATCCATTTCTTCTGTGAGAGAGGATGTACCAATCTCACTGGATATTTTTTAAAGAGCGTAAACAATTTTTCCTTGATTTGAGCAAAATTACTAGTCTGAATTTCAATCAATAACCCTGCTTTGACAACATCTACAATATAACCATCAACCATAACCTCTGTTTTTGCATCATCATCATCCATGTAGAGTTCTTTCAAACTAGTGTGCAGTGAACCCTCCCGCAATGTACCAATAATAGGGTCCTTTGACATGAGTTTTCACCAAAAGTATACGCTAGAGGTGTCGGGTCCAAATTGATGCATCGTCATGTGGATATAATGAAGGAACGTTGCCAACCTCTTTGAATCTATTTGTTAAGTAAAATTTCCGTGCGGTTTCATTCCTACTTTCCATAAACAATAGAATTACCCTGAGCGAATAGCCATTTGATAGGAAGAATTCAGTTGCATCCTCGATCACTGCATCAACCAATTTTGTTGCTATGCCCTTACGTTTGAATTGCTCGTTAACTCCCAATCCGATAATCTCGGCAACTCCATCATTCAACCCCCCTCGTGGTTCCCACGCTATTGTTCCGTATACAAAATCATCTTTGATAGCAAGAAGTGTCCTGTATTTCAAAACCATATCTTCAGCGAACTTCTTAGCTCGCTCTGAATGGTCCTCTACTTCCTGTCTGTATAAGTTCTCTAATAATAAGATGTCTGAAGATTTAGCTTTTCTGATGGATGTCATGTTATTTCAAGGTACGAAGTCGGAGTCATTTGTACCTATCGTTCCTAACGACTTATTCAATGATTACGACAGCATCAACGAAGAGCTCATACTCTTCATCTTCATCAATATTAAATATCAAAACCTTCTCTACCTCAAACTCACCACGGATTTCAAGAAGCCTTGATTCAGTCAGAATCTTTACTCCAGACTCTTCAAGACGTTTTTCTAGATCTGGTGTAGTAAGGACTTCTTTTTCTGGAGTGAGAAGGATTACTCTGTCTGTCACCTCAGTCAATTCAATTGCAGTTTCAACAGATTCGTCACCAGAGTGTAATATCAATGTACGTTGATCCTTGAATGTTTCAGGGTTATCTACAGTAAGCCAAACTCCCTTGTTTAGGAACTCA
>JBHLQJ010000158.1:0-6738 GCA_048884945.1 Candidatus Thorarchaeota archaeon | reverse complement strand
ATCTAAGAACAGAAGAACGCAAGAAGATGCTAAAACTTACTGTGAAGTACGTGGATGGTCGTGTGCCCATAATTGCTGGTACAGGTCAACACAGTACTCGTGCGACTGTTGCACTCACTAAATACGCAGCTGATTTGGGCTGCGATGCAGCACTTGTCATTTCACCCTATTATCTACGACCGACAGACAAAGGATACTATGAACACTATGCGCAAGTTGCTAACAATGGAGATCTCCCGGTAATTATGTATAATATTCCTCAGTGCACCCTTGGAGTTCTTAATTCAAATGTTGTTGAAGATTTGGCAGAACTAGAAAACATTGTTGGCATTAAAGACAGTAGCGGAAGTGTGCCTTATATTCTTGAACTTATTCAGAAGCTCAAGAGCAAAATAGAGGTCATAATTGGTGCAGACGAATGCTTCCTCTCCGCAGTTGTAGCTGGTTCAAATGCAGCAATTATGGCATCAGCTAACGTTATACCTCATATCTGGCTTGAAATCATGAAGTTGGCGAAGGATGGAAAAATTGAGGAGGCGGCAGAACTTCAAAGATCCACACAGACCTTCGCTCGTATAGTCCTCAAGCATGGTGCAGCACCGCCAGTAAAAGCTGCCTTGAGAATGGTGGGGATTAATGCTGGTCGGGCTCGGATGCCTCTTGATAGTGGAGGAACTCTTACACCTGAGATAAAGGAAGAGATACGTATCGAGCTTGAAAAGATGGGTGTGATTGAAAAACTTCAGCATGCTCCAGTTCAGGAAGACATCAAAATACTAGAATTTCTAAATAGTCAAGGGGTTGTTTTTGGTGAAACACCGAATATTTTGACAAGTAATGCTTCTAATGATGTTGTATCAGTAGGTATTGTTGCCGGTTCAAAAACAAGCCAAATTGGTCATGCCTTTGTTAAACTTCTGACTGTTCCAAGGATTGGATATGAAGCATTGACGGTTATTCTTGAACCAAACCTGGCTGTAAAACCTAGCAGCTTAATGATGCCCACACGAAAAATCGAATCAATGCGTCAAGCATCACTCTTCTACGGACCAGTGCAGTCCGGCACTGCAAAGGCGATAGCATCACTCTTGGAGGCAGATAGGATTCCAAAGAAGTCTTTGACCGAAGATGTAATTATTCTAGCTCTTGACATTGATTTGAATGCAAGAGATAGACGAGAGATAACGAAAGCAACTCAGCAAGCCGTTGAAAGTGCACTTTCAGGTATTTGGAGGTGAATTTAGTGGTAGATGAATTCAAGTTCAAAGGCGTGTACCCCGCACTTGTTACTCCTTTTGATAAGAATGGTGTAAATGAGAAGCAATATCGTAACCTCATAGATTTCACAATAAAAAGTGGTGCAACCGGAATAGTCCCCTGTGGAACCACCGGTGAATTCACCAGTATGCGATTTGAAGAAAAGGAGGAAGCAATTCGTATCGCATGCAAAGCCGCAAAGGGTCGAGTTCCAGTCCTTGCAGGCACTGGTCACGCCTATACGAATGACGCTATTAAATTGACACGTAGAGCAGCAGAATTTGGAGCTGATGCAGCACTTGTTGTTTCGCCTTATTTCCTTAAACCATCAGACAAGGAGATCTATGAGCATTTCGAAAAGATTGCAAACAACAGCGACATACCGATTATTATGTATAACATTCCGCAAGTGACAGGTGTTCAGATGCGCTGGACTCTCATAGATGGTTTGCGTGATATAGATGGAATAATAGGCTTGAAGGACTCTAGTGGTGATTTGATTAATCTGACCACCATCCTTGTACGTAAACCTGAGAACTTCCAAGTTATGGTAGGTCATGATGAGGTTGTCTTACCTGCACTAGCAACCGGTTGTAATGGTGCAATACTTGCAAGCGCAAATGTCTTTCCTGATAGATATATCAGGATGCAGACCGCTCTTGCTACAGGCGACTTGAAAGAGGCTCGAATCATACAGAGAAGCCTTCAGAAGATTGTTCGAATTTTTGTAAATCATGGCGGTGGTCTTGCAGTCAAAGCTGCATTGAATATGATGGGCGTAGAGGTAGGTCCTTCAAGAGCCCCCCTCCTAATTGGTGATGTTCTCGGATATGACATGTATGATGAGATTCGAACATGTCTTGAGGATCTTCAATTGATTCCTCGTGGTTTTGTCACATTCAAGATGGGGAACCGATCTATCGAGTCTGAAACTTACCCCAAAGCTGTTGGAATGGTGCCTGATGTCATTCCAGATCTAACATTGCTTCATGGAGAGGCTCTATTCGGTGGAGGCAATGATGTTGCTCATGTTGATCTCATCTTAGGGATGCGCGATGGTCCAATGAGTGAGGCACTAAAGAACGCTGGAAAAGTTACAGAAGACACGCATCAATCAAATATTATCAAGGACTTGGAGCTTACAACAATATTTGCTCCAACAGTCACAATCACATCTGAGAATCATAAGAAGATGGTCTTCGACGTTGCTCAAAGAGCAGTGACTGATGCAGTGCGACGGACTATTACTGACAATATTATCCCGGAGGAACTAGTTCCTGATTTGGTGATTGCAGCAAATGTATTTGTTCATCCAAGTGCAGTGAACAAGACGCGAGTACACATTAACAATTTCATTGCTGTTCGTCACGCACTAAGAAGAGCAATCGAAGGCAGACAGAGTGTGGATGAGATCGTCGCAAGGAAAGACTCAGCCAGGCATCCCTTTGCATATAATCCATAGTTTCATCATGCCTACTGCTGTCGTCGATTTTGTTGCGTTCTATTTATGCGCAGAACTCCTTTGGCCATTTGTTAAGATGATTAAAACACATGTGTAACTGTGAGACTTCCAATCTTCCATCTTATCCGTATGACTGAAATGCTCTCCTGTAAGAGTGTCATAGAATTCATTTCCAGACCGTTAGAAAGGCTCGATTTATTGGGCGCTCGTATATATACTCAGTTGAGTAACATAGACTCAAGTCTTGCATCCCTCAAAAGGGTGAAAATCCCTCTTAGACTGTCGCACCACCACGCATCCGTCGGAGTTCTAAGCAATGGCTGAAACCTATGTCATCTCAATGGGTAGCATTCCTTCGCGCAAGTTGAGGAAGACTGTTAAGGTCTTCATCAAAGGAGAGGATGTTCTACTATTGGATGATGATGGGCATGAATTTGGGGTCACTCTCGAAAAGAACCAGCTTGTCCTCAAGCTAGATGCATAACCAGATTATCTATGAAACTCCTCTAGGTTTCAGCCTAATTCCGATGACTGATTCTGACCAAAAGGTAATGTGGCAAATCTCAGCTTGCTCTTGGCTCGTCATTGCTTTCGCTCAGCCAGGGGTAACCGCTTCACAGAAATGCCACGTATGAATTGTTTATCATTTTGCTATATAGTTGTCCATTCGTAGATTCCAAAACTATTGTCGTAAGCTTCATAGCATTGATTTGAGGTGGGTTCATTGGCGTTACGACTCATGGAAAAATCCCGTCTACTAACATTGCTGAAAGAGCTCGTGGCCACGAACTCTGAAAACCCGCCAGGACACGAAGTTGAAGTTGCCAAAGTCCTACGTAATCACCTTGAAGCTTATGGTATTATGTGCATATCCGTTGGTCCTGCAACACGTCCGAACTTAATCTTTTCAAGCCATGATGGACAGATAGGTGATATTGTCATGCATGGACACATGGACACTGTACCAAGTGGTCCTATAGAAAATTGGTCTTACGATCCATTCTCACCTGAGATAGCAAATGGCCGACTATTTGGGCGCGGTGCCTGTGATATGAAAGGTGCAGTAGCGGCTCTTGCAGAAACCCTCATTCTCTATACTGAGGAAAGACATAGGAAACCTCTCATTGTTCTAGCAACATCTGATGAGGAGAGTGGGTGTTCTGGTGCTGAAGAAGTAGCAAAGAGTGGACTTCTTAATGGAATTGCATTTGGTGTCTGTGCAGAACCAACCAGCCTGCAGGTGTTAGTTGGCGAGAAAGGGATGTTTTGGTCAAAGGTTATTGCTACAGGAAAATCCGCGCATGGTTCTCGACCTGAGGAAGGTGCCAATGCAATCCAAGCATGCATGGATGCAATACGTTACCTTACAGAAGAGCCCTTCCCATACGAACCTGATGATCTCCTAGGTACTCCAACAATGAACATTGGAGTTATCGAAGGTGGCATCAAGATCAATGTCGTGCCTGATAAGTGTGAGGCTCAACTTGACATGCGGACTGTTAAAGGGCAAGACCCTGACACTCTTCTCAAGGCAATGAACTTCAGGCTTGATGTAGCTGGACTATCTGACAGGGTCAGGGTGGATTATATCCATGGGAAACCAGCTGTATTCACACCAACCGATTCCAAAATCGTTGTTCTAACGAAGACTGTTGTGGAGCACATTACAGGTAAAAAACCTCTACTTGGAACTGCTACTTATGGAACAGATTGTTCTGTGTTACAACCAAAAATTGGTATTCAAAATGTCATCTGTGGACCTGGCTCCATTAGACAAGCTCATCAGCCAAATGAGTACATCTCCCTCGAAGAACTGTATCAATCAGTTAATGTTTATCTGGAGATTGCTCGTCATTTTAGCGATTGAGAACTTTGAAGTCCCATCAGGAATAACCTTAAAGTTCACATTGTATGTGGAACAATATACTGATGTCAGTAAGAAACATCAAAGGGGCGATCACGAATGCAAATGCCAGAAATTTTCAGTACAATCATTGAGTTCATATTAAGCCCAATCTTTCTATTCGCTGTTGTCATGATTATTGTTCTGGTCGCTGTTCGTTATGGGACGAAATCGAAATCATCATCTGGTGTTCCAGTGGTAAAACAGATGCATCGAATGGTCGCTCAAATCGATAAGGGCAAAGATATCACTGAACCTGCTGTAAGATCTCGTCAAGAAATAATTACGCTGAAATTCAATTCTCAAATGAAGGCAATCGGTCTAGAGCCAGAAAATGAAAGTGGTTATGTTCCAGTTTCATATACACCTCTTGCTAGATTCCTCAAAGAACGAGGTGTGCAAGACGATACTGTCAGTGCTATCCTTGCTGGTCTCATGGAGGAAGAAAACGAAACAGATGTCAGAGCTATAATAACTGCAGCTTCTGAAACGCCTGGTGTAGATCTTACCGGAGCCGAACTTGCTAAGGCACAGGACCTGGCAGTATCTGAGTGGACAAACGTTAGAAGGTCTAGAAGCGTATAGGGGTCTTCAATGGTGACTGAGCTTCTTCACATGGGTGATAACTACCTTAGAGAGTTTGATGCAGTTGTTGAATCAACAGGCAAGGATTATGTAGTTTTGAATAGAACTGCTTTTTACCCGGAGGGTGGAGGACAATCTTCAGATTACGGGACTTTGACAAATGGGTCAAGAACCGTCAGAGTCACAGATGTTCAAAAAGAAGAGGGTGAGATACGACACAAGCTTGATGGTCCACCTTTAAATATTGGAGACAAAATCCATGGTGAAATTGACTGGGTTCGCCGATATGAATGCATGCGCTTTCATACATGCCAACATATACTCTCTCGATATCTTCAGTTATATTATAACGTGGAAACAGTCGGGAACATGATAAAACCTGGAGAGAGCAGAGCTGACTACTCTCCTCTAGAGGCTTTTGATGATGAGATGAAGCGTAATGTCGAAGCAGGAGTTAATGAAATACTAAATCAGAATATTGACGTTGAAATTCAGTTTATGCCGCGATCCAAAGCAATTACTTTTCTTCAAGAACGTGGTTATCAAACAAGATACCTTGAGATGGTGCCAAAGTCGGTACAAGAGTTCAGAGTTTTAATAATTGGTGATTTTGATGTTGCATCATGTGCTGGTACTCATGTTAGGAATACGCGTGAAATAGGCCTCATACAGATTGGTAAGTCAAAGAATGTAGGTGCAGGTAAGAGACGAATCTATTTCAAATTAATAGAATAGTACTATTCTGCATCACAGCCAACAGTTTTATGCCTCGTGTGTTGAGTAGAGATAGTGTGATGCACAATGAAAGCACTAGTGCTAACTGCTGGGGAAGGCCAACGACTTCGGCCTATTACCACAAATCGCTCTAAGTCAATGCTGATGATTGCTGGACGTCCAGTTCTGCAATACATAATCGACAGTCTTGTTGAAAACGACATTTACGATATCGTGATTGTTGTTGGTCACGGTCGTGAAGAATTGATTGATCATTTTCAAATGGGCGGCGACCAAGGAGTGAGAATTCGTTATATGATCCAACACAAACAAGAAGGTGCTGAACACGCAATTTTGACTGCGAAAGAGGAGCTAAACGGAGAGGAAGAATTTCTACTTGTCAACGGTGATGTACTTGTAGAACCTGAGATGGTCACTCGAACACTTCTTAATCACCAGACTTTAGGCAGCGATGTTACTATGCTCGTCACACTCGTTTCTAACCCTGAACAGTTTGGTACTGTGAAAATTGGTCCTAATGGCGTTGTTGAAAAATTAGTAGAGAAAGGTGGTCCTGAGCGATATGTCAGTAATTATGCAGTAGCAGGAGTTTCTGTCTTCAGTACGGATGTTCTTCCACTACTTGAAAAACACCACGCAATGGAACTTGCCTTTGAGGAATACATCAAAGGTGGCAATCAGGTATCAGCCACTGTTTGGGAGAAAGAATGGGCTGAGTTCACATGGCCCTGGGATATGCTTAACGCAAATCGAATTGTCATGGATCGGCTTCTAAAGGGAAAAGGCAGTTTCATTG
>JBHLQJ010000157.1:0-6844 GCA_048884945.1 Candidatus Thorarchaeota archaeon | reverse complement strand
GACAGAATAGAGAGGACATATACAATCTTCATGCCTCTAGGGCAGAACCCTTGGTATCCCGCGAGGATAGAATTGGTGTTAGAGAGCGACTTGATTCAAAGGGTAATGTTATCATAGCTTTGAGCGAGCCAACAATTGAAAGTGTAATATCTGAAGTATTTGAAAGACATCCAGACTCGGTAGCGATTTCACTTCTTTTCTCCTTTCTAAATCATCAACATGAAAAGAAGCTGCAAGAGGCGCTCTGCAAGTCTTCAGAACTTTATGTTGTTGCATCTTCGGATGTCCTCCCAGAATTTCGGGAATATGAGCGCACATCAACAACAGTTTTGGAGGCATACTTGGGACCTCTTGTAAATGGATATCTTCAGCGTCTTAATCACTCTCTATCTAAAATCTGTCCAAACTGCAAGTTGACTGTTATGCAGTCAAATGGAGGAACAATGCTCGCATCAAATACACAAGGGAATACAATCGGTCTCGCAATATCTGGTCTTGCAGGTGGAGCCATTGGGGGATGGGAATATGCAAAACAATGGAAAGTCCCCAAGGCAATAACTCTCGATATGGGAGGTACGAGTTGCGACATTTGTGCGATTACAGGTGATATAATTGTGCGACCAGATAATGAGGTGGGAGGTTTACCTCTCAGAACACCTTCAGTCGATGTCAAAACGATTGGTGCAGGAGGAGGTAGTATTGCATGGACAGATGATGCGGGAGTACTTCATGTTGGTCCCCAAAGTGCTGGAGCTTCGCCAGGGCCTGCAGCCTATGGTAAAGGTGGTACTAATGCAACAGTCACAGATGCAAATCTGATTCTTGGTCGTTTAAATCCGGACTATTTCCTAGGTGGTAAGGTGGTTCTAGATGTAAAAAATGCAGAACACGCAATTTCCAAGTTAGCCAAAACACTTGGACTATCAATGGATGCAACGGCTCTGGGCATCATTAAGATTTCAACATCTAACATGGTTCAAGCAATAAGAGAAGTTACGGTAGAAAGAGGAGCAGATCCAAGAAAGTTCGTCCTAATCCCATTTGGTGGAGCTGGTCCCACTCAAGCGAAAGATATCGCTGATGCTCTTCACATCAAAGAGATTCTTGTGCCTCCACACCCAGGAATTACTTCGGCTCTTGGTCTTGTATGTACTGATTTACGTGTGGATGTCATGAAGAGCATTATTACTTCAGCACGTGAGGAAAATCAAAGAGATCTTCTGTCTACCTTCGCAATCTTAATTGATGAGGCAGAAGAGAGGCTTGTTAGTCAAGGGGTAGACAAAGGGGAGATTCGATTCTCATGGAAGATTGACATGAGATATACAGGCCAATCTCATGAACTCTGTATCAATCTTCCAGAGAAGAAAAACAAGATTGTTAGTGAATCAGTAACAAGATTCGAAACGTTGCATAAGGAAACATTTGGATATGTGCTGAATGGTCGAAATGTTGAGTGGATCACAGCGAGGGTTGTAGCTGAATCAAACTCGGGGAAGTTCAGACCACTTTCACACAGAGTCGATACACTTGCACATCCAAGAAATAATCGATCAATCTTGATAGATAATGGAACTCATGTGAAAGCAGATGTGTACCGCCGTTGGGAGCTAGCTGCTGGGCAGGTCATTTCTGGACCAGCAATTATTGAACAGCTTGACACAACAACATATGTGGGCATTGGTTGGGCTGCTACTCAAGAAAAAGATGCAGTGCTACGGATGAGGAGAGAAAAGAGTTGATTGAGGATCCAATTATATTCGAAATCACCAAGAATGCCCTAACTTCCATTGCAGGGGAAATGACCCAAGCTCTAAGGAAATCTGCTTTTAGTCCTAATATCAAAGAACGGCGTGATTGTAGCTGTGCATTGTTTAGTGGAAATGGAAAACTCGTTGCCCAATCCAAGGACATTCCTGTCCATCTCGGAGCAATGCCAATGTCAGTGAAATCTTGCATCAAGGAACTTGATAACAGGCTATATGATGGAACTATGGCTCTATTGAACGATCCATATTCGGGAGGCTCTCATCTTCCTGATTTAACGCTGGTAGCACCTGTTCACTCTAAAGGCGAAAGAGTAGCATTTGTAGCCAACCGTGCTCATCATGCAGATATTGGTGGTGTGAGTCCTGGTTCAATGCCTGGACTCTCGACTTCTATTCTTGAAGAAGGCATCATAATAAAACCTAGAATTGTGGTTGAAGATGACATTCTCCAGATTGACCTTGTTTCAGACATACTTGAAAGCACATTGACACCAGATGAAAGACTGGGAGACATATCAGCTCAAATCGCTGCGAATCATGTGGGTATAAAACGACTTGGAGAAATAGCGGAAACATTTGGATGGTCTGGTCTGTTAGAAACATTCACAGGATTACTTGATTATTCCGAAATGAGAATGAGAAATGCTCTTTCTCATTATAACAACCTAAAAGCTAGTTTTAGTGACATGCTTGACAGCGATGGCGCAGGTGGATGGAATATTCCCATATCTATTAGTCTTGAAATCAACGACAACGAGGTAACAGCTGACTTCAATGGGACATCTGAACAGGTCAGCGGCAATGTCAACTGCCCATTGGCATCGACATTATCTTCCGTCTACTATGTGTTGATAGCACTGTTTGGAAAAGACATTCCTATAAACGAAGGGTGTTGGAGCGTCATCAAAGTTGATGTTCCTGAGGGTTCTCTTTTGAATCCACGATTTCCAGCAGCTGTTTCAGCAGGTAATGTTGAAACATCGCAGAGAGTTGTGGATGTAACACTTGGAGCGTTTGCTGCAATAGCAAGCGAATTGGTGCCAGCGGCTAGTCAGGGTACAATGAACAATTTGACCATTGGAGGCATCGATCCAAGATCAGGAAAGGCATTCTCCTTCTACGAAACTATTGGAGGCGGCTCAGGCGCATCGAAGGGGCACAATGGCGTTAGCGGAATACATACGCATATGACAAACACATTGAACACCCCAATTGAGGCATTAGAAACTGAATATCCACTTATGGTCCGTAGATACTCCATCAGAAGAGGAACTGGAGGAAATGGTTGTTGGAAAGGAGGAGATGGTATCATTAGGGAGATAGAGATACTTGCAGACAAGTGCACAATCTCGATCCAATCTGAAAGGAGAGAACTCCAGCCTTGGGGACTTAATGGTGGAGAGAATGGCAGTGTGGGCAGGAATAGTCTAATCTACGATAATCGGGTCCATCCTCTTGAAGCAAAATCAACTATAGTAGCTCCGAAGAGATCTATTGTCAGAATTGAAACACCTGGGGGAGGAGGCTGGGGTCCTCCTCCTTCCTGGACTACATAGATTGTATCTATACAGCTACTGATAGGGCTCCATCAATAGCATTAATCTTCAATGTCTGTTTTTTCGCTCCTGCGCTCACATCAACATAATAGACAGGCACATAGTAACCCTCTAATTTCTTGAAAACTAGTGAATGTGATGTTATTCGTTTTGCGCCAGATGGTTTTTGCCCAGCCATCTTGGAAACAACCTTAACAACCTTCTCAAGACTATTGAATTTACCAGGACTAATTTTATTCTTTTTAATCCATGAAGCGCTAGCAGTCTTTTTCCCTGAACCTTTCAAAAGCGATTCAAATGCGCGTGCAGGACCGCCAGTCCTACCATCCAAAATCATGCCATCAGATCGCTTGATTTCAAAGAGTTCAATCATGTCTAATTTTATGGAGTAGAAATCTCCTTTCTTCTTGGGAGTATAAACATCCTTTCCAACTATTGCCCCCTTTACCTGCTCAGTAACACCGATGTCCTGAGACCTAAGTCGTAGGAATTCTACCTTTAACTCAGCATCATATATACAATAAAAATCGTATTTGATAGATGGTTTCCCAATACTAACTTCATTGGGAGTCACTCCAAGGATGCCAGCACTTTCAGTTTCAGCTGACTTCTTTGCTTTTTCGAGATTTACGTTTGCACTGAAATAGTATAATTTCCTCATACTGCTGGCTGTACTCATTTTTGCATGAGCACCAGTTACTTTAAACATTGAAGGGCTTAGTGTCTGTTTTGGTTTTGCTTTTGTCTTCTTCTTTGCCATAACGAACCACTATACTGATAGAATACAGTTAGCTATTTGTCCTCTTTGGCCGCTATTTCCCTACATTCTGAACTTTTATTTGTGAGCAAAAGCCGCCTTTATTGGTGTACCCATATCATTTAGCTTGGCAAATCCAACTCTCTCAAATTGTACAAATGACCCTTTTGCAAGTTCTCTTATGTCTGGTTCGCCAAAACCGGTCACGATTGACCCATCAACCATTGTAAGCTCTACAGGAATGCTATTGAGTTTTGGAACCCAATGAATTATGGGACCATTAATGTTCCTGACCTCATCGACATCTAAACTATGCAGCTTAACAGAAACTGGTTTTAACTCCTGCAGAGTAAAGTTTGCGAGATCTTTGAGTCGGAAAATGCTTCCTTTCTTCATTTTCTTTAAATCTAATTCAGCTATCCCGAATGTTGCTTTCCCTTTGCGAGCTCCAAGTGGGATTTTCCGAAACCCTTGATCGGGAAAATCAGGATGGACAGGCACATTGGCGATTTTAATATTAGCTGGAATTCCGTCAGCTTCAATCCATATGGGGTTTCTGACGAAGAAAACACGAGGCGTTTCCGCATCCCTCAATTTTCTATTCTCAGAATAGACGGATTTCATTGAAATTGAAATATCAACGATGCTAAGACCCAGATCCAACATTACTTTTCTGAGTGCTCTTTGGTCTATGCCTCTCTTCTCAAGTGACTGAAGGCTCCAAGTTCGAGGGTCATCCCAGCCTGAATATGTTCCTTCACGAACTTCCCGACTGGATTTGCTTTTACTAAGTGTTGCATCTTCAAACTTTAGACGACCATAGTATAGCAGCTCAGGATGTTGCCAGCCATAAATATTCCAGATGTGTTGTTCTATCTTACCTTCTTTCACTAGATCCTTTCCACGTATGATGTGAGAGATTCCCAGTTCATGGTCGTCGATACCCCAAGAATACTCAAGTAAAGGCCAGACACGATACTTTGTACCAACTCGAGGGTGCTCAGTTTCTGATATCCGAAGTATCACATGATCACGCATTGCTGGGTCTGGATTCTTCATTCCAGTCTTAAGCCGAACAGCTGCCGTTCTCTCTGGATATGTCCCATCGAGCATCTTCTCCCACCGAGATAGATTATCTTCTACGCTAAGAGATTGACAAGCACATGCAATTCCCTTAATTTTGTGCTCCCTACGCCAGATATTAGCATCACAATCGCAGACGTACGCTTCTTTCCTCTTTAGCAGATCAACAGCATATTTGTAAAACAAGTCTAACCTATCAGATTTGTATACAGTCTTGTTTATTTTCACATCTAAATACTCGAGGCCTTCTGGTATTAGATCAAAAGCTTCCGGTTCAACAATTTTTTCAGCTGAACCTATCGTATCATCAAAGACAAGGATTAGTTCACCATTGTATCTTTTCACGTAATAGTCATTTAGAATGACCATGCGGGCGTTACCTACATGTAGTGGACCTGAAGGAAATGGCGCAAGGCGCATGACTATTTTTGACCATTTGTCTACATTCGGAAGTTTAGGAGGTTCTTTATCTTCAAGCGATTCAATTTCGTCATGGGTCTCAAGGAGCTCTGGCGCTATTTGTTTTAGTTCTCCAACCTGTTCTTCCTTTGACATCTTAGTAATCTCGTCGACAAGCTTTTGAACAAGTTGTTTAACTTCACCTGCACGAGATCGCAAGTTGGGTCTAGACCCAAGCAAAGCACTCATCACAGAGCTTACAGTTGGTTTTCCATCATACTTTACCGCATTATCAAGAACAGCCTTGCGAATTTCTAGCTCCAAGTCATCCAATCGAAACAGCTCCATTAGGTACGTCTAAGAATTTCATTTAACTTTGACTGGAAACGACAGCCCTTTCATGTGAAAGAGTTGTAAAGTGCACCATGGTTATGCTTATTTGGACAATTTGAGGAGATTATTATAGTGACAGCGTTTAGGTGCAAAAATAGTGTCTGAACTTAAATGTTGCAAGAGATGCGGAGCCTTCATTACATGCACCACTAAAGATGAGTGTTGCCCAGAGTGCGAATGGTTTGATCCGATTGACAACCTCTGCATGGCTGTGCCGGATAAAAAGAGTACAAGACCAGAGAAGCCTGAAGGAAATGAACCGCAAGAGGGAGAAACCGAAGTAGATCCAGACACATTTTTGTTTGAGGATGATGACGAGGATGAGGATTTAACAGGCCTTCCTCCTGAACGAGATTCTAGTGACGATGAAGATGAGGACGACGATTTCGATGCCGATGAAGATGAAGACGACGATTTCGATTTCGACGATGACGAGGATGAGTGGTAAGACCCGCTATTATATCGGTTAGCTAGAAAAATGCACTCTTAGGTCCCGAGGTTATAGAAATACCAACCAAATAGTATGAGAGCTATTATCACTAGCATCGTTGCATTTAGAACTAACCAGCTGCGAGCGTGTTTTTGGTTTATTTTTATAGGTCCTAATGGTTTCAAGCCTGTTGGAGCTTTATGGTCAATATCTGATGCAATCCATAATATTTCGAGCGGATTCGCATCACTTGGGAAGATGTCAAGATAGAGGTGGGAAGCATATCCAAGAAGGAAAAGCGCTGTTATGTAGTATTCAATTTCAGCTCCAGGAGCAAGTATAGTGCCTGTTCTACTGGCCACATTCAATAATGTTGCTAGCACTGCAAAAATTGGCAATACGATAGAATGAAAGATTATGTTCCGGTGTCGTGATAATCCAAGAAATGGAATATCCC
>JBHLQJ010000156.1:0-6947 GCA_048884945.1 Candidatus Thorarchaeota archaeon | reverse complement strand
AAATCGAGTAAAAGTGGAGCAGTATGTCCTTGATGGACAAGCATCTCAGGAATAAAGCTTCCAATAAAAGCCGCCTGAATATCTTTCTTCGGAATACCAGCATCTACTGTAGCCATGTTTACAGCATCAGAGAACATCTCTCTAAGAGTCACACCCTCAAGAGCCCCAAATTTCGTCTGAGCTGCACTAACAATATTCGTGTTCTTTAGTGGCAACTAGCGATACCACCTCTCAATTTTACATACTGTCACGAAAAAAACGAGTACAAAAATGTAGAGGCGTGAGAGCTTTTTCATTTTTTCAAGAGTTAAATTTCGAAAAGAAAATTCGTCAGTTGTTTACGTGATTAGCTAACTTTTTGTTAATTCAATCTCTTCTGGAATTGGTGACTCCAAGATGATATTGCCATTTGTGTTCGGGTATTTGATAGGTAGATTTGTTGGGAGAAAAACACTAAACATTATCATAGGATTATTCGTAGGGGTGGCGCTAGGATTGAGTGCTACTTATACACTCATTCCTCTGATGTACCCAATTTTCACTGGAGATGCTGGTTTAGTAGTAATTCCAGAACTCCGTTCTATTGGTATAATGATTCTCACCCCTGATTTTGTTGTTTTTACTGAAACCGTATACATGTTCACACGTCCATATATCATTGATATCGTATTTGCATTGATTGGAGCTATCTCAGGTGTACTTGGCTCTTGGTATGGCTCAATTCATAGGCTTGAAAAAATTACCACTGTCTTTGACTAGTTTTGGATGAATATGATGTCCAGTCCGAAGACATAATAGGATGTAGCGATTGGCCTATGCCGATTGACAATGGACTTCTCACTATCTGAAAAAGAACAAAAGCTTTGGGAGAGAGCCAAAGCATTCACAGCAGAGCATATCACACCTCGTGCTCATGAACTTGAAAAAAAGGGCGAGTTCCCGAAGGATGTTGTCCAAAAATCCTATGAAGCAGGTCTGATGAACCTTCACATACCAACTGAGGCGGGAGGTCCTGGGCTTTCACTACTTGCAGAAACATTAGTTTCCGAGGCGACTGGATACGGGTGCGCAGGATTAGCAACAACGATAATGTGCAATAATTTAGCATTCACACCTCTAGTGATAGGAGCAACAATTGAGCAATTGCAGACATATGTTGAGCCACTTATTACAGGAAAAGAAGCTAAATTTGGAGCATTTTCGTTGACAGAGAGAAAAGCTGGCTCTGACGCAGCGGCTGTAGCCACTCGGGCAGTACGTGATGGCGACGAGTACATAATCAACGGTATGAAGTGTTGGATTACGAATGCTCCAGTAGCCTCACTCTTCACCGTATTCGCATCAACCCAACCAGAGCTTAAACACAAGGGCCTCTCAGTTTTCATGGTTCCGAAGAGTAAGAACGTGAAGATTGGTCATATTGAGAACAAGGTAGGTCAGCTTAATTCTATCCAAAGTGAAGTGATCTTTGAGGATGCTCGAGTACCTAAAGAGTGTCTTGTAGGGAAAGAGGGCGATGGTTTCAAAATTGCGATGATGACCTTGGACAAGACAAGAGCAGGAATAGCTGCGATTGCCACAGGAGTGGCGCAACGTGCTGTAGACGAAGCAGCAAAGTTTGCTAATATTCGACACCAGTTTGGACAACCTATTGGTGCCTTCCAAGGTATTAGCTTCACTCTTGCGGATATGGGAGCTAAGACAGCGGCTGCAAGATGGCAGACTCGTTATGCTGCTTGGCTGGCTGACCAAGGGCTGCCTAACTCAAAAGATTCTGCATTTGCTAAGTTCTTCGCTTCTGATACTGCAATGCAGAATGCTATTGAATGTGTCCAGATTATGGGTGGTTATGGGTATGTAGAAGAATACCCTGCTGAGAAATTAATGCGAGACGCGAAGCTTCTCCAGATTTATGAGGGCACAAATCAGGTTCAACGACTTGTCGCTGGAAGTGTAATCCTGAAAGAAAGCGTTAACCTTGATACAGGTTTCCGATTCAAGTATGATGGGCGCGATGCTCCTACAATGTAGGAATAGTTGACCGTGTAGCATTACACGGTCTTCTTTTCTCTATTGTTTTCAAAACAAATCTATGGTTACTTACTTAAGAGAGATTTACTCCGACCAAGTCATCGCTGACTGGAGATCCACACTCTTGGACGAGAACGAAACGTTATGGGCAATCAAAAATCGTCGAGCAATAAGAGACTATGACACAAACAAAGACGTTCCTGATGAGCTAATATACAAAGTTCTTGAAGCTGGAGGATATGCACCAAGCGCAGAGAATCAGCAACCGTGGCGCGTCATTGTTATACGTGACAAAAAAATTCAGGAGTTTATAGGTCAGATTGCTGTTAACCGAACAATCGAGCTATTCGGACGAGCCACACCTCGCGAAGAGATAGAGCGGCGACTCAGCTACATTGAGTCTAAAGCAAGTCTGGAACGGACAATTGATATTTTGATTAGTGGTCAGCGGTTCGAATACATCAAAGGAAAATCGGAAACCAATGGAGCACCAGTTCTTCTTGTATTGGCTATTGATCAGACGCATGTTGGTAATTCACAGGCAACCCTTCGCGGAACAGGAGGAGTTTATGGATGGTCATCTCCAAGACATGCAGTCATTGCTGGATCTATGATGATGCAAAACATGGCTTTGGCAGCAACAGCTCTGGGTCTTGGTAGTTGTGTATCCTCTGTTCAGCTAGACCATTTTGATGATGTTGGTGCAATCTCAAAGAAACTGGGAATTCCCTTCCCACATTGGGTTCCGATCCTATGTCTAACATTAGGTTATGCAAAATATGAAAGAACGCTTGGACCGCCAAGACAAGCGCCTGAGGAAATTGCCTTTTTGAACGAATGGGGTAATGCTTTCAAGGAGGGCAAGAAATGAGTGAACTAGAACTTCTCAGAACTAGCTTTGTAGCATTTTTAGACGGCTTATGGTGGGGTCTTCGTGATAATACAGGACCTCTATCCATGTATGAAGGGTACATTAGAGGATTCAAGCAAATTGGATTCGAGGCTGCAGAGAAAGATAATGGCAAGGGACCAAATACAGCTGCTGAAATTGCGGGAAGACTCTTTGTTGCAATGGGACTTAACGCTGAAGTCGAAAATAGAAAAATCACTGTGAAGTCATGTCCAGTCTGGAACAGAATTCTTGAGAGAGGTCTTGAATACGCATTTCATGTTGAAGAGATTTGCTGGATTCCAATGCTGGAAGGTATTGGAGAGAGAGTCGGTGCAAAGCCGGTTATGGAGTCAGACCTCAGACTTATTCATATCGAGCACTCAAAGATCGAGCATAAGAAGAGTAAAGCAAAGCAAGCTCTCGCGAAAGGACAGCTGTCAAAGAAAGAGTATGAAAACCAAATAGTTATGCTTCAGAACAGCATGGACAGCTTACCTAAATTCAGCGTTTACAGATTTGATTAAGTCAAAAGATAATTCAAAAAAAAGGTGGGCAAGAACAAATGGAGAATCTTGAAAAAGCTGGACTTGCCGTTAATTACAACAAGATTCCAGGAACCAAACCAAATACACGTCCCAAACGAGTTCATATCTGGGATGAAACTCTTCGCGATGGAGAACAAACACCCGGTGTTGCACTTACTATCGATGAAAAAATAGAGATAGCCAAGAAACTCGATGATATTGGAGCAGCAATAGTTGCAGTTGGTTTTCCTGCTGTAAGTAGAGAGGAGAAAAAAGCTGTTGCAGCTATTGCAAAGGAAGGACTCAGAAATGCATCCGTCGCAGCACCTGCAAGAGCTGTGATTTCTGATGTACAGGCATGTGCGGAGGCAGGAGTAAAAGAGGTTCCAATTTTCATTGCCACATCTGACTTTAGACTAAAGTATCAACTGAGAATGACTCGAGAAGAGATGCTTGAACGTCTTACTGAATGCATAGAATATGGAAAAGACCATGGTCTCATTATTGACTATATAGCAGAAGACACAACACGTAGCAACATGGAATTTCTGTGTGAGGCATACAGAACAGCGATTGATGCAGGGGCTGACAAAATCTGTATTGCAGATACTGTAGGATTTGTGCGACCAGAGGTCATGAGGTACATTACAAGAGAGATTAAAGCACGACTCTGGACAAAATCAAAATACAAAGTGCCCTTAGCAGTGCATTGCCATGATGACTTTGGTCTGGCAACAGCAAATACGTTGGCGGCTGTTGAAGAAGGAGCAACATATCCGCAAGTTTGTGTTAATGCCTATGGGGAACGAGCAGGGAACGCAGCATTTGAAGAAATTGTCATGGCTCTTGAGGAACTCTATGGAGTTGATACAGGAATTGAAACTGAGAAGCTCTACGGTCTCTCCAAGCTTGTAGAACGTTATTTTGTGGTGCCTTTACCACTCCATAAAGCAATTAGTGGCGACAATGCATTCACTCACTCTAGCGGTATTCACTCACATGGTCAACTCACTCATTCAATGACCTATGAGCCAATTAGTCCAACTCGAGTAGGAAGACGGAGGGAGTTTCATCTTGGAAAATTCGTTGGACGGCACTTTGTTGAGTATCTACTCAAAATGGGTGGTGTTAAAGCCACACCTGAGCAAGCCCGCGAGATAACAGAACGCGTGAAGCGTACTCATGAGGAGCAAAAGAAAACTCAGTCCAAAGTTGCCTTTGACAAGATAAAGGGAGAACTGAAAGACCTTAGAACTGGTGTTTCTGAACGTGAGTTCTGGGCTATCGTATTTGATGTAGTCTAAGCTTTACTGTTTAGCGAGTTAAAAAAATACCAAACCGGTAAGATTAACCAACCAGCATATGTTGGAATTCTAAACAAGATGTGAGAATCATGACCATCTACGCGTTCGGAGATAAGAAACCGAAGATTGCATCCACAGCATATGTTCATCCACAAGCATCAGTCATTGGGGATGTTATAATAGGGGAACATGTGTTTGTTGCACCAATGGCCTCAATTAGAGGAGACCGTGGTAGAGTCGAGATTGGTGACGAAACCAATGTACAGGACGGTGCCATAATCCATTCAGATCCAAGTTTCGTGACTAGAATAGGACGCCGAGTGAACATTGGTCACAATGCAACAATCCATGCTGAATGCATTGAGAATAGTGCTGCCATTGGTATGGGCGCAGTCTTAATGCTTGGCAGTAAGGTGGCTGAGGGTGCAATGATCGCTAACTCAGCTCTTCTTCATAGTAAGACCAAGACCGAGCCAAACAAAATCTACGCGGGAGTCCCTGCAAAGTATATGCGAAACCTAGACCCAACCAGTGATGCTAGACGGGTAATTGATGAATATCTGGATTCATATGTCCTTAGCACAAAACTGTATAAAAAAGAACTCAGAATGATTGATGATTAGGCAGATATTAGACCCATAAGTTTTTGTATCTTATTAACTATTGTTAATGTATGAGCGAAACAATACATGGCAGAATCATTTCTTCCAGTCTGGCAGAATTTTCGAAGAAGAAGATTATCTATGGATACCTTGGGATTGAACTACCGGATGGAAAACACATCAGGGTAAAAGTTGATTCTTACACTTGGTTTGAAACCCTAAAGATTGGTGAGAAGGTAGTAATTGAGATTCAACCTCTCGCTAATAGTCACATTCTATTAGCAAGAAAAATTCAATTGATGGACTCCCTAAAAACCGAACCAGAAGAAGCAAGTGCTATAGCTTAAGAACAACTTGATGGGAAGAAACTTGCTCTGATAGTTGATATTATAGGCAATTTGAGAAAGCGTGCCGCTTGGAGAACCACAATGGAAACGATAATAACTGGCGCAATTACAGCAACAGATTTGGGTAATCTCGGACAAAAATACTATGGATTCATTAGTATTGAAACCGAAGAGCGTGAACGCTTCAAGATTAAGGTAGGAGCATATACAAAATACGAAACCTTGGATATTGGTAGAAGAGTTCACATTGTTGCAGAACCTCTTGGCAATAAAGGAATTATGACAGCAAAATCAGTACTTCTTGCTGATTAAATGAAAGAACTCTTGGAACATCTCATACGCATTTCTTAATGATTCAATCATCTAATATACACGTTATACTTTTAGCACAAGACGTACTATCATCAGCTTGTTGATGATGCGAGGATGGATCTATGCCAATACTTCCATTGAAATATTACTGCTATGTGTGTGGTCATTCAAATGACTTAGAATTGGATATACCTCTAGCTCCAGCAATTGAACGAAACGAGATAAAATGCGTCAGTTGTGGCGACGTGACACATCTACTACTCACTGCATGTCCAAAATGCGAGAAATCGTTCAGATACTTCCTCTCAGATCTAGATTTTCCATCGGAAATCATGACTCTATCTAATGCTTATGTCAAGCTTATTGATGGTGTGCGAATGAGTCTCAAAGACTACATCAAGGAGTTTAATGTTCCAGTTCCAAAGCGGTGGTCTGTAAAACTGAACTGTGATTGCGGAGAAGAATATACTGCTGAGATTTCACTCCCGCAATTATCTAGCTGATATTCGCTATAATAACTAGTATCACTCAACAACAATGTAATATTCCAATTGAATGGGACATTTCATTGAGTTTGCAACAAGACAATGCTGATGTGCGAGCTCAGCAGCTTTTGCCATCCTCTTTCCGTCTTTCTCAGTTTCGACAGTAATTTTGGCATTTATCGTAATCTTGTCAAACGCCCACCCAAATTCTCCTTTCCGAAGAGTGCCTGACGCAAACAGATGAAAATCCCTGAATTCCACATGGAAACGGTTTGCAGCACCAGACAATGAAACACCATAGCAAGACAAAGCTGAAGCCACAAAGAGATCCTCTGGAGACAAAACCTCCTTTGGACTTTCAGACCAAAAATCAGGTGGCATCGCTACTTGAAAAACTGGCTTATCCTTAATTTCGATTGTGACGATTTTATCTCTGACCCAATTGCTGGT
>JBHLQJ010000155.1:0-7014 GCA_048884945.1 Candidatus Thorarchaeota archaeon | reverse complement strand
ATTGGCAGTGTTGTTGCATTAATCGTATATCTTCGAAAGCGCATCTAGAATTAGATACAAATATTATAGATTACAAGCCCGCATCTAGATTATCGAATTGAATATGTACCGGCAAAGCTTCATTTTTTCAATCTAAAGATGCAATATAGAGAATGTTATCAATCAATCAAGTTTCGCGATGCTGATGATCTTCAATCAAAACTATAGGATTTGATTAAATGAGCAAAGGAGTTCTCAAAGTCTTCTCAGAAGTTGCTCATCTCTATGAATTGGTGAACCATGTCCTGACGTTTGGCCTTGATATTCCATGGAGAATGAAAGCTGCTCAAATTGCTGCATCAGGTGGAGGGACTCTCTGGCTAGAGGTCTGCAGCGGGACCGGTGAGTTGGCTGCTAATCTCATGAAATTCGCTACCGTAAACACCAAGATTATTGTGTCTGATTTCTCAATGCCTATGATTTCAAAAGCTACTGAAAAGGAGGAACTTTGCGCAGCAACTATCTCACTTGCTGACGCACAACAACTTCCATTCCTGAACAATACCTTTGATCTCATAGCAATCTCCTTTGCAACTCGAAATATCACATCAACACGTGAGAAATTAGTCAAGTATCTCAAAGAATTTCATCGTATTTTAAAACCAGGTGGGCGTTTTGTTAACCTTGAAACGAGCCAACCCTCATTAGTACCAATCAGGCTTGCTTTTCGCCTTTATGCATCGCAGGTGGTCAAATTGGTTGGGAGAATGCTTTCGGGATCAAAAACAGGTTATGCATACCTTGCACATACTGTACCCCGATTTTTCAATGCTGAGGAGCTATCCACAATCCTCTACGAAACTGGTTTTTCAAGGGTAAACTATATCAAAATGACATTAGGAGCTGTAGCTATTCATCGTGCCGTGAAATGACCTACAATCTGATTACCTTTCCTTCTCTCCTACTTCTCTCAGCAGCAAACGTCATCAGGTGGGTTTCAAGAGTTTCCTCGGGACCCGAGAGAATCAGACTTGAATCATTCTGCGAAACTGCAGATACGAAAGTATCAATTAGAGCATAATCACCGCCACCATGTTCCGCGAGTGCGTTGGGAATGCGAGGCGCATCGATGGTTGTATCAATTATCTCTGTTTTATCATTAAGAAACTGATGCAATTGGATCTTCTCACTGTTAGCGTATATCTCACCATAAGTACCAAAGATACGCGTTTCTCTTTGCCTGGCTTTAGTAAACCCAGTCATCGTGAACGATGCTGTTTCGCCACCCTCGAATTCCATATTCACTACCTGATGGTCCACAACATCATTATCACATTCGTATACACAGCGACCATAAGGTCCGTTTCGTAGCTCCCTAATGATGCCACCTTTTGTCATTTCAGTTGTTATTACACTCAAAGGCCATCCGGTTTTCTTACGTTCAAGAAGTTTGAGATAGAATCTCTTTGCAGAATATGGACATTCTGGCTCATAGTTGCACTCCAAGCAGTTACTCCCCGCGTTTTCAGGTTTGTTCTCACTACGAAAATGCGTGAGCGAACCAAAAGAAGACACAGACGTGCATTTCTTTCCAATGATGTATCTTATCCAGTCAAGATCATGACAAGACTTGGTAAGCAACATGAATGATGACTCTTTTTCATTTCTCCAGTTTCCTCTCACAAATGAGTGCGCTTGATGCCAATATCCCACTGGCTCAAGATGCTGAAGACTAATGATATCTCCAATTAGCCCTGAATCAAGAATCGACTTCAGTTTCTGAGTATATCTTGTATACCGAAGCACATGACCCACAGCAAAGATGATGTCCTTTGAGAGAACTTCCTTTGTAATGTCTTTGCAGCTCTTCTCATCAGGCGCCATTGGCTTCTCTAAGAGAATGTGATAATCCTTTTTCGCAAATTCAATCGCAGGGTCTCGATGCATATGGTCTCGCGTTGTGATGATGACTGCATCAGCAAACTTCTTCTTCTTTGCCATGTCCTTCCAGTCAGCGAAGACATTCTCTTCAGGGATGTTATGTTCCTCTACCATTTTTTCCCGGTAAAAATCTCTAGGCTCCGCAACCCCAACAATTTTAGCTCTGTTTGGATGAGCTTTGGCATAGGAAGCATAGACAAACCCTCGGTCTCCGGCACCTGCTATAATCATCTCAACTGGAGTCACTTTGATTACCCACTCATACTGTGTGCTATGTTTTGGATACATAGCCCATTTCAATCTATACTCCTAATCAACTAACAAAAAATCTCATTAATCAATACGCATAGAACATCCTGGTAGAGAGAGTTAGCGCAGAAAGACCCCGAACTCATTTCTAATGCTAGTCAAAGTGAAGCCTGTGTAATAATCCTAGTTGTTCACACAATTGTCATAGGACTTGGTTCTTCAAGTACGTATACGCAGCAGGGCATTCCAATTGTAATTGCTCTTGGTTTCTCAGCGATAGCAATGTCCGTTCTCTATCTCGGAAAGAAACTAAATAAAAAAGATGAGTGAACTACTATCTAACTCATCAACTATGTCATTTCTTCGGTCGGGGAAAACATAGAGTTCATAATCTCTCATTGATTCCTACAGTATTGTGGGAAGGATGAGCGACACGAAGGTAGGAAATGAATTAAGACCTGTTGCTGATAACTAAACCTGCTGAACGACTCTGAAACATATCAATCTGAAAGTCGTCTACTCGCGTCTTCATTAGCCTCTGCCAGCAACTCAAAGGAGTAAGCTGCCTCACTTAGGAACTCAATCTTGACGGCTGCTTGTGCATAGAAGGCTTGCAGAATCTTCTCTATCTTTACTGCAATCTCTCTCAGAGTATTATCATCATAGGTTTCAGGTATTGATGTCTTTGGTTTGAATGTATCAGAGTAAAGCCCCGAGATGGGTTCTAGAATCATCTCAGTTACATTCTCTCTCCTGATGCGCTCTATTGTTTTGACTCGCTTTTGTCCTCTGGCTGCAAGACTCTCAAAAGTATTCGCTAAATCTTGATCCTTCACTTTCTGTTTTGTAGATTCGTAGTAACTAGTCACCTCATGCTCAACTTCCAATGCAAATGTCATTATTGCTCCAAAGGTTCCAAGTTCCATTTTTTGGGGCACACTCCAATTAGAACCAGCGAGTTATGACGACTTTATTCTCTGTAAAGAAATCGACAGCATCTTGACCTTGTCCGTGCAGGTCTCCTAAGAAGGAGTCTTTCATTCCTGAAAAGGGAAAGGTCGCTATAGGTGCGGCAACTCCAATGTTGATGCCAATGTTTCCTGCCTTTACTCTGTATTGATATTCTCGAGCAATTGCTCCGCTTGATGTGAACACGGATGATGCATTGCCATATGGGTTTGCGTGAATAATCTCTATTGCCTCATTGAGATCCTTAACTCGCATTATTGGGATGACAGGTCCAAAGATTTCTTCTTTTGCTATTGTCATTTCCGGAGTTACTTTATCAAAGACAGTTGGTCCAACGAAATATCCACCTTCGTATCCAGGGACGTTGACTTGACGCCCATCGAGAAGCAATTCTGCACCTTCTTCAAGTCCCTTCTCTATATATCCAACGACTTTCTCCATCCCTTTCTTAGATGCCAACGGACCCATTTGGACTCCCTCTTCCAATCCATTTCCAACACTTACAGTTTTGGCAGCTTCAACAACAGCTTTCTTGAGTGGTTCATATATGTCGCCAACAGCCAGAAGTACACCACCTGCTAGACAGCGTTGTCCTGCACATCCATAGAATGATGTTATTAACGCAGGGATTGTTCGCTCAATATCAGCATCAGGCATGACAGTGAGGAAGTTTTTCGCACCACCTTGAACCTGGGCTCGTTTTCCGTTTTCACCTGCTTTCTTGTAGAGAAGCTTGCCGACCACAGACGAACCAACAAATGACATGCCTACTGTGTCAGGGCTCTCCAGAAGTGTATTAACCGCTTCTGGGCCGCCATGAACCATATTCAACACACCTCTTGGGAGTCCAAGTTCATGAATTATCTCAAACTGCCTTACTTGACTCAAGGGCACCTGCTCTGATGGTTTTACAATGTACGTGTTTCCTACTCCCACAGCAAATGGCCAGAACCATGTGGGGACCATCCCTGGAAAGTTGAATGGTGCTACACAGAAGAAGACTCCAATTGGCTGCTTAATGACCATCTCATCTATTCCTGCTGCTACATCTTCGGTATTGTACCCCATCTGAAGCGATGGGATGCCAGTCGCACATTCAAGATTCTCAATCGTGCGGCGATACTCACCTCGGGCTTCATCAATGGTCTTTCCTTGCTCCATTGTGAGAATCTTCGAGAGCTCCTCAAAATTCTCCTCAAAAGCATCTCTGATGCGGTTTAGATGTCTAACTCTAGTGAAAACAGGCGTCGCTCGCCATCGATCAAAAGCTGCCTTGGCAGCAGCGATAGCCTGAAGAGTTTCTTCTTTGGTGCTCATAGGTGTTCTAGCAATTAACTCGCCAGTCGCAGGATTGAATACATCTCGCGTTTCTTTAGCCTTGGACTCCACCCATCGCCCATTTATGTAATTCTTCACTGTTTCAATAGTCAAGATGGTCACTTCCTGTTGGGAACTCTTTAGTCGACCTGATGTCTATTTGATTCTTGTGTACTGTCACTTTGTGTGAACGAACTTTATTGCATCATCCCGACAAACAACATAACAGAGACCACATCCATCACACTTCTCATCATTGATGACTGCTACATTATCTTTCATTTGAATAGATACATAGCCTCCATCTGCGCAAGCTACTACACATTCTTTACACCCTGTACAATTAGCTTCAATCACATGCGCCACTAATGGAGGAAGTTTAGTGAGGGCGGTCCATGTAGTGATTTTGGGTAATGCTTTGCCAACAATATCAGTGAGTGTAGCGTATCCTTTTCGTTCCATGAACTTACTGAGTCCTTCAGTCAACTCCTTAATGATAGAGAACCCATGCCACATGACTGCTGTGCAAATTTGAAGAGTCTTCGCTCCAACCATTAGATACTCAGTCGCACTAGTCCAGTCCTCAATGCCTCCAATCCCTGAAATTGGGGTGTCAGGAAGTGCTTTTGCAATCTGTGATACAAAACGAAGACCAAGAGGTTTCACCGCAGGTCCACAGAACCCTCCATATGTACTAAGTTGTTCTCTTTTATCAACACCATAGGCGATAGGAAGAGGAGTAGCTGTTTCGATATCAACTCCAATCAATGACTCAACTGTATTTATAGCTGATAATGCATCAGCGCCTCCCCTAACAGCTGCTTCTGCGATGGGAACAATGTCCGTCACATTTGGAGTTAATTTTACTATCACCGGCAAGTCAGTCCCTAACTTAGCTGCCTTAGTCACAAGCTCAACCAGCTTTGGGTTTTGACCGATGAATGCACCCATGTGTTTCTCAGGTGATCCATGTGGGCACGACACATTTAGCTCAATCGCATCAGCACCCGAAGCAGAAATGGTTTTAGCAAGTGAAGTCCACCCCTCAGGTTCAGGACCACTCATCATGCTAGCAATGAATATGAAGTCCTCGGGAGCCTCGTGCTTAATTTTTGGGATCCACTCATTAGTCCATTTCTTCAATGGCTCACGTGATAGTAGCTCAATATTGTTCATCCCAATGGCTTTACCGTCCTTACGCAGGACTCCTAGTCGCGTTCTTGGATCAACAGTAGGTTCCTCCGTGACAGTTTTCATAACTGCTCCTCCCCATCCAAGTCTTGCAGCTCGAAGAATGTGACGAGGATCCATTGTGGGCGGCGCTGATGACAGCAAGAATGGATTCTTGAAAGTGATGCCTGCGAACTCGATTTCTAATTGGTTTGAGGACATGGTTCAATCCGTCTCCAGCTCTTTGGTGGTAATACTACGTCCCTAAAGGCCTTTAGGGAAGTGTTCCTTTGCGTTCTCCCGCTAATCTGAACATGGTGACTGTTATGAAAGATGAACTAATTCCAAAGGATCTTGCAAGGAAATACACCCAGAAAGAAATACTCGAGATTGAAAAGAAATACTTGGCACCTGCCGTGGGTCATTATTATGAACATCCTGTCCTTTTTGTTGAAGGCAAAGGTGCTGTACTGAAGGACTCAGCGGGTAAGGAATACATAGACCTATTCGCTGGCATTTGCACAACAATAACAGGTTACAATCATCCAAAATATGTAGCCACAATTCAATGGCAAGCAGAACGCCTTGTCTATACAAGTTCTCTGTACTCTACAATTCCTTATGCTGTACTAGTCAAACAGTTAGCTGAAATCGCTCCCAAAGGGCTGTCACACTCGTTTATTGTCAATAGTGGTTCCGAAGCGAATGAAGCTGCGCTTACTATGGTGCGTAAGCATACTGGAAATCCGTACATCATAGCATGCCAACGCGGATACCACGGTAGAACAACTCTAGCAAGGGAGCTCTCAAGTGCAGGATGGCGCACCTTTCCAGAGTCACATCCTTCTGGAGTACGATTTACACCCTATGGATACTGCTATCGATGTCCTTTTGGTAAGGAGCATCCTGGTTGTGACTTAGAATGTGCACATTATCTCAGGGAAGTTATAAGAACACAGACCAACAAGGCAATTGCTGCCTTCATAGCAGAACCAATCCAGGGAGTAGGTGGCATTATTCAACCCCCTCCAGAATACTTCCAGATTGCTCATGAAATTGTAAAGGAGTACGGTGGATTCTATATCTCAGACGAAGTACAGACGGGATTCGGTCGAACTGGCAAAAAATGGTGGGGGATTCAACATACTGGAGTAAACCCCGATATCATCACAATGGCGAAGGGATTTGGTAGCGGGATTCCTGTTGCTGGATTCATCTCTCGTCCTGAGATTGCTGCTAATTATACAGTCACTGATTCGTTCGCCACTTTTGGAGGAAATCCACTGTCATGTGCAGCAGCTGTTGCTGTAATTGAAATCATTAAGGAAGAAAACTATCTAGAAAAAGCAGCTAAACTAGGTAGTCTACTAAAGAAGAAAATGGAAGAGC
>JBHLQJ010000154.1:0-7039 GCA_048884945.1 Candidatus Thorarchaeota archaeon | reverse complement strand
GTCATAGATATGAGGAGCTTCCAGAATGGTAGACCAAAGACAACAATAGTATCTAGATTTGTATTTCTTGTTCAATATTAGAGGTCTAGCATGGTAAGTGGATTATTTATAGCAAAATGTGATTGGGAAAAAGCAGAAAAGGTTTCAGGATGGTGAAACTAAACAGAGGGAGGAAAATAATGCCCGCATCGTTTGAGGATCCTCCACCAGATCGACCATATCCACCACCTCAACCTGGAATAAGAGATGAGAATCTTGGCACTATTTTCAAGATTGGAGGGTCAGGTTGCGTTGCATTGTGCACTTGTACATTGGGAGTTGCGTTTCTTTTGCCAGCTGCTATGATGGGTTATTATGGCGGATTTTTTGTAGTGGTTGGGTTGGTATGCCTAGGAATTGGTTGCTATTCAGTATATTATGGTTGGAGCGCTGCAGACAAAGGGTCTCAATGGTAATCAATGTAAAAAAGTAAGAAACCATTAAAAGATTGATTCAATTAGTTCGTCTGCTGTATGGAAATCATGTAGACTACCCTCAAACTGTTGTAGTACGGTCCCAAACTCATATTGGAACCTGTCGGTAAATTCTTGAACCTTATCGAGTAAAATTCTGTAAGGTTTCTTCGCAATCAAAACAGAGGTAAATGAAGCACCATGGGCAAATAGAATGTCATAAACACCAATAGACACAATGTTCAGTCCTGTATCACTTCTGGTGATTTCTTGAAATAGTGATTGGATGCCAGCAATGCCTGCAGCTGTCAAAGCCTGGTCTATATTCGGATTCTCTACAAACTGATGGTGACACATGAGTAAGCCGCCAGTTTGTATAACATATAGTTCTAGTATTTGCTGCTGCCAGTCCAGCTCATCAAGCGCTGGAGATGTGGATAGGACATATCCAAAAATCAGTATCCCAAATGTGAGAAAAAGGATTCCAAGTGTATAGATATGAGCACCTAGAAGATATCCCGTATCTGACCGTCCGATGAATCCAATCCATCCAATTACAAAACCACCAACTACCCATTGTACATTTTTCCGTACTGCACCAGCTGTACTTTTCCAAGTGTATCTCAAGAATAGGGTTATTCCAATAAGAGCAAGGATAGCCTCGAAGAGGGCAAGTGGCTCAAATAGAAACCTGGGTATGATTAAAGGCATGAATGTGGAGATAATGCTAATTGATGTTAGTAGATGACGAGTTTTGTATGGTAAAATCATTTCCATCGCAGCAAAGAAAGCTGTTATAGCTAACATTAATGCAATATAACCCAGAGACACGAAAGTAGTATTGAGAGGTTCCGTTGTCAACCAGAAATCAGAGATAATGAAGGATATTGCATTTATTGATAATCCTAGGAAAAACACTGACCAGGCAAGACGGAGATCAAGTGATTTCCTGTACGTATCTTTATACCACCGTCCAAAAAAGATTGCACTGAAGAGAATAGCGTAAAAGAATATACCACTACTAAGGATAAGGAATATATCTCGTTCAAGTCCTACTTCTTCAAACAGTGTCAATAAAATAACCCTCCGCAAAAGAGGATGAATCTGTTGATGTAAAATCCTATTTTAGTAAACTTCGGATAGAATGCTATTAGAGAGTTTTAATGAGATTGATGACCGTTCATACTCATTCGAACTCGATTCAGGTGTCTTTAGCACAGTATTAAGATTGATTAAAGAGTTAGCATTTAATCAATTAATATCTTTAACATTTCCAGAGTTGAATCGATTGCATTCCCCCATCGGTCTGTGGAGTCTTGAGAAAGCTCAGTTGCACCAATCATGCGCCGTATCTTGGCTATCTGGCCAGCATGGTAGATCCCATGCAGTGATGTTCGAAGCACTGCCCAAGCAATTGATGGGCCTCCATCCCTTGGAGGTACTACTCGGAGTTAATCTTCGGTGCAGTTCTGGACAATCCGGATTATGTTTTTCGTATTCTCTTCAATACGAGCCATGACTTCATCGAATTTATCGGCAATTACAGGAGGTCCAATTGAATTCTTTGCTTTATGGAACCAGTAAGTTTCTGCTGTTCCAATATGCATAACAATCCCAGCAATTGATCTCGAATATTCCTCCGTGGTTACTTCCTTGACCAATTCAGCATCAGTCAAATCTTTCAATACAAATTGAAGGTGAGCTCTTTGATTCTTATGCGTTTGAATCACAGCTTCTCTGAACCAGCTTGGCACCATATTATCCCCTCCTAACCTCCATCAGACCTCTTGGGTGGTTCTTTTGTCAAAGTAATTAGTTCAAACTCTCTTGTTCCAAGCCCCATCTTGGCTGCATGAGATAGTTGAATCTCAGCAAGCTCGAGAATTTCACCACTTTTAGGATCCTTGCACGCATGTGCCATAGCAAATTTACATGCACCACACTCAATATCACCTACAACAGAATCAGGATTTGCCGGTGCATCCTTGATGGCCTGTAGTGTTGCCTCATCAATTGCTAATGGGTCTCTGGAACCAAAAATCCCGATGTCATGCACAAGTAGAGGAGCTCCAAAGTCCCAACAATCGCACATATCGGATATGTCTATGGCCAAGTTGATGTAGTAGAATTTGTCTGCGCCAATAGATTTTATCACACCTGCTGCATTTTCAACAAAAATAGGTGCTTGTGTATGATTCGGGCGCCATGTTTGGGTTGCAGCTTTTGCTTTAACTTGAGAGCAAATATTTACACAATGGTGGCATGCAATACATTTCGAATTATCGACAACCGCTTTCTTGTTCATTGATATACATCTAGTAGGACAGACCTTCAAGCATTTTGAACAATCCGGACCCAGACACTTCTCCGGGTCAATTTTAATATCTCCAAGAAAGTGCATTGCAGCCTTGCCTTTCTTACCAACGAGCCCGATTCCAAGGTTTTTAATCGTACCTCCAATTCCACCCAGACCATGTCCTTTTGCATGAGTCAAGACAATAACTTTGTCACAGTCAAATAACGCTGTAGCTACATCAACGCTTTCAATATGTTCACCATCAAATGGAACATCAATTACATCAGTCCCCCAATATCCATCCGCCATTATTAGAGGAACTCCCAACGAAGCAGCAGTATATCCATGAAGCGCGGCCATCGTAAGATATTCTACAACTGTTGTCCGGCCACCATACGCCCCTCCAGCACCGTATCCTAAACCTGTTGTTTCTGCAACAAATGGTTCACCTCCAACTTCTCGCACAAGGTCAACAATTTTCCTTGCATAAGCTGGGCGCAGATAGTTTGTGTTTCCCCACTGACCAAAGTGGGTTTTTACCATGACCTTCTCTCCAGGCTTGATTTCTTTGCCAAGACCGAGTTCGTTGAAAATGTGTTCCAATTTGTCTAACATATTATAGTCAGTACGTGCTCGCCTATCTGTGAAATAGACTTTCGATGTCATTTTTCATCAATCCTTTGAAAACAGAGGACAATCCACTAAATAACGGTTAGGCATTCGACAATTTATGAGAAACCAATGAAAATTTACTGAATTACCATCGAAGACGGCTTCGTAAGATGTTCAGACACCATTTTGATACACTGACAGTATCATGAAACCGAAAAGGCTATTCCATATATGAAACAGCGTTGACGCATGTCAACCAAGTATGAATTTGACAATGAAGCCATTGAAAATTTTTGCAATAATAACGGAGTCACAATAACACTAACAGTTGACCAGCTGGAAAAATTAGGTGCAAAGGGAAAGACTCCACTCTTAATTGAACAATTATCAAATGTTGCGAATCAACTCAATCAAGATGAAGAGGGCATAAAGAGGTTTGTTGAACAGAAATCAAAAGAGTTCCATCCTGTTGCACTGTCGCTTTACATCATAAACGATAGCCTATGGGAGATAATGTCTCGAAAGCAAGAGCATACTGATAGAATGCTACCAATGGTAACAATTCCTTGGTTTTACTGGGAATCTGAAGCGGAAAGTAGGATAAATCCTGCAGGGATACGAAGGTTTGATGATTCAAACAACCCACTCAGCATCAAAATAGAAGGAGACTTCTTAATGATTTCCGGTAGCGGAGGTGATTTTGCAGGTCTATTGGAAAGTAGCATAGTAGACAAACGCAAGGGAATCAGGCCAATTATTATTCCTGGTATCGGAGATACCAAGAAGATCGTTGCGAAATATGAATCCCAAATAATTCAAATGAAAGCCAAAATTCCATCACTTCAATCTACACTATATCCAAAACCTGTGAAAAAATTGGATTATTATTATTCAGAACATCCCCGAGTTTTCTACGAGCACGGTATAAGAATCGATACAGCTGGTGAAGAAATAAATCTAAAGGTTGGCAGAAGACGCGATGTGACTCTTCGTGGGAATGCTATAATCTTCATTGGCAAGAATTTTGGTGAAGTGCCTAGTTCAGACTCAATATTGATGTTTCATGTGTGGCTCTATTTATTGGATAGAATCTGTTTCCTTTAGAGTAGTATTTAAAATGAAATTCCTTTTTCTTGGACTCTAATCTTAAATCGATTTACTAAGGGAATGGATATGGAATACACAGTTGGCTTGTTGATTGCAGGTTCGTTCATTCTCCTTGTGACAATGTATCGATTAAGAAAGATAAGGCAATATCGAGGGCTCGAACAGCGACTTCTGGAAGCATATGACGTGTCAGGACTTGATAGAAGTGGGAACACTCGTTATGTGAGCTGCTATTCTCATAAATGGGTCCTAGACAACATTACAAAGAAATCACACTCAAGAATCGGTTTAATACTTCAGGACCACTTAGCAGACAGCACTCTAATTGCAGGGATGTGGATTGGTTTCATTGCAGCAATTTCTTCAATGATTCTTGCACTCCTTTTTGTACAATCTTTGAGGGCTATTGGTGCAGTCATTATCATTTTTCTTGTGGGACTTTTGATTGCACTTGGACCTGGAGGTCCAAGATATGCGGAGAATCTTCTTGATGCAGTTATAAAGAAAGAAATCAATGAATTAAATGCACAGGACTATGTTTATGTAAATTTAGCCAATGACACAATTAAACAATCGGTAGTAATGAATGTGATAATTGCATCAATCTTCATATTGGTTGCACCATGGGGTGATCTTCTCCCAAATCTTTTCGCACAAGGGATTGCTCTTTTTACTGTAAATCTAATATGGGAACCAGCAATTCTTCTTCTAAACTACAACATTGCAATTTCGATAATGTATATAGCAAGCATCATCGGAATTACTAGTTTTGTCTGCTTTAGGATAGCCAGAAAGTTAGCGTCCCATGAAAATGAAGCGCCTGTGATTCATTATTAGTTATGATATGACTTGTGGTGGAAAAGCTATTCCAAAAAGATAGAATAACCCACTAAAAGCGAGCAAAAAGATTGATGCCAAAAGCATCTTCTTTCCTAAAAGGGCAAAACGCCATGATCTAGTTGGATTACCTTCTGAATCATATCGTTTATTATCATCTAGGGGTTGCCGACTCATCAAACAAGCACCGAGAATCAGCATTAATCCAAATTCAGGAATCATTAGGTTTGCTGCTGTGAAAAAGTCGAAGTTTGTTCCTGTTGCCATATGAATAATGAGAGCTAGAATTGCATTAATGAAAGCAAGCATACTTGAAATAATCCAAGTTTCAAGAACGAGTTTGGATAAATCACTCAAGCTTATCCCGCCACAATTTGTAGCCAAAAATTGAAAGCAATCAAAACAAAAATGAGGACAATCAAAGGCAGAAAGATTGTTTGTACTGATGCTATGAAGAGAGCGACATAGTCTTTGCCATCTAATGGTCGAAGAGCTTCCTCTTCAACCTGTGCATACTTCAACCAATCGATTTTCTCATCATCTTCGTCCGGAGCTTTCTCGTCTTCAATGTCCTCGAAATCGGTATTCATTTATTTCACACTCTGGTAAAGGATTATTGTGTTCTTTAATCAATCGCAATAATAGCGATTATGCAGCTGTGCCATTGACTGCGTCAGCATATTCCATCTGAGCACTCTTTCCAAAGTCAAGTTCTCCAGCAAAGTGACATGCAACCAAATGCCCGTCACCCATGTCTTTAAGAATGGGATCCTCAACCCTGCATACATCCTGTGCAAAAACACATCGAGGATAGAATCTGCATCCAGGAGGAGGGCTAATTGGACTGGGAACTTCACCTGACAGAATTAGCGCACGTCCTACAAACTTGGGATCGGGGATTGGAACTGCAGATACGAGAGCAAATGAGTAGGGATGGAGTGGTTTCTTGAATATATCATGGGGAGTTGTTTCGACTATCTTGCCCAAGTACATCACGGCAAGCCGGTCACTCATGTGCTTCACGACAGACAGGTTATGTGAAATGAACATATAGGTCAAATCAAACTCATCCTGAAGATCCTTCATGAGATTCAAAGTCTGTGCTTGAACTGACACATCAGTACTAGACGTAGGCTCATCCATAACAACGAATTTTGGATTAAGCGCAAGAGCACGGGCTATGCAAATCCTCTGTCTCTGACCACCTGAAAACTCATGTGGGAACCGATTAAGGTGATCTTCAGTCAAACCAACTTTCTGAAGCAGGTCAAGGACAATTGCTCTCATTTTTCTTCCCTTTGCTACCCCATTCACGACTAAGGGTTCGCCAATTGAGTTTTTAATTGTGACACGAGGGTCGAGAGAAGCCATAGGATCTTGAAATACAATCTGCATGTTAAAACGAACTTTTCTTAGGGATCTCCCCTTGAGTTTGGTTATATCCTCGTTTTCAAAGAAAATCTTACCACTTGTAGGATCCATAAGTCGAAGAATTGTCCGTCCAAGAGTAGTCTTTCCACATCCACTCTCACCGACAACACCTAGTGTTTCACCCCTCTTGATATCAAGGTTTACGCCATCTACAGCATGCACTTTTCCAATAATCTTGCGGAAAACTCCTCCTGTGAGCGGAAAGTGTTTCTTAAGATCTACAGTTTTGATTAATGTATCACTCATTATTCCCGCACATAACGAAGAAAAACGGATAACGCCAACCCTGCAGGAGTATCACTCC
>JBHLQJ010000153.1:0-7065 GCA_048884945.1 Candidatus Thorarchaeota archaeon | reverse complement strand
GAATACTCAGAAGACTGAAATGGAGACTCTAAATGTGACCGTCAAACAAACAATAGCTGGAGTTACTAATCTGACTACTGATGCGGTTGATACTCTTGGCGCAGTCCTATCTGCGAGTGAGAAACTACTTGACGCATCAATGGATAGAACTTGGTACATTAGTGGTATTGAAGAAGTCTGTGCTCACATCGGTGACATGGCAAATCGTGCAGTCGATTCCGTAGTTGTTTCTGTTCACGACCTTTCTTGCTTGGATTTGAAGAAACTTGCAAGGATAAAAATTCCGAAGCGGAAAGTCCTCATCATTCCTGAAACAGAAGAGACAGATTCTGCTCTTGAAGTCCTGGATGGATGGCGTATAATGCAAACTAGAACTCCCATGCTTCTTTCAGTCATTGATGATCGTGAAATTCTTGTCGGGGGTACAACAGCTTCTGAAACTCAAATCGCTATAGTTTCTGAAGATGCTACCTATCTCAAGCTTTACCATGATGTTCTTGGACCGCGGTTAATCCACAGAAGCCCTACTTCAGAGATCTAATGTGTATACAACAGCATCCTCATCAAAATAATAATCACGAATCCTAGATGACTCCTTAAATCCATTAGACTCATAGAGCTGCCTAGCTGGAAGATTGCTCTCTCTAACCTCAAGGCGGCATACTTGAACACCATTGGTCTTTAGATGGCCTAGAATGTGTTTCAGGAGTAATCCGCCTAGGCCTTTTTTTCGTTCGTGGGATTTAATTGCCAGATTGAGAATATGACCTTCTTTTCTACGATTATGAATCTCCCACACTGCGTAGCCAATTATGCTACTTTTCTTCTCAAGCACGTCCATGAAAACCCATCTTGATTCTCCTGATGGCATCTTTCCAGCGGCAAGGCAAATATTGAAGAAGATTGAATATTCCCATGCGACAGGAAAACTCTCTTGTTCAATTTTCACGACCTCTTCGATGTCTTCCCATCTGACCCTCCTTATCATCGAATCACTGCCCTCCTATTCCTTTGACTGTGTTTCATTGTTTCATAACTCTTCTTCAACTGGATTTCCACACGAATAACAAAATAGAGCTCGTTCAGGAAGAGGATTTCCACAGAAAGGACAAGAGGTCCTAACACGAAGATAAGCGGGTTTCTGGTCCATTGGTGAAATAAAACGAGCATCTTCCACCCAATTTCTATTCGCCCACCAAAAACACATCAGGACAATAAAAAGTGTTGATAACATAAAATACGGTGCAAGGTTTCCAGCGAACAAAAATGGAAAGATGAAAAAGAAGCTGCCTTCTCCTAGGTTCAATAGAGAAATCCCTAAGCCTAGAATAATGAATCCAAGTGCAATCACATATAGTTCTCTTAACTTCAAATGCGATTCACCATAGAATTTTAAAAATGATCTGGATCTGAACCGTATGCCACTTCAAAGGGTGATTGCCTAATAAATTATGGCTCAAAACAATGGTCTCGCGAAATAGAAAAAGCACATAAGATATATCAATATTAGAATGATATGGCTAAACGATAGCCACCGTCATAGAAATCAGCCGCGATGAATGCAGCATTATGTGGGGGTTTTAAATTATGACGCCAAAAGATAGGGAGCCAAAAGTCAAGAAGGCTTTGAAATCAAAGTATCTTTTCAAAATAACAGTAGTCGGCCCTGAAGATTCATTACTAGAGGATGTTCTTTCAACATTCGATCCAGTGGTAAAAGTCGATGGAATTCGAATTGTGTCTGTGGATCATACTACAGATGATTCTGAAGTGCGAGCTGTTTTCATGTCTCCAAAACATGCTGCACTCGATATCCTTCTATCTCTTACATTCAAAGGTGCTAGTGCTGTGATTATTGTTCTAAAAGACCCTGATCCAGAGTTGGAAACAATCTACCGAAATGAAATCAGGGAAAATCTTGGAACTGGCATCCCTACTCGAGTTGTAACAGTTGGATCTTCACTTGATAAATTCAAACGGAATGAGATACACCATTGTTTTGATGAACTGGTAGATGAGATTCTTGCTCTTCGAGAGAAAGAACACAAGACGAAAGAAAAGAAGAAAATTGAGAAGGTCTCAAAGAAGAAAATGAAAAAGTGACACGTAACACGAAGCTTTTTTTCACTTCTTTCATGTTTTCAGCTTGGTGCGAATAGTGGACTCAGAGAAGAAAAGATCAGATGAATATTGGATGGGTGTACGTGACTCATTAAGAATGGTTGATAGTTTCATCAAATGGGCACGTAGAAATGAAGATCGTGCAAAAGCATTGGATGACTTTATTCATGATGGATTGGTCGCCGCTGCAAAAAGGTGCGAGTCGTGTTTGAAAGATGATTTAGGCCTCTCATTTGCTGAGGATGAAAAGACAATCGATGAACTTTCTGACACTGAGCAAGTCCCGTCTGGATATGAAATAGCTCCTCCTAAAGATGAATCATACTCGGAAGAATACGTCGATGATGAATTTGAAGTGGCCCCAGATGATATATCACCTGAGTCTTCCAACGTGCCAATTGAAGCGGAAGAAGATACCATCAGTATTGACACTGTAGAGCGTATTGAAGAGCAAGAGATTGACGATATATCGATAGAGGGACCAACTCGTGAGTTTTCATCTGATTTCGAGCTTATCGAGCCTACTGAACTTAGTTCTGATCGAGATAGTGTTAGTGACGAATCAGTTCCTCCAGAACCCGAAATTGAAGACGATTCCATTGAAGATGCTGAACATAAACCATCCTTTACTTGGAATGATTATGAGAGAGTTATAACTCCGTCTAGAGATGAAACAGAGCAAAGTAATCAAGATGTCGAACTTCCGCCTCCAGTTGAGATGGATTCTATTGATGAAAAATTTGAAACAGGAACCATCTCTGAACCCCCCGAAGCTTCTATTGACGAATATGAAAGTAGTACTGATGAAGATGAGGATGTTGATGCATCTAGAAGAATAACACAACCTCCCCCTCCACCACCGCCTCCCGATAGCGATGAAGATGAAGAAGAAAGACGACGTCGAGCACGACGACTATTCTTTGGGGACTAATCATCATCCCCTATAATATCTTGGAAAAGTTTGGTTGCCGCTTCAGGACTATCAACACCTTTCACAATCAGGTTTCCAGCTGGCATGATGGTTACTCGAATCTCGCGACCAATATTTACAATGAGGAAGCGTTTCCTTCGCTCTACAGCGTATGTGGAATCAAGATTGTTGGCTACAGCATCAAGGTCTAGCTGTAATATCTTCCCTGGCGAAACGTTGTAACTCTGTGAACAGAGTTGTGTAACTGATAGGTTCCTCTTCTTTTTCTCTTGCCATAACTGGCTCTGAGAACATACAACACAATCTGCTGCTTTTCCAATGTCAAAGAAATCGAAGCTCAAATTACTTGTATCAATCGTCATCAAACGGTTAACAAGATCAGGTTCTCTGTTCAAGGCTATTTTTAATGCTTCATTTACCTCCACTGAAGCAGCAAAAGAAAGTAACGTGGGAGAAACGCCAACATTTGCGCAAGTGTTCTCTGGATTGTCCTGCGCATCACCCATTACGCAGTGCAGACATCCTGTTTTTCCAGGCACAAACGTCGTGAGGTTCGCATAATACTCAACAGCTCCAGCAAACACATATGGAATCTTAAGCGCAAGACTTGCTTTGTTAACTGCTCTTCGTGCTTTGAATGAGTCTAATCCGTCCACAATTATGTCAACTTGCTTTAACACGTCAATTGCATTTTCGTCATTGATTGATACACATATTGGATCAAATTGTACCTCTGGATTCATCAATTCAAGATTATCAGCTGCTGCTTCTGCTTTTGGTTTACCAATATCCTGTGTGTTGAATATGGTCTGTCTTTGTATGTTTGAAAGCTCAACAATATCTCTGTCTACAATTCTAATTCTCCCAAATCCTATGGCTGTAAGAAGACGAAGTGCAGGACTTCCAAGTCCACCTGCTCCTAGCATAGCTACTGTTGTGTTCATCAGGGTTTCCATATCGTCTTCTGAAAAATCACGAAGCGCAAGCATCCGTGAATACCTTTCTCGTTGATCATTTGTGAGCTTCATTTCTCGAAATATCAACACGGAAACTCACTTAAAACCTTAGACATAAGATAAAGTGAATCATGACATCTAGTCCTGAAATTGCCATTGCTGTCCGAAGAAATCCGGGAGAGGCTTTACGAGTAGCTCTTTCAAAGTTGAATGAGCCAATTTTTCCGCCAAAGAACATTAAACGTGTTATCATAAAACCTTCAATATATGATCCTAAACTACCTGGCAATACAGATGTAAAGATTGTCCGAGCTGCAATTCAGATTTTTAATTCCATTGGCCCTATCACCATCGTGGAGAGTGATAATCCATTACGAACAGCAAAAGAGGCGTTTTCACTGTGTGATTATTCGGATTTAGAAAACGAAAGAGTAAGTCTTGTGAACCTCTCTGACTCAGAAATGGTCCCTGTTCAATTCGCAGGTCACTATTTTCAAAATCGGAAAATGCCAGGCATTCTAAGTGATGATGTGTTCCTCATAAATATAGCCACATTAAAGGCTGAACCTGATTTTTGTAGCATAGGTGCAAGCATCAAAAATCTATTTGGTCTTCTACCTGAATTAGACAAAAGAGTCTACCACAGCTCAATTGATTCTGTACTAATAGACTTGTTAGATGCTTATAGACCCAATCTAACTGTGGTTGATCTTACAGATGTCGTAATTGGTGAGCGAGCCAATGCCATCACAAAACATGTTGGCGGGGTTGTAGTCGGTACAGATCCAGTTGCTGTAGATTCATACTGTTCAAGTCTTCTTGGAATTGATCCACTGAAAGTAAATCACCTTAAAATCGCTCATTCATTCGGAATGGGTGAAGCAATGATTGATAGAATTTTAGTACGAGGTACGGAACATCAGAAGGGCGAATTAAGTAGAATTCTTGAAGAATAGCTCAACAGGAAAGACTTTATCATTATGTAAAAGACAGCGATTAACTCTCTAAGGCTGTTTAATTCATGCCTTTAACCACTAATTTGTGGTGCTTCATATGGACTGGACATCTCACACAATGGAACGAATTCCCGCTTCTGGTACACTAAAGATGTTTGAGCTAGCGAAACGTATAGAGGCTGCAGGCAAGCGTATTTATCATTTTGATATAGGTCAACCTGATTTTCCGACTCCTGATTATATAATCGCTGCAGGAATTGAAGCTCTTAATCATGGTTTTACACGTTATACTCCCTCTAGGGGAATCCCACCACTCCTCAATGGTATCGAGGAGCACTACGCTCATCGTGGAATCGAAATAGATGGTTCAAAAAATGTCATTGTCACACCCGGTGCAAAAATGGCTCTGTTTCAAGGATTTCTCAGTACAATAGATGCTGGAGATGATGTGCTATTACTCTCTCCAGCTTGGCCAACATATCGAGTGATGATTCGAACTGTGGGTGCCAAACCCGTCGATGTAGGTACTTATCCCGGATATGTGCTTGATGAAGAAGCACTAAAAACTGCATGTTCAAAATCAGTTACTGCTTTGGTAATCAACACTCCAAATAATCCAACAGGCGGAGTTCTAGAAAGGGATCAGATGAAACTCATTCACGACTTGGCAATAGATCACGATTTTGTCGTCTTCTCTGACGAGATATATGAAATGTTGGTATATGATGGCTTTAAACAGACATCGATGCTGGAGATAGATCAAAATTTGGAGCACACATTAGTCATCAATGGTTTCTCTAAAACATATTCTATGACTGGATGGCGACTTGGATTTGCAGTAGGAAATGAAGAAACCATTAATAATATGGATTTAATTCAACAGAATACAACATCCTGTGCAACATCTTTCGTCCAATATGCAGGATATAAGGCTCTGAACGGCGACCAGAGTTCCATAAAGGCAATGACAGAAGAATACCAGAAACGCCGTGATTTAATTACTAGCATGTTCTGTAAAATCGAAGGAATTCAATGTATCAATCCCAAAGGCGCATTCTATGTTTTCCCAGATTTCTCTGCATACAATCTTAGTAGTAACACTCTTGCAGAGCTAATTCTCATGAAAGCTGGAGTTACATCTACTCCTGGAATAACTTTCGGGAAGAAGTATGATAACTTTCTGCGCTTTTCCTATGCTACAAAAATCTCTGAAATCGAGGAAGGTCTCAATGCCCTCTCTAAATTCCTTGAAACATTGGCTTAGAAGGCACTAATAATGGCTCCTTTACAGGAGGATATCCCAGTGAATCCAGATAAAAACAGAATCCGTTTCGAATGTACAAGGTGTGGTGCGTGCTGTCGAGAGGATTCATTATTAGTAACTGTTACTGGACGAGATATATGCCAGCTATCAATAGGACTAAATCTTAGAGCAAGTGAAGTGATTCGAGCACTTGATTTCTATCTTGTCGAAAGTAATGAATCACCGGAAGGTCTTCGAGATGTCCCAGCTGTAAATACTGAACAAGGCCCAGCATATATTGCTCTGAGAAAATTAGAGAATGGAGATTGTGTTTTTTTGAAGGATAATCTCTGTATGATACATGTGATTAGACCAATGGTATGCATGTCCTTTCCATTCACATTCTCAGAAGAAGGTAATAATAAGACATGGGGCTTAAGTGCCAAAAAAGAGATTTGTCCCGGACTGGAAGGTGGGCCTTATGTTGAAAATGCTGATGTACACGACCTAGCTGTTACTGTGTTGGAAGATTTGGCTATATATAGAGAATTTACTGCAGAGTGGAACAAGTATGAAAGAAACCCCACTGCAGATGGGATTGTAGAAAGAATTCTCTCAGATTCAAGATTTACTGCTTAGAATCTTTATAATTTAGTTAGTATCTGAAGAATATTACCAAAGTTGTGTTCAACGGTACGGCTCTTTTCAGCATACCCCGCTAGTGGATTCAGTCTTTTATCTTTCACCGCAAGCTTACAGAACCTGTCAGATCTAATCTCAGCGTGTATCAAATCATTCAGTTCAATTATTTCATCAGATGACTTCAGAACATACTGAAGCATTTTGATAAGTAGGTTG
>JBHLQJ010000152.1:0-7092 GCA_048884945.1 Candidatus Thorarchaeota archaeon | reverse complement strand
CCTTTGCTGACTTTATTTGGTATACCACTGCACCAGTCTCCTCTAAGATGCGTTGAGTGACACTCTTCTTACCGTGACCTGCACCAATATGAAATAGGAATAACTTGTGGCCGTGTCTTGATAATATACGAACCGAGTCCACAAATTTTTCCCAGTTAGCAATCTCTGCGTCGGTTATTAGCAGCACCATTACTTTCGATTCTGCCGTCCTACATAGTTCGGATATTTTGTTTACAGGAGCTACAGTACCTTCACCTTGGTAAGCAAGAAGTACGTGTTCAGCCTCAGTCTTGGATGTGGACCAATTGCTTGATTTACAACTACTTGAAAAATTAATCACTGCTACCTTTGAGCCTAATCGCATTGCTACGTCCATTGATGCAAAAGCAGCCACCAAAGCTGTGTGGTACTGTCCACTAATCGTCTTGGAAGTAAGACCCCAAGTCATCGAACCACTTGAGTCAATTACAATGAGCATATCTGGAAGAGAATGTGATTGGGCAAGGCCCTCTGAGGATACCTTTAACCATTTACGAGTGGAGATATTGGGTATTATGACTGGGAAGGATTGGAGTGATTGAACCATGTCTAATTCTTCGATTGGATCTCCCATTCTCCAGACTTGAGGGGTCAATGGTGCAAGACCAGAGAATTTCCGTTCTTTTATATCAAAATGAATCAGACCTCGTGCCTTAGCACGGTACCAGAAATGAATCCAAGATTCACGAGGATTGCCAAATCCAGCTGCGAGGTATACGCCCTCCAAGTCTTCCAGATTGCCACCACGTTGTTCAACTTCAATGGCTAGATCTTCCATTTCGGAGTCCAAGTCGAAAGGTGTATCTTTCTGAAGACACTTTCTAGCTAAATCTCCATTTCTAACTTCAATTGGACTGCCCATTATCGCATCAACATCAAGGGGTACCAAAATTGTAGCTTGGTCTACTGATTCATTACCTTCTACTCCCTTGCCTGATTCAAATTCACCACATCCGGGTAGTTGTTCGTTGACCTCAGGCATCCAGTTTGCTATGATTTCGGCGATTTTTCCACATGCTTTTGGCCATCTTTTCTCATTGTCAATGGACTTACGTGCAACGCCTACGATTGCAGTGGCGGCTTCAGATGTTGATTCGTCAATATTAGTTAGGGGAGGAATTGGAAAGCCCCACATCGCACGATAACTTGCAACAATCAAAAACCACAAGGAGCCATGTTCTAGTGATCTTAGAGAGGACTCATGAATTGAAGCTGTAATACGACTGTGTGTTAAAGTAGGATATTGTTTCAAAAGTTTTGAATCAACCACCAAATCAGCAAAGAGATTGCACACAAACATCGCGGTTGCATCGTTAACCTTCTTCCTAGCTGCGGCAAACATCAATCCATTGGTTGCACCATCATAGGGACAAAGGAGGTAATGTTGAATTTCGTGCTGGCAAACCGATCTCAGATATGGCTCAGCTTCATTCGCGTCCATATAAAGAGGGACACCTGCTGTGTTGAGATGAACAGTCCAACTTTCAGAATCAATGTAAAAGAAGCTAGCAGCTGAAGTTAGATTTTCTATCTCTGGTTCTGGAAGTGGGGGGTGGTAGAAATCAATGAGCGCCTGCTCCCAGGCACGCTGGGCTACTTCGATCAACCCAGAGTTTTGGGAACTATCAGAGGAGGCTCTCGACAATTATAATCATCTTCCTATCTGGCTTTCAATCTCTTTTTTCAGATTTAACGCGGCAGTTCCTCCGGATATCTCAAGAAAGACTGCAGAGTCTGGTGAAACACCGGTTGTGTAAATAACAACAGTGAGGCCGTCAGTTCTAACGATTTTCCTCTTTGGTGGGGTTAGGGTTTCTTTCAAAATAGACGTCAATTTAGGAAACTGCAGACTGATTACTGTCCAAATATCTTCCCACTGCTCAAAGGTTATTGCGAATTGAGTCAGTGTAAGTCTATGAAGTGCGTCTGAAACTTGCTTCAGAAGCATATTCCTATTTGGGAATTCAGTATCAATGATCAAACTGTCATAAATCATGGTGAGTTGTTCTACATTGTGGTCTTTGATCCCCTTTTCTATATTCTTGACCATTTTTGTATATCCAGACTTTCTCAGCTCTTTGGCTAGAGATGTATAATCCAGACGAACCAAAAGATCGCTTTTCGCCATTTCTTTTAGTTCATCCATAGCACCTTCGTTTTCATCACCTTGTTTCAGTTGCTCCATAATTGCGACTGCTGGTTCTCTCTGGGCAAATCTTGATGCAGCTAGCTCTACAAGATTCGTAGTATAGGCAAACACATCACCATAATAGGGCGATCTATCAAGTTCATCTCTTACATACTGCGTACGGTGCCAAAAGACTAGAGGTGCTAGAGACTTCACAATCTCGACCGAAACTTCTTGTGCACCTACTAACCAAGCTGCGGCTTTGGAATATCTATTGAGATCCTTTGCAGCTCGGACACTCAGAGGAATTATCACCTTATTACAGACACTCTTTGCAGTGTTGAAGTGGCAACCTTCACAAAGACCTGTTTCTACGGTCAAACTGCTGGATTGACTCTTGTCAACTCTAATGCAGGCTCCGAACTCTCTCACCACAGACCGCATAAATTCCGAAGCTTGTGCTGGTACATGTACCTTGTCAGCCAAGTTCCAGATTGTTAAAAGACTCTCCTCTGTGAGTATAGCAGGCACCTGCCATAATTCGTCAAACCCAAAGAGTCGTTCATCACGAGCAGCTAGAATAAGTTCCAGATCGTTCACGGTTGGCATAGTTATAGGTACAGCCATACCAAATCTATCTAGAAAAGGAGGGCCTATATCAAAAGTCCCTGAATCAGCAGGATTCAAGGTCGCATAGAGACAATATTCGTCACACCGTTTGATTTCGTCGTAATATTTGACTTCGCCTTCTGCTAGAAGCGAAAGCAGAATGTTCTGAGCATGAGGTGTGAGTCTGTTAACCTCGTCTATGATTTTCCAGAAATCTGTGACAAACCGCCGCCATACAACCACCTCGAGTCCTTCTTTCATTAGCGGGCCGGGTTTCAGTGTCGCGACCATTTTTTCCTCGGTGAGCATCGGGTGTCCTCGAAGTATACCATCTTCAATATCTTCGAGAGACCTTCCTGTCATCATCCTACCTAATAGTTTGACAAGTGTTGTCTTGCCGCCTCCGTGACCACCTACTAGTAGCATCGCAGATCTAGGAACAAGTGCATTCAGTACGCAGGCACCAATAATTAGTGGAAATCTAGTTGTCTTAACAGACTTTTTTGAGCCAGGATCAGCATATTTTATTTCAAGGTCAGAGGAGTGAACAAAAAGACCCCTACTTTCAACAGTAGACATGACATTCATTACTTGATCTCTAAGCTTCTCACTCTTACTCATTGGAACCACCTACCACGAGATATTGTCCGTCTTAATAGTTATGAACCTTGCACCGAACCGCGCGTATCAAGAAGCCCTTCATCAGCAAGGTACAAAAGGAATAGAGTAGCCTATTGTGGAAACATTCAATGTGGGCATCGAGAGGATATTCTCATCAGAGCTGATAAGTGTGGAGCAATTGATATTCGAATTCATAGCAATTCTACCCATATCAGTTGGAATAGGACTAATCGCTTCAATGACTGGAATAAGTGGAGGCGCATTCAAGGTTCCAGTATTAATCATACTCTTCGCACTTACTGCAGAACTAGCTTCTGCCGCCTCTTTGTTATCTGCAATGTTTGTTGCAGTAACAAGCAGCTTAGGCTACTATAGGCATAGGCCTATGCCAATTAATTTTCGAATTGGGTTGCTACTCGTTATTGTAACCATACCGGGAACCTACATGGGTATTGTAATTAGAACCATTATTGAGGAGGCACATCTTCTACGATTGACATTTGGGATACTTCTTTTTCCAATTGCGTTGAAATTATTGATGGCTTTACCATATGATTTAGACAGAACAACTGGTGAGGGTAAAACTGCAGGCTTTTCTCAATTATCGATTGAAAGACTGATTCTCTCAGTTATGGCAACATTCATGGCTGGTGTTTCAGCTGGAATTCTGGGTTTGGGAGGAGGTACAATTATAGTCCCCGTACTTTGCATTTTACTAAACTTTCCAATATTAGCCGCAGCTGCAACCTCGATGTTCACAATGATTTTCACATCTGCTGCAGGTTCACTTATGAACTACTATGTATTTGTTCAAACTGAAAACATGTTTGCATTCATGTTTTATGGATTAGCAATGGGTGCAGGCATGATTATAGGAGGAATCATAGGTCCGAGGTATGTATCCAAGATAGATGGAAGGAAACTTCAGAGATTCTTTGCATTCATTCTAATATTTCCCTTAGTCAAAATGATGACCTTAGGCCAACTTTGGTTAGATCCTAGTGGAACAAACTATATCATGGCAACAATTGGTGATCTCATTATTTGGCTAGTTATCGGCGTACCGCTTTGGGTAATAACTTCATACCGAATTAAATCCAGACATGAGGGTTCTGACCAAAATAATACCGGACAGGTACTGCTAATCGATTGATACTGCAAGAATATCATGATAATATCGAACAGCGCGAAACTATACCACCTCCGAAGACATAATATGCCTTCAGGGGAACGACTGAGAAGCCAGCAGTCATGGGGTAGAAAATTGGGCGAAGACAGAGAATTCATTGAAAATGTGACTCTAACTACACCTGAACAGGTACCAATCGAACGAATCAGTCAATACTCCGTAGTTACATTTGCTACCGAGTACCTTCAACTACTTAGACGATATGATACCCTAAAAGCCAAAATGGATGAGAAAGGGATGGAATTTGGTGGCAGAGTCTTGCTCATTGGACCACCCGGCAGTGACTTTGGTGCATTCCCCTACTTTCTAGCACGAGAAGTACCAATCAAAATTATCCAATTCAAGCTGGAGGGGATTCTTGGCGAGAACAAAAGGAGTCATAGTGTACTAAGAGAAGGATTTGAGTTCGCTCGGAGAAACTCGCCATCTCTATTCTATATTGAGAGACTCGATGCAATTGCTCCAATGAACTCAGTTCAGTCAATAATCATACAAGAAGAAGTTAAGGCAACTGGTTGGAGTAGGAAAGAAGTGATCATTGTTGCAGCCACAACAAGACCAGAAAATGTTGATCGAGATTTGTTCTCTTTGTTTGACAGAACATATTTTGTTGAAGGGACAACTTTCGATGACAGAGTTCGAATCCTTGAACAGGTCTTGGGAGGAGGAGAAGACTTTGATATTTCAGTAATTGCTGAATTGACCGATGGCTGGGGCTTTCTAGATGTGAGCCACTTAGCAATGAGCCTCTATATGCGTGAAACAAAAGAGAGTGGGGAGCTGTCAAGAGAGAAGATTGAAGAACTCATTGAAAACAGTAGAGTGGCTGCTTTTGGTGACCTGAGGTTCTTTAATTCAGTAGTTCGTAAGACTAGGGGCGCTCAGCCTACTGAATTCTCAAAGCTGAGTGAAGAATATCCAGATGACTTTCTGGATCAGCTTTACCTTATGGCAGTCGGAGAGGATTACACTGAAACTCAACGTGTGATAGAAGTCCTTAATGAGGGATTACCTCTATCAGCTAAAGATCGCGAGTTTCTAAGTAGATATTCTTTCCTTCTGACTGGTTCAGCTGAAGACAGACTCACACGTCTTCTTAGAGCCAAAAAGAGTAGCGATAGACTTCATAGAATAATGGGAAGACAATAGATGAGTGAAACTACAGTAAACATCGAATCAATAAGATTGGAAAATTTCCTGTCGTTCTACGAGGGAATAGTTGAGTTTGATAAAGGGCTCACTGTATTGGCAGGTCCTAACGGTTCAGGAAAGACTTCGATCTTCCATGCGTTGAAGTTCGCACTCGCATCAAACCAAAGAGAAAACCGCTATAGCAAATGGAGTGATTTTATTCGGCACGGAGCTAGTACTGCAGAAGTCGAAATTAAGGTAAAAGTAAATGGACAGAGTCGAAAATTCCTTAGACGGATAGACCGAGATGGCATTCCTCGTGCGTATGCAGATGGAAAACGAGTCAAGGCAGCTGAACATAAACAAATGATTAGTTCACTTGGACTTGAAACAGATAATCCGCTTGTTTTTATGCCGCAAGAGAGAATCAATGCAATTCGAGAGATGGATCCTTTTGAGGTTAGGAGACTTGTTGAAGAGGGAACAGGACTTGATATTCTTCGCGATAGAATCAGCCTTCAAGAATCCGAAGTTATACAGAGTCGTCAGAAACTTGATGCAGCACTCACCGAGTCAAGAACAGTTGAGCGAGAGTTAGAGTTACTTCAACAAGATTTATCGCGACTTGAAAAGAAGAGAGCTTTGCAGGCACAGGAGAGAGAGTTAGAACAAGAACTGAATTGGGCAAGCTATGATGACCTTTCTAAGAGAATTCAGGAAACAAAGAATGAGATTGAAACGAAGGAATCAGGACTAGTAGGGATTCTTGAAGAACAAGCAGAAATTGAGGATCAGATAACCGAACAGGAAACACAAGGAACGGAGTTAGAAACTAGATTATCAAGTCTGCATTCCGAAATTGGAAAAATCGACGCAAAGATTGACCAGGAAGAGAGAAACCTTGCAAAGCTTGAAGGGGATTCTAAGAAACACATTGCTGAGATACGGCAGCTTGAGAACAATATCAAACTTGAGAAACAAAAAGAAGAGAAGTTGAAAGAAGATCTAGAGAGATTGTCTACTGCAAGAGAGCAGTATATGGATCAGCAAAAGCTGATGCGGAATGAAATCAAAGAGTTAGAGGAAGAGCGTGTGCGAATACAGGACGAACTTGCCGCTTTTGCTGAATGGAACACTAAAAGGGCAGAGGCGCATGGTCATTACAAAGCGCTTCAAGCTGAAATTGAGGGAAAAGATTTACTCATGAGAAGTCTACGTGAGAGACTTCAGATAGAAGAAGCCGAACTTCAATCAATAGAGAGCAAATGGTCGCACGTTTGGAACAAGATTGAAGAAACAGATGCTAAGGAGCTCGAAAGTAGGAAGTCCCAGCTAGAAAGAGAGATTGCTTCTCTTAACGAGGAAAGATTCAGAA
>JBHLQJ010000151.1:0-7095 GCA_048884945.1 Candidatus Thorarchaeota archaeon | reverse complement strand
GCCAAGGTTTTGGGTGCCAAGATTGGCCAAGTTATTCGTGTTGAGAGAAACAGTGACACCGCTGGAAGAGTATACTATTATCGTCTTGTAGTTGATGCAAGTCGTTAGAACTAAACAACTCCTAGGCCTATTCCTACTAGAATCATCACAACGCATGTTGAGAAAGGCAGGAGAATATTGTCAGTTCCCTTTGGACTTACTAGTTCAACAAGTGTCGCAGTGGTTGAACCAACAAAAGCCAAGATGAATATCTCATTATACAGGATGATTCCCTCCGGAATCAAAGCTCCATAATTCATTATCCCAAAAAACCAAAATGCTAGTAGTGCACCAAGGAATGAGAATATAAAAAGGGCTGTAGATCCCTCTGGACTCCTTTTTGAGCCCAGTATCTCAATCGTATGATTCCTTCCAAATCTCATCCCAATTGGAGCTGACATACCATCTCCAAGCATCATCATATGAATCGATGCTGCGGCGATGAAGTAGAACTGCTCATTCCCAGTAATTGTGAATACTCCTGTGATGAGAGTAATCGAAAAAGCATACCATAACGGTCCTCTTACACTTCCATGTTCAATATCTTCTGGTCGGGCCATCGCTGAAAAGAACTTGCTAAAGCGGTCATTGCTGGTCACAATTAGAAAGAGAGTGAAGAGAAGGGCAACAAAAGTTGCTACCCAGGCATGTGAGTAATAAGGGATAGTCCAAATCGCAAATCCTGCAAAGAGATGAACAATCTTCCGAGTAAAGTCTGAACCCATATTCAGCTTCCTTCGAGCGACATCTCCCACCACTAGAACTAATAACGCATAGAGCACCGCAATAGAAAAGACAATAACATCTTGGAGAGTAATGGCAAAGTCAAGTTGCATTGCGTTCTACCTTTCAATCTTCTGCCATTAACAGCTGAATATACTTATCGGCAATGGTCAATCGATTATTCATCACCAATTGTACTTAGTCCAGACTCCCGTATAAGACTCGTGAGCGCAACCTTCACGTTTTGCTTTACTTCAGATTCGTGTTTTCCCCTTGATGAAATCCAAACTCGCATCACTCTTGTTGTACCATATTTCTTTGGCATAGATTTTATCCAGACTCTAGGATTCTTCATTATGGCACTGTGGATATGTGGTGCAAATACTGATTCGTCAACGACTTCAAAATCCACAATCTCCTCATAATAGGCACCTTTCACATTCTCGGCAATCCATGGCTTGACTGAATTCTCCCAGATATCCTTTAGCTCCGCAGGAACTCCTGGAAGACAGAAAATTGTTGAACCTCTATAGGTCAAGAGCACTCCAGGTGCCCCTCCTACAGTATTGTCGAGAGCTTTGCCACCGACGGGTATGGTTGCCATTTTCAATCGGCTCTCAGTCATTTCTTCTGTAGCTACAATCTTCTCTTTGAATAATATCTTGTATTGCCGCATGACAATCTCGAGGGCCTCTTTGTCAATTGCCAGCTCTTGATCAAATGCTACCGCTATGGCATATAATGTCATATCATCATGAGTTGGACCTAGACCGCCTGAAGTAATTACTACATCACAAACCTCACAGAGAAATTCCAGACCTTTGCCTATTTCTTTGACCTCATCTCTCACCGTAACTTGTCTTCGGATTTCTACTCCCAGTCTGACAAGCTGCTTCTCCATCCAATTCGCATTTGTATCAAGAACATGTCCATCTATCACTTCGTTCCCAATTGTAAGAATACCCGCTGTCAGTTCTCGCTCATCCATTTCCTATATCCGCTCCACGATGTTAAATTATCTCCGAATCAAGTCGACTGCTAATCTCTCTAAGGTTCTGTAGGCGGATGTTTGCTATCTCTCTTCCCTTTGAAGTGTACATGCTGGATGCTATCCTTTGCGCAAGGGGTAGGAATTCTCGGACCTTCTGAGCCATATCTTCTATCATCGTACCTGGTTGTATCCGAGCACCGTTCAGAATGAAGTGAATAAAGCCAACTATGCCAAGCTTGTCTATCTTATCAGCTTCCCAAATTATCTGAGCCTCGATTGGTTTTAGTTCCTCCTCGAGAGTTAGTCCTACATGTTTGCGAATGACATCTGTCACTTGTTCAACTGTACTTCTCACAACTCCCTTGGAGAGTAGTATCTCTTCTGCTACTTTTGCGCTTTCAATTCCATGATCCGAAACCGGCAAAATTCCGGGTTTTATGATATCATGCAACCATGCAGCCATCATCACTACTTCGCGATTAGCATTGATACGTTCCACGAGTATCTTCGATATTTTAACTACATGTCGAACATGATCGAGTCTGTAGTTGTAGATAGGTTTCTCTGATTCAATTTGAGACTTTATCCATTCGTCTCTCGAATATGCACTCGTCCTTTCCTCAATGATTTTCTCAAAGTCCTCGTCAAGCGTCATATCGAATCACTCTTTGAATCATCTCCACACATGTTAAGCTTGTGTCATGGTTGCATTCTTGTAAATAACCTCGGAATGCTTTACAACATGTTTTTAATAATTCATCAATTTCTCATTGAAGGATACTAGCGATCTCTTTCATAACAACTGGTAAATTTTGCCTATTTGGAGTCCTGAAGGAAGCAAACCATATGACTTACTGTCACAGAAGGTTACAACTCATTTGAAGAATTGATACTTATTACACGACAAAACAAGACTGAGTTTGATAAAGGGATCCTTTATGATTTGAAACGATGGTTCATTATGGCAACAGATTCAGATGTAGTTTAATCGCTGTGGTTATGACAATCTAAACTGTTAGAGGCGCTTTTTCTAAAGTTTTTCATTCATCTTGTGTTTCTTCTAGGATGTCTGCAAAAGAGTGTTTTTGAATGAATTCTTCCCTCAGTTTGATTGCAGTTTCTATGTCCTCTTTTATTTCAGGGCGGAGCTGTTCATACCTTGAATAGTATTCCTTTGTTTCTTGTATAATCGAGTCATCTAAATCATAATATGCTGCAAGTTCTTCGCAGCTTTTCAATATCACTGAGTAAAGTGGTAACCAGAAAATATGATCTATTGGTCGGCCTACATATTGGTATGGATTCCGTTCTTGAGTCACCTCATGAGAAGGAGCCCATAGGACAAAAACACGATCATAGAGATAACCAAGAATAGCAAAGCTCACAACTAGAATTCCTGCAAATACAAATGGACCTAACTCTCCCATATCTTTAATGTAGGGAAGGTACCCATAATACGCTGCTGCAAGCAAGAGAATCCCATAAAAGAGACCCCATATTCCTCTAACTTGAATTATTCGCCATTGTTGTTTCATTAACCATTTCTTAAATCCCATATATCATTCACCTCTATTGAAAACACCTTTGTGTTCCTTCCATATGTTTCTTCCAAAATCAAGATCTTCATCTCTTGAAACTCGCAACTTAAGAAATCTGTTCATATACTCAAATAAATTCTCAGAGTATTTTGCATCCAGATTATGATGCTTTAATATTGTATACAGGAAATGAAGAGTTCCATAGAAGAAAGGAACAGTCAATGATAATGTTCTTGGCTCTGGAACATAATTAAATGGAGATCTTTCTTCTTCAACTGTCATACTTGGAGACCATAATTTAATTCGTCGGTCGTAGAACCAACCCGCTACAACCATCAAAAGAAAGATTGGTACTGAGAGAAATAGAATTCCTTGAAATAGATATTCTATTGGTACTAACCCCTTTTCTGCCACGGTGGGGAAAATTATTGCGACATAGACAGCCGCAAAAACGAGGACGTCTTGTCCAAGACCAGTAAAAGATTGAATATAATTCAGTCGTAAAATCCACACTTGAAAGAGTCTTTTCATTTTTGTTGAAACGGAATACCTCTTTATAGAATCAGTTGCAGGTTGTCCGATGAAGGGATTATCCTCCATAAACCTCCTGGCTTCTATCTCTGCAATCATTAAATCTCGCTTGTTTGATGGATTTTTCCTGAAAAATGATTCAAGGTATTTACCAAGGTAGTCTAACTTGTGGGTGTCAATGCCTGCCTGTAAATAGATTCCTTTGAGTATCTTCATCAATGAAAGCGTCATGGGATAATCGACTGCATAAGTTCTATATTCTGGGACAAAGGCATAAGGATACCTTTCTGTTTGCACGACGACTGCTTCATTCCATAGTTTTGCTTTCTCATCATACCCCCATCCGACACCCATGAAGACTAGTATAAGTATCACACCTAGAGTAATAGCTCCAAATAGATCCCAATCACTAAGGATAGGGATGTAGATGTAGTAATATTTCGAAAGGACAAACATACCAAGTGCTAGACTTAGTAAGGCTCGAATTGTTCCTATTCGCCAATATTGTTTCATCACCCACTTTGCTCTAGTCACTAGATACCCCTCTGTAGAATTCGCTGGTCAATTATAATATTGTTCGTATTGTTGAATTGGTGTACCATTTTCCATAATACTAAGGGGATTCAAAGATATGCGATTAAAAACCTTTATCTCGTACAGAAAAAATCCACAGGAAGAGTCACAAGAATGAATGATATTTTCCTAGTAAAGGACGTTGATGATAAGAAGCAAGCAATGTCTAAGACTGTAGATGATGTGCTTCAAATTTGCAGTTCCATGAATATTGACGTAGTAAATATGACAGGCAGAATAACGGGGCAAGTATTGAAGACACTCAAATATATGTGGCGTAAGGGCAGAGTACTCATCATATATCCCTACTTTATATCACCTGGACTTCCACGGAAAATCGGCTTTCGGACATTTTTGTTGAGACTACTTAGTCTTAGAAGGAAACTGATAATATATACTGTTGACCTTCCTTTGGAGCAACGAGAGATTGAAGGTATTTATGGTACATCTGAGGAGTATCGGATTCAGGAAAAAATCTTCAAACTTGCAGATTATATAATGGTTTTTGGAAAAGAAATGGAGGAAATAATAAAATCTAAACATTCACTACCAAATGCATCGTTCATATATTTCGAGCTGCTTGATTATTGTATACCTGGACCTATTGAGGTCAAATCAAAATTGCCATCAAATCAATCAAACTTGGTCATTGCAGGGCATTTGATGGAACGAATAATGAGGTCCACATTGGAATCATTGCCTCAGATACACAATCCTGAAATCAAATATCATTTCTATGGACTTGATGGTGAGTGGATTCGCGAATTAAGAAACGACATGATATACCATGGTCAAACTGATTATTATCAGATTGTCAAGGAAGTTTCAAAGTATGATTTTGGTGTCGTCCTCAGAAATCTAAGCAGCGAACATATGAAGTATCTGTCAACGGGCTCAACATCAAGATTCTCTCTCTATATGGCTGCTGGAATCCCTGTCCTCGTCCCATCAGGTTATTCATATCCAGCCAATATTGTAAAAAAATATGGTGTAGGAGTTCTTTTTGATAATTTGGAGGACCTCCCAGCTGCAATAGAAAAAGGAACCAACTCCTATACTCACCTACTTAGCAATGTAAAGGAATTGCAGAAGAAAGTGCGAAGTGGATTCTTCATTCGAAGAGCAATGGCTGAAATCAATCCATCAGCTGAAATATAAGCTTCTAGTCCTGTTTCAATCTTAAAAATGGAAGTAACGTTTAATAATTCGAGACGAAGGTCACTTTGTGTGAAGTTTTTGCAGGCATATTGATGGAGACTTGCTGTGAAATGCCATGGGTTAATTATGATAAAAATCCTATTCTGGATTCTGGTCCATGTGCTTCTTTTGACGAGTCTTTTGCGTCATGGGGAAGTATTCTGGAACACAAGAGCAAGCTGTATCTATACTATAGTGGCAAGGATGCATATGGAAAAATTCGTATTGGTTTAGCGATCAGTAGTAACGGTCGTGATTTTAAGAAATACGAAATGAATCCTATTCTCAATACTGGCAACCAAGGAAGTTGGGATGAGTACTTTGCCTATTGCCCGATTGTTTGGAAGACGCAAGATGAGAACTTCATGATGATATATACTGGCTGCGATAATCCGAAATACAGCAATCACATCCAGGTAGGTTTTGCCTCAAGCTCCAATGGATTAGTATGGGAAAAATCAGAATGTAATCCAATCTTCAACATTTCTGACAAGCGATTGAAAAATAGACACGGGCAATTTGAAACCGAAGCTTGGGGCTTTTATTTTGATACTGAAGGTTACTATTTGCTCTACAATTCCGTATCAAAACACCCAAGGCAAATCTTTGCTGCGTTCTCGAAGGATTTAATCAAGTGGACTCGAATAGATAGTAAACCACTCCTACCAAGTGAAGGTAAAAAAGAGGAGCTTGGATACATGAAATATTGTGCGTCGATTTTCCATTATGACTCTAGCTTTTATATAGCCTCAGCAGTCAGCAATAACTCCTATTCAAAAAGCGCAATTGGGGTTTGGAAATTTGATGAAATACATCCAAAATCAAATAGAGAATTCATTGGGTATATTATGGAACCAGATGATGAATGGAACTCTCATGAACTTGATACTCCATTGCTTCGATCTAACAACCAGAATGATGAAATTGATTGTTACTATGGAGGAAGGTCAAGATACAATGTTTGGCGACTTGGAGTTGCATCAGGAAAACTAAAGGTGAGTCAATGATGAAAATATCCGCTCTAATGAATCAAATAAAGACATGGATTGCATATTACTTTCCCATTTGGGCTATCCGCAGAATCTTTCTTAGACAGATTAAAGTCTGGGTTGGGAGAGGAAGCTATATCGAGGCTGGTACAGTAATTCGTGAATACACAGTCATTGGGGAAGATTCCTATATTGGCAATCTGTGTAAGTTTGAAGGTCGAACTCGCGTAGGAAACAGAGTGAGAATCGAAGCCCAGTGTCATATCACTTCTCATTCTATTATCGAAGATGGTGTATTTCTAGGTCCGATGATCTGTTCTGGAAATGACATTCGTATGACATATTTGAGAGAAGGGCAAGGTCAAAATTTCAAAGGCATCAGGATTAAAAGATTCTCCAGAATAGGAGCTGCAACAATGATACTTCCTGGAACGACAATCGGAGAATATGCCGTTGTCGGAGCTGGAGCGGTCGTTGTAAGAGATGTCAAACCACATTCATTAGCAGTTGGATC
>JBHLQJ010000150.1:0-7161 GCA_048884945.1 Candidatus Thorarchaeota archaeon | reverse complement strand
ATGTTCAAGTAAGTTCCCAGAATTTTGAATCACTTAGTGTGACTGGTACATCATGTTCTCTCAAATGTGAACATTGTGACGGACGGCTTTTGAAAGGAATGGACTCCACAATCACCCCAGAGAGTCTGTTTCACCGATGTCAAGAAATAAAAAAATCCGGAGGGGAGGGCGTACTAATCAGTGGTGGATCTGATTCAAAAGGATACGTCCCCCTAGAAAGATTCACCGACTCAATTCAAAGGGTGAAGTCTGAATTAGGCCTTGAGATTGTAGTGCATACTGGTCTGGTCAGTGAAAAAACTGCTCGCGGTCTAGCGGAGGCGCAGATTGACGCAGCAATGCTTGATGTCATTGGCGATGAGCAGGTTTCAAGGAAGGTCTACCATATCAAAGATGGACCAAAAAAGATGCGACGTTCACTTGACATTCTTGAAGAGCTTGGTATACCGACTGTGCCGCACGTGCTTGTAGGTCTCGATTATGGAAGACTGGCAGGTGAGATTGAGGCGTTGGATATGATTGCCCAAGGCAATCCTGCTGCTGTTGTGATCATTGCATTGAGTCCGTTGAGAAAAACGCCGATGCAGGACATCAGCCCTCCTGCTCCTGAAGACATTGGACGTATAATCACAATTGCAAGATTAGGAATGAAAGAAGTTCCACTTCTCTTGGGGTGTGCTCGACCAATGGGCAAACATAAAGTTGAAACTGACCGATACGCGATTCTTAGTGGTGTAAACGGAATTGCTCTGATAAGTCAAGAAGGAGTAGATTTCGCCCGGGAAAAAGGACTAAATCCCATTTTTCTAGATGTCTGTTGCAGTCTCGCTTACAAGACGCTTGCTTGATAGTCCCTTTACAGACCATCCAGCAGACTCGTACCCGAGATCAAAAATCCAGAGTCCAATTGCTGCTGAAAGAAACATTGGCCATGGTATCACTAAGCCAAGTACAACTATCTTGAGTACGAATCTATACTCGAAGAATTTGAAGGCCAATGGTGATCTCTTTTTATCAGTCCAGTCATTTCCTTTCTCATCCAAAACTGCTGCCATGAAGAGGATTATGAGGAGAGTTAGCCACTCCAACCAGTCTGTAACAATGGGAATTCCAACTACTAATAGAGTTCCGAAGATTAACACAAATCCTACAATGAATTGGGGGTTATTCACTTTCCCCGAAACTAAGACGCCAACCACAATACTCGTCAGTAGAACTAGGTCCCACTCTGAAACTGTCATTAATAGACCAAAAAGAAGACCAGCAATAGATAATGGAATCCAAGCCGCTTGCGATCTGTCAAGTTCATCCAGAAAGTCATCACCAAGCTTGAGTGAGAGCCCTGCAAGAAAGTAGGCAGTAAAATACAACAACAACTCAAGCATTTTGTTTATCCATCCACAAGCAGTCAAGTGTGCTAAGTATGTGGCTCCTCAGTCTAACTATGAATCGTCGCTGGGCATTTCTACCCTCAGATAGCCAGTTGCATCATCGGAGCCATTTAAGCATCCTCTGCAACCTAGATAAAAGTTCGTGATGGTCTATAATAGGACAACAGGTGTTCCAACAGCTTGACCGGGAAGATTCGTTCTGAATTTCGCACGAACCGCTCCACTGTTTCCATGTGGACCTAGCACTTTCCCCAAGAACTCCCTCTCCTCAGGTGAAACCCACTTCACCCTACGACCAACAAGTGCTGAAGCCTCAGACCTAGTCTTAATTTCATCGAATAACAAAATCACTTGATTTGGATGCTGTAGGTGTTTTCCCCTACGGTAACTTGTGACAACGCCTCTGCGGCCTTTGAGAACGTCACTCTTTGACATATGGAGTTCCTCCTAATGGGATTCTCGTGAACGCCCTAGGAATCGGATATAAGACTTACTGAATAGCCTCTGCGACAGGCTCACGACTCTATTCCTGGTCCTTTGTCAGGTGCGGACCGGTCAGATTCCCTAGTTGAGTATTGATCCATTTCCCTCAACTCTTTCGCTTTCTCTAAAAGCACATCCCTAATTGCCCACCCAACTTGGTTTGGTCTTTGAGCAAGTCTGTATAGAGCAAACCAGACTCTCCCATCACCCATTGAGCCCTGGATTATAAGATTCTCAATCATTTCTCTTACTATACCAATTTTATCGATAGCTGCACTAATTGAAGACCTCAACTCGTTTTCTCGCTCATTGATCTCTTTGACACGCCATGCCATTTGAACAGAGCTCAAGAAGGATAAGAACATCACAAACAGTACATATAGTATAGCATCAATAAATGCGGCAAAGTCAACCAGAGCTATTGAGACCAATATTAACGAAGCAAGTAGAATGACCAAGAATACAACGCCCTCTAATAGCGCATTGAAGAATTTTGTGACACGCCAATCGTAGTATCTTGAAAAAACTGATACTGGCTTTCTGAAGTGCATGATATCTCCAAGATATATATCACGAGATCGGCGACCCAAGAAAAGCCAGACTCCTTGCATGAATAGGGCATGAACTATGATTACTAATGGGAGAGTGCTATAGGGACTTAGCTGCATAAGACAAGCCAGGGGTCTGAGCGTTTAAACGTATTGAAGTACGCGTCAAATGATTACTTTCGGAAGCCCCCCTACTATGCAACGATTCGTCAAACAGAACAGAGAGTCACGAAAAATCTGAACATTCTTGCTGTGATTGTCCATCTAGAATTCGTTCTGGATTTACGAGCCCTGGTCTTGCCCTCCCGGAATACGACTTGGGCTCGTTTCTTTCATTTTATCTCTACAGAATAACTTATCTCGACAAGCACATGGTTCGCTGCTGGTGACTAATTTGGACAAGGTCAACCATGTGGACCCTACTAAAATCAAAGACATCGCTGATTATCTCAAATCTATGGAGAAGGTTGGCGTTCTTGGCGCAGGAAGACTGGGAAGAGCTACTGAAATTATAAAGTGCATGTTTGACGACACTAACTGTTTTACATTTCTCTCCATGTCTGGGCCTATGGTTCCAGGTGGTCTACGAAACATTGTTCGTCATCTTATTGAGAAGGGGTTCATCCAAGCTATTGTCACAAGCGGTGCAAACATTGTACATGATCTTGTCGAGGCATATGGCGGCAGTCACTTCAGAGTCCCTTCAACCAAGAGTGACTCTGAACTTCGGGAAGCAGGAATGGGAAGAATTGCAGACATATTTGTCTATGAGAAAGACTTTGAGCTCTTTGAGAAGGGTATTTACAAATTTCTTGATGCTCTACCCAAGGAGAAGATGACAACTCTTGCACCCAGTGAGTTTCTCGCAGAACTTGGGAAGACTATAGATGACAAGGGCTCAATAGTCAAACAGTCAGCCATACATAATGTTCCAATTTTTTCCCCTGGACTTATGGACTCTATGTTAGGTTTTCATCTCTACACCTACAGTACAACCAAAAACCTAGTTCTAGACTTTGTAAAAGACCTCAGAATCCTAGGCGAAATTGTGACTGAACAGAAAAAGACAGGAGCTATCATGCTTGGAGGAGGTCTCACGAAGCACTTCACTATGGGATCCACTATTCTGCGTGGTGGTCTCGATATGGCTGTTCAAATCACACTTGATCGACCTGAGGGTGGAAGTCTTAGCGGCGCACCATTAGTTGAGGGTGTGTCTTGGCAAAAGGTACAGATTGAAGCTAACTTTGAAACAGTCATTGGTGATGCGACCATTCTATTTCCGTTGATTGTACTTCCATATCTTCAACGTTGAACTCAACCCCGGCCACTATTCACAATAGTTAAATTGATACCGTCTTCTAATAACTTATGTGATTATCATGAGCAACAAGAAATGGCCAATGCCCTACAGAGAAGGTTCTGTATATTTCCAATATCAGGTAAAAGACTTCAACCGTGCTAAGAAGTTCTACTCTGAAATCATGGGTTTTGAGATAACTTGGGATGGAAGTGCCGAGGTTGGATGGGCTGAGTTCGCCCTCCCTGCAAAGGGTGCCAAGCTTGGAATTAACCTCATTCGCGAGGGTGAACACCGTCAAGGTTCAGGAACTCTTACCTTGGATGTTGAAGATTTAGACGTATGCAAGACGTACCTTGAAAGTAAGGGCCTGGACACATCTGACATCACAGACATACCTGACATGGTTTCTTACTTCAATCTCAAGGACCCTGAGGGCAACCCAATACAAGTCGTAGCTGAACCTCGAGTCAAGAGTGAGAAATAAACATTGAACCTACTAATTATCGTATTTCGCAGCAATAGCTAGTCCAATCAGCATGATTATAATACCAAGGTAGAGATGGTGCAATTGAAATCCAAATATTATGAATGGATCAGAAGCACCTGGTATCCATTGAAGAAACTCAGTACCTGGCATAAAATCATGTAGATCATCGAGGACCAATGCCAAGCCAAATATGAATGTCAGAACGCCAACTGCGACTCCTGCTTTTCCCACAATCTAACACTCCTTTTCTGTGTCTAGCAAAATCTCTTACCAGGAAAATACCCTCTAACAGTTATCAATCCATCCATAGATGGTTCGAAAAAACTACCCTCATCGCTTTCCATAAAATGGACAAAGTCTGTGTGACTACGTGTTTATAATTTGGATGAAAGTCACTTCATGTTTCAACAGCATCGAAGATCAATTCAGCTTCTTTTGTGAACGAATCTCTCATTCTCGCCTTCTTTTTCTCTGACAAGAAAGAAACCTCAATCGCGTTGACAGACAGCTGAAACAAATCTAATATCGAAAATCCTAATCTCTTATTGAGTTGTAAGTACTCATTGTTCAAGTCTGTCTGAAAGAATGTTGGGTCATCGCTATTCAGAGTCACTAAGAGGCCTCTATTATAGAACTCTCTTATCGGATGCTCTTGCAGAGATTTTACTGCCCCTGTTCTTACGTTACTTATTGGGCAAGCCTCAATACCGATTCTTTTCGACTTAATGTAATCCAAGAGTCTGTTATCTCTCGCTGCTGAAACCGCATGTCCAACACGCTCAATATTCAAATGTTTGATTGCCTCCCAAACGGATTCAGGTCCCGCTGCCTCTCCTGCGTGAGCAACTGTATGAAGCCCCAATCTTCTGGCACGACGGAAAGCTTTCGCGAAAGGTTTCGGTGGGTAAAGGTCCTCACTGCCCCCAATGTCAACTGAGATTACATTATCAGACTTTGATTCTATCAAATCTAGGATTCTCATTGCGCCAGCTGGACCTTCATTACGAACAAGATCTATCCTGATGTTGCACTCAATTCCGAATCTACGTTTAGCTCTACGTATGCCCCTATTTATGGCGTTAAGCATTTTTTCATAACCCAATCCTCTCTGTATGTGATCTATTGCAGAGAAACTCGCCTCAACGTAGCGCGTGTTACAGTTGGCGCAATCCTCAAGCATATCAAAAGCGATTTGCTCAAGATGCTTCTCTTGAGTCACATAGTCGACGACCTCTGTGTAGGTCAAAATAAAATGTCTAAACGTTCGGAACTGAAATAGACGAGTGATGTCTTCCAACGTTCTATAGTCTGAATCGGGATTTTCGTCTTGGATTAATGAAAGGAGCGTTTTTGGACGTATTGCTCCCAGAAGATGTATGTGCAACTCAGCCTTTGGAAGTTCTCTGATTGCTTGACTGATATTCATTTTTCGAGAAATGCAGCATTCTGCTGTTAAATTCTATTATCAGCATCCCAATCGGATTTCGTACTTGAATAATAGACTTTATAGATCTTGAATGGGGACCCTCCCAAGGCATACCAAACTCGACAGAGCCAGATTTTTCCAATATATCCTAGTAATCCATGTTTTCGGTAACCTTCAGCACTCGTTTCAACCGTCTTGTCGAGTAACACTACTCGTCCATGTTTTCGCATACAGTGTGTCAACCGCAAATCCTCGAAAATCGGGACTTCAAGCACAGGCAGACAGCGTCTTAGAATGTGGGAACGAATAAACATAGCACGGTCCCCATATAGTTCCCCTGTAACTCGAACCCATTGATTCGAAACCCAGCTGACCATGTCTAAGTATGGGTGTGACGTTTCATAGGTCAAGGTAAACCCTCCGCCAACTACCTGCGAATCCTTCAATGCAGTAAGAATCGCTTGATCCCATCCAGGAGGAGGAATTGTATCAGAGTGTAGCAACACGGTGATGGCACCTGTGACCTTAGCAATTCCTTCAAGCAGTGCAAATCCTCGACCCTTTCGATAGGAAACCACTACTAACTCATTTGTAGACTGGGGACCAATTTGATTAACAAGTTCTGGATTATTCAGCACCACGACTAGCTGTATAGGTTCATTTGCTTTAGACAATGCTCTCCTAATCTGCAGGAGTTTATGATTTGCTTTATGTATGGGCGTAACCACCGAGATTGAGGTAGGATTTGCCAAGACGCACACCGCACTATATTGCCTAGATAGACTTTGAGAACATCGGACAGATAGACATATTGCTTCTTTATTGCTAGGTTGAATTTGTTAATATTAGTGGGAGGATAATATTTTGCCAGATGATACTACACCTGATATCAGCTCTACTCAGCCAAACAAGTATCAGGTTGGTCCTGGTTTTGGGCTCTTGTTGATGGGTATAATGTACCTTGTTTTTTGGCTTATGCCTTTCACCATTGAAACCTATATCGATGACCCTCGATGGGCTCATAATTGGACATACGCTTTGATCTTTATGACACTAGGTGCCTCTTTCTACCAAAAGACTGTGGCTAGCAGAATAATTGCATTATTCCAGGCGTCGTTAATGCCGCTCACTGCGAGTGGACTGTTCAACTCAACTTTGATTACCTTGATAGCGTTGCTAATAGGCTCATTATGGATAATTGTTGTGTTAATCGAACGTAGAATGAACACCCCACTCCTCGACCACCGTTTATCTCGACGTACTCAAAATTGGGTGGTTATGCATTCATTGATCGTCTGTTGGTTGCTTCTTGCGCACATGGGACTAGTATTTTTCATTGCCCGTTTGCCATTTGAAGCTCAGCTTGACACTATTGGTACTAGTTTGGGACAAAGTCTAGGTTTCTTGCTCAATCTTCCTGTTGAACGCTTTGATTTGGTGACCTACGTGTTTGATGTCAACATAATCATTCTCGCGATTCTGTTTAGCTTTGAACAATTCAAGGTTGGCTATAACCCAAGGAA
>JBHLQJ010000149.1:0-7257 GCA_048884945.1 Candidatus Thorarchaeota archaeon | reverse complement strand
TAATGCATCTTTGCTTTGGACTTCTTTCCTGTCTTGAACATATACTCAGCCATGAAATCGCTTCTTGCTCCTTGGATTCTAGAGAGATCACCCTTGAATTTCATAACCACTCCCTGAAGCTGCTTGACCTGCAGCTCCACATTGTTCCGTAGACGTATCATCTCACCCCTCACACTGTCTAGCTCATTTGCAGCGGACTCGAACGATGCAACTGTCTGCTTAATTCTGGATATTGCCCCGTCGTGGATTTCCAAGGCATCTTCAACGATATCCTCATCATCAAGCTGAGCAAGTTCATCCTCCAGTCTTCTGAACGCGTTCATTCTCTCTACCTGTGCCCTGAATGACCACTGTTCAGACTGCCGAGAGTATACCTGTGCCTCTGAAGCGAAGGCGGTTGCTAATGCAAGTTTTCCAAGATCCGTGAGCTCTGCTGCTGGTCCTTTTTCACCTATGACCTTGTAGTATGATGCAGCCTCTGCAGCGTGAAGATTCTCAAGGATACGAGACATGATGAACTTCACTCCATGGGTCAATTGTGAACTCAGCTGAAACTGAATCATATACTTCACATTATTGAGGAGTGCTAGGGTTCGATTTCGAAGGTTTCCAACCTCCTGATCTTCTGCTTCTATACTCAATAGAATACCCAGACTGTTCAAACCTTCACGAATGGAATCAAGAGCCTCAGCAGGATTGCTAGCCATTAGAGTCTCTGCTTCATCCAAATCCTTACCCACATCTTGAATGAGTCCCGTCTTACGGAGATCTTTGGCAAAGTCAATTTGGTCAATAATGCTACTGATATCATCAGCCCTCTTCTTTTGCTTTTCGAGGAGATCCTTGACGAAGTTGTATGTCTTTAGGTCCTCTTTGATTGCACCAGTAAGTTCTCGAGTCTTGGCGAGCTTCTCCGCTTTTTCCAGATTTTTGAAGATGTCTTTCAAAACAATACTCGCTTCACTACTATTATTGAGCTTGATCAGTTCTGATAATGTCTGCACGCTAGCCTCAACACTGCAATACAACGACTGTGCTTTCTTTTGCTCCTTGTCAATTCTGGACTGCTCAGCATTCGTCTGAAGCGCAATCACCTCTCTGAAGCATTTTTCTGCCCTCCCAAAGGCATCAGATGCAACCTGGTATAGTTTCGATGCGTCCTCCAAGTTTCCTGCACGCATTTGAGCGTCAGCAATGTCTGTATAGGTCATCGCGAGATATACCTCACTAAGACCAGCAGTATTCTGTTTCCAAGATTTAATCATGGAAACTCGATCTTTCTCTTCTCGTCTTTTTCCAAAATGCGGGATTGCTTCATTGTATAAGTCCGTCGCCTGTTCAAAGATAAACGAGCTGATGATGTCTCTCCATACAAGCTCGTCAAACGGGTTGAATGCTTGTCTAAAGGTGCTTTCTTGACCAATAAGTTCATTCAGGAACTCATCATAGAATTCTGCTTCTGCACTCATATTCTTTCCAAGAGTGGATGAAAGCTCTACATCTTTTGCCTCGTGACTTTCCCTAAGCAGATTATACGCTTGCATACCCAAAGCAACGCGGCGTAGTTTCTGAGTTCCATCTATCTTCATCGCGACTGCAGAGAATGGCTTCTCTAGCATCGTATAGACTGCTGCAAGGTACTTGGAAGCATTCTTTTGTTTGTCTGCATGCTCCTCCTCAACAAATGGTCCACTTGCTGCAGCTGCTTGGTGAAGCCATGCCATGACCCGTGCCATCCATATATCGGCCAAGTTTTTCTGAGATTGAGTTGTCAGATCTTCGAGGGCACTCTCAAGTTGGGTCTTGGTCTCTCCTTCACTTTGGGCAATTCTGTTTCTTATGTATACAAGATCAAACTCTTCAATCATGATTTGTTCATTGAAGGCTGTAATCGTGTCGTATAGTTCGGTGAACGCATCATGCATCTCAATGCGTTTTTTCTCAAGACCCTCCTTATCATCTATATCATGGAGTGAAAAGTCTCTCACGGCATCCTGCGCCTTGATGTTCAGCTCAAATAGCAGACTAGTAAAAATTGCAGTGTCGTCTGTATCGCTGTCATCCTGCTGACTTGCTTTTTTCTTCGAGCCGGGTAGAACGTTACTCAATAGAGCATCCTCCTCTAATTTCAAGCCCAAAGAAGGAAAAGCTTACTATTACTTAAGAGTACTTGCGCTGAGCGCCTAACGGCGATATGACTCAACGCTGAGTCATTTTTTGAGAGGCTCATTCCAAAGGTTACTCGTCTTCAGCGGTTCTGAATCTTATCTGACGGCCATCTCGAATCTTAATGAGGTGACCATCACCAACGAGCTTATTCAGTACTTCACTTGTCCGGGATCGAGATTTTCCCCATTTCTCAGCCAATTCAGTTGCAGTTAGTCCCAAGTCCTCCTCATTAAGGAGGTTCACAAGTCTGGACCAACTGACATCTCCCTCCAAACAGTTGCCGGGATCACTGAATACATTGTACTGTCCTGAGTCAAAAGGTGAGCCTGCGTCTGAGGTGCTCTTCAACCGCGTAGTGAGCTCTACAATCGTATCTTTTAGAGTATAAACAGTCTGTTTTAACTCATGAACTTCCTTTCGAAGCTCTTTCAGCTCTTTATTTTCAGTCATTGCTATTCCCTCAATTTCTAGCTCTTTTCATAATCTGGACGAAACTCGATATAGTTCCTTCTCTTTTTCTTCTTCTCCAGACACTCTTTGACCTCTTCCGCCTCGAAATGCAACTCTTTGTTTGGATTGTAGTTTTCCATATCTTCCAATGCTCTCTCATTATTAGGCATCTTTTCTGCTTCTGTAGGGAGAACATTGGGTTTTGCAGTAACGTTCTTATCAAATGATTTCGATGTGGTGGATGATGATACGAGGTCAAATAACTCGTACTCAGATTTTGTCATCCGAAGGATATTGCCGAGAATTTCCTTTGTTTCCTTCATACAACGGTCTCGTTTATGCTGGTATGTCATGCTGCTCGACAACCGTCAACAATAATCGACAATAATCATCTTATGAATTCATGGATATATAAAGATTTGGCCACGTACTTTTCGTTACTCTCCGTCAACAACCATTGTTCTGGCAAAGGTGATGTATCCCGTATGAGCGACCATCCATGTTGTAGGTCGTGTCTTGTTTTCACGGACCATAATCTCTCTCTCCAAGATCTCCAGTGTCTTTATCATACCCCACTTCCCATTCTCACCAAGAGCCTTACATGTCTTCATGGTCTGCTCAATGGTTGGACTATAGCTTGCCAAAGAGTGGCTTGGTCGCAACACACGATGTGCTTCATCAGTCAGTTCCCAAGGAGTGGCGAGGTCAAGTACTACCGCATCAAGATCCGTTTCTTTTATGCCCTCCAGGATGTCCTGATTGTACATTGTCACGTTTTCAGTTAGTCCATATTTCTCCAAATTCTTCTTTGCGCCAATGTACATGTCTTCCCTCATCTCATACGTATACACGTGACCAGAGGGACCTACTGCTCTTGAGAGAATGCCTGTGAGTGCACCTGAACCAGTGCCAGATTCAACGACTCTGGCTCCTGCACCTATCCCAGCTTCAATAAGTATGGTTCCTGCATCCTTTGGATACACAATCTGCGTATTCCTTCCCATGGCAATCTGGATATCAGTGGGATTTGGTCTGTGAATTTGGAAAACAACTCCAGAATGACTCTCAACTTTTATCCCATACGGCCTACCAATCAAGTCGTCAAACTTTATCTTCCCTCTGTTGGAGTGGAACTCCTCACCAGCGATGACTTTCCGTATCCAGTTACGCTTGGCATCTAGAAAAATGAAGGCATGACTTCCATCCTGAATCTGGTCCTGCATGATTTATCACTGAACAGTTATTGTTTTGAGTCTTGCTGACAAGAAACGCGCGATGCTACAAAGCTTTATTCGAAGTCAGATTTGAGTCATCCAGAGGTGTTCGTTTGAGAAAGCCATCCACGCCAGATGAAGACGAAATCGACGCCACTAACCAAGCTGACAAACCTGTGGACCTCCTACCCAAGTCCGCGCTTCCATATCACCCTCGTGTAGGTGATCCACTAGACTTGCTTGTTGATTTGAGTATTGGCGTTGTGTTAGGTCGATCAGACTCATTCCATCGCAAGTACCATGCAGTAGGTTTGGGAACAATAGGCGGTGTCGCAGAAACCTCTGACGACATTCTGACTTCATTATTGGGAATGCCAGTCACGCTGGATCTGATGAGTCCACATGTGATGTTTGTAGCGGGAAAGAGAGGTTCAGGAAAAAGTTACACACTGGGTATCATCGCAGAGGAACTCGCACTTGCCATGGAACGCAAAGAGATTGAGGTCGCTACAGTTGTTGTTGATACTGTTGACGTCTTCAGACAGATGGTTGATGCTAATGATGAACAGGCTGAAATTCTAAAGAAGTGGGGTCTTGAAGCTCAGGGTTTCAAAGTAGCAGTCTACATTCCACGGAGGACCTATGTCGGGCTCCCAGATGAAGTCAAGAAGAAAGCTCGACTTTTTCCATTATCAATTGGTCCGAGGGAGCTAACAGTTTCAGACTGGGGCTATGTCCTAGAGAAAGGAGGGTCTCTGAGCACAACCATGGAAAATCTCATTGGAGAAACACTGGACAATGTACGGAAAGGATACGCAACAGCATCTGGCGAAAAAGTGACACTCAAACGTGATTTCAGCATCAAAGACATGATTCAATGCATCGAAGAAAATCCAGCAATAGAAGAACTCTACAAACCTGCGACAAAAACAGCTTTAATTCAGAGATTGAAACGAGCTGATAGGCTTGGAGTATTTCATCCAGGAGGTACGAGTGCTCAGGACCTCGCAGTCGCTGGACAGATTACTGTCATTGATGTTGCACCACTTGGATCAGATGCTGAGGCTGTACTAGCTATTTTGACCAACATGCTTTGTCGACAAGTCCTGACTTACAGAATGGCGTGGACTGATGAAGGAACCAGTGCCCGAGAAGAGCTTCCCCCTACCTGGCTAATCATCGATGAAGCTCATACACTTGTTCCTAGAGGAGGCACTACTCCTGCTAAGGATGCAATCATAGGCTATGCAAAACTTGGTCGTAGATTTGGTTGCAGCCTTGTTCTGTGTACACAACAGCCATCTGCGGTTTCTGATGATGCTATATCTCAGGCTGACATCATCATCTCACATTCACTATCGCATGACAATGACATCAGAGCGCTCCAACAGAGGGCTCCAGCGGTTATGCCTGACCAGTTTCGGGACAAAGTGTTCATCAGCAGCCTTCCTCGCGGGGTGGCTCTTGTCTTTGACCAGAGTACTGAGAATAAACGTGGGTTCATTATGCAGGTGAGACCTCGACTCTCGCAACACGGAGGGACAGACAGACTCTCTGGACTGTTTGAAGCAGTACGTCTACTAACTCCTGAGGATGTTGAAGAAGAGACCAAGCCTGAAGTAGAGGAAGAGGAACTTGGAGAAGTAGAAGAGGGTCTTGTTGAAGACCTTCCAGAGGTTCCACGACCACCACTGAAGCTCAGCAAAGACGATTGGAAGGTCCTTGATGGGTGGATGAAAGACTACATCAAGACACTCTTTGATCAAGAGAAGCAAGAATATGACATCACTGATGAGCCCGCTCCTCGGGTAGAAGAACCACCCCCAGAACCAAAGTCAACCTCAATAGAATGGGAGCTTGAACGAGTCCCCATCACTGAACTTGATACTGATCAGATTCGTATTCGACAATTTGGTCCTCTCACGGCACACCTTCTTGGGAAAGCCATGACAAGGCAAGTCCTTTACAGTCGGGCTTCCCATGAGTTCCTTTTCACATCAGAAAAGGATGTGCGAGAAACCATCCTCATAGAACGAGATGGCGTAGACCCACTTGAGCTGATAGAAGATGTGACATCAGGACTGATATCTGCTGGCCTGATGCTGGATGAACTAATCCATGAGACCCGTTTCACGTTTGTGTGTTTTAGAAAGGATGCGCTGAGAGTTGCTTTCACCGTAGGAGTCAGCGAGGAGAGGGTTTCTATTCCGATTGTTGTGATTGGTGGTAGCAAGAGTGCAGTTGGGAAGCTAGCAGCTCAAATCCGAGGCATTTTACCTCCTTAGAGGTTAAGTTACGCCTAATGCTTGCCCTTATAAGGCTCTGAAAGATGTCCGCACATTGGTGCGTGAAATGACTAGGGAAGACATTCAACCTCCTGTCAATCTAAAGATTGCCTCAATGATAGATTTGGCTCGAATGCTTGTATCATGGTCGCAGAGAGACCGGCCAGCCAGCATGCTGTACTTCGAGCACAAAGGGAAGCACATCTATGGAACACTCATATCCAATCATGGTTATTATCAATACTATGGTATGCCCTTATGGGTTCATGCAGAGGGCGATAGTGCACCTAAAGGCAGTTTCCTAGCCTACAAAGCTCGACCAAAAGAAGCTCTGGACTGGGTGGACAATCTCGAGGGATCTGAACCAATGACGGTTCATTTACCCATCATTAAACTTGCAGGTAAGCTCGAAATCCTTGATTTCTAATCCCCTATAGCAGGTCTACTCATAAGAAAATGACAATATGGGTATTATCAGTGCTCCGTATACTACTAGCATGTCACTTTTTTGCCACAATCCCCAGTGACTGACTATCTCTTCGAACTTGTTTAAAACCTGCATCACGCAATCGTGTAATTATTCCCTTCTGTAGATCCATCTTTCTATATTTTGCGCCTGGTGATCCTACGTAATGATACAGAACTCCCTTGGGTTTCAACACACGATGAATCTGAGAGTAGAACTCAGAAGTATAAAGCTCAGGCCCCATGGAGAATCTAGGTGGGTCGTGAAGAACTCCATGAAATGCCTCTGAATCGAACGCCTGAATCTTACGAGCAGCATCGCCAAAAATAGTAGTAACTCTCTCATCCGTAAAGAGTTGTCTTGACCATGGATTTAGTTTTGCCAACTCAACCACAGAGGGGTCAATCTCAATGGTAGTGATGCTCCTTACTCCTCTATTTAGACATGCAATTGTTGAATATCCCAGACCAGTGCATATCTCCAATATGTCTGTGCCTGGTCTAGCGCAGAGGTTCGCCTTCATCGAAGCATCTGTGATAGGGTCGATATCTTTCACACGGTGCATTAATACTCCATCAATAAGAAGTGCTGGCGCACGGTCCGGACCTGTTGGGTGAAGCTTGTAGAAATGGTCAGTACTAAGAGCAGCCTTGTATATCTCTCCCTCTTTGAT
>JBHLQJ010000148.1:0-7259 GCA_048884945.1 Candidatus Thorarchaeota archaeon | reverse complement strand
CTGATAATGAAACAGGTCTTTATGAAGTTCCACTAGAAGAGTATTATACTCTTCATCCCTGAAGAAGAAGGCGGCCCATATAAACGGATCAATTTCAATCCATCTGTTTGTTTTTTTATCACGCGGTAATTCACATTTTTCAATAACTAGAAAGGGGTACTGATCAAACAATAATGGAAATGGATGAAATGGTCTATCTGCTATCCCAAACTCGAAAATATTGTTAATTCTTGAGGAGATTGTATTACGATGTTTTCTAAAGCTTTCAGCGAGTTCACTCACATTAATTTCAACACCTTCACCAGCGCAGACTAGCTTCAACAATTCAACATTCACTGGGTCATCGAGCAAACTAGGCATATAGGCAACCTCATCCAATAGGTTTTAGTCAATGCATTGTATAACAGTGATACATTTGTTGTCTTAAAATGCCAATGTTATACATTTTATTTTTATTATTTTGATTACTTTAATACACAATTATGGCACTCATTTGACAACTCCTTATATACTTATGGCATAATTGTATATGCCTTATGCGTTGTACCTATATATTATGTACATTGTTTTGTACTCAAGTGATACAAATGACCGTTCATAGTGACATCAGCGTTATCGACACAGAGAACATTATTGATGCTTTGAATCAGGTAAATGTTTCAGCGTTCCTAGACACATGGGGACCTGAGGAAGTAATCCAGGTATACGATCCGGAAACTCAAATGAAAGGAGTTCTTGTCATCGATAATACTGCTCTGGGACCGGGTAAAGGTGGCATTCGCATATCGTCTACTATTACACCATTGGAGGTGTTTCGATTGGCAAGAGCCATGACATGGAAATGTGCTCTTGCAGATATACCATTTGGCGGTGCAAAATCTGGAATCCGGGCAAATCCATATGAAATCGACAAGCTCAGATTCATCAGGGAATTCGCTAGAAAGATTGCGCCTTTTGTACCATCACGATACATTGCAGCTCCTGATATGAATGTTGGGGAACATGAGATAGCTGCATTTGTTGATGAAGTAGGAGACCTTCAAGCTGCTACCGGTAAACCAGCAAAGATGGGAGGAATTCCCCACGAGCTTGGCACAACGGGATTTGGAGTCGGAGTAGCTCTAGAAACTGGATTAGAAATTTTATGCGACCATATTGATCTTTGCAGTGATATCTCTAATAACAGGGTGGTCATCCAAGGTTTTGGCAATGTCGGATTAGGAATTGCAAAATATCTAGCTGCAAAAGGAGCTAGAATTATTGCATTAAACGACTACTGGGGAACCATTTACGATCCTGATGGTATTGATATTGACAAAGCTGAGAAACATTCCTACGCAACACGTGAGAGAGACTCTGTCAAGAATTATAGATTTGGTCAGCAATTACCTCGAGATGATATTCTGAGTATCGATTGTGATATTTTTGTACCTTGTGCTGTTGGGGATGTTATTAATTTGGATACTTGGGAGTCGATTAAAGCTAAGTATATTGTAGAAGGAGCAAATAACTCAACGAATCCACGTGCTGAAGAGTTGCTATACCAGAAAGGGGTATTCATCATTCCAGATTTTCTCGCGAATGCAGGTGGAGTCATAGGCTCATATGTAGAATACAAGAGAGGAAATGAAGCTGAAGCATTCTCCATGATAGAGTCTAAAATAAGCAAGAATACTAGAATAGTATTGGAGCAGGCTCTAGATAGAGGACTGAGTCCTCGTGTGATAGCCAAGGAAATTGCTCAGCAGAGAGTTCTAGATGCAATGGAGAAACGTGGTTAATACAAAGAAGGTAGGTATGCAGGGTGGAACCACTACCAAATCATGGATTATCTCTAGTTTGGGGTAGTCTCAGAAATCTTCTCGATTTTCCAAATGTTTCAATTACAGAAGAAATCACACTCGTGGACGCCATTCCGGGAAATTTCCCGATTGATGCACACAATCCAGTCCCTCTTGAATTACCAAGAGGTGAGGAAAGAATGAATCTTTCTGGAAGATTCAATAGTATGAGTTCCGGACTTTGGAACGATATTTGCGGAAAATTACCATTACGTGCAAGAATTGTGCAACTTCCACTCTACACCTACAAACGAAACATGAATTACACGGAGGCGAGAAAAACATTCTCAACAATGTTGAGGACATGGAATGAATCACTTATTCCTGATTCAGTTCCTTGTGCAGCCTTAGCTATAAGAGTCAGAGGGGGATATTGCGATGAGCGTGATGCTGAGTCGGTCTTTGTTATTGTAATATGGCCAACTAGGATTGCACGGACATTACAATTAGATTGGTATGAGGGCCCATTGGAGGACTGCATATCGCCTGAGTGGTATGTCAAGTCCTCCTTATCACTCCCACTTCAGACAGCATTCGATCAGACAATGAAGTTCGTCATGAATCCTCCAAATTGGGATAATCTTAGAATGACTCTTTCTCCAAAACCAGCATTCCTAGGTGTTCAATTGCGAGATGGCCACCGGAGGCGGGAACAGGCTGGAGGTTGGTTGTGTGAATGGGACTATAATTGTAAGTCGAATTTTCAGGAAGACACTAACAGAATAGTGGAGGATATGAAAAGCCTGTTTTTGGGTAATGTGTAGTGAGAGAATGGATAGAAGTTCTTGGAACAAGACCAAACTTAACAAGTATAATTATCAAAATAATATATGATTAGTTATATCAAATTTATCCGAGTAGGTGAGAAGTAAACTATGGAACTGAAATCTATGAATCCAGAAATTCATGGAACAAAAGAAACAAATCCGTGGGAAAATGTTCTTACGCAGCTACGAAAAGTCGCTGAAGTTATCAATTTGGATTGTAACATACTTAAGATTCTAGAAAAACCAGACAAGATACTAATCACTAGTTTCCCAGTTCAGATGGATGATGGCAGGGTGGAAGTATTTGAAGGTTACAGAGTCCAACACTCACATCATAGAGGACCTTGTAAAGGCGGTATTAGGTATAGCCCCGATGTGAACCTAGATGAGGTCAAAGCTCTTGCAGCACTAATGACATGGAAGACAGCGGTTGTCAATATACCATATGGAGGCGCAAAAGGAGGGGTTGTGTGCGATCCTTGGAGCCTTTCGATTAATGAGCTAAAAAAGTTGACAAGACGATTTACATACAGTCTCATCAATATGATTGGAGCGGAGTCAGACATTCCAGCTCCGGACATCAATACAAACCCTGAGATAATGGCTTGGATTATGGACACATATTCTATGATAAAAGGACATACTGAACTTGGTGTTGTCACAGGGAAACCTGTCGAAGTTGGTGGCAGTGTAGGTAGGGTTGAAGCTACTGGAAGAGGGGTGTTCTACACAATGCAGGAAGCTCTTCGGCAGCAAAAGAGAAAGTGCAAGGGAATCACAATTGCCCTGCAAGGATTTGGGAATGTAGGGAGTCATTTTGCACTTTCAGCTAGCCAAGCAGGAGCGAAAATTGTCGGTATAACAGATGCATTTGGAGGAGTCTACAACCCTGATGGAGTGGATGTGATAAAACTTGTAGAATATGCTTCCCGACATCCAAGAAGATCTGTTGAAGGCTATCCCGGATTGGATGTTATCACAAATGAAGAGCTTTTCAAGTTGGATGTTGATGTGCTTGCGCCATGTGCTATTGGTGAAGTAATAAATGAAGAGAATGCTGATTCCATAAGCGCTGAAATTGTTGTAGAAGGTGCGAATGGCCCTACTACTGCGAGAGCAGATGAAATACTTCAAGAAAAGCAAACCCTTGTTGTGCCTGATATTCTCGCAAATGCTGGGGGAGTGACTGTTTCATACTTAGAATGGGTTCAAGGCTTACAATATTTCTTCTGGGATGAAAAGCAGGTGAATGAGAGACTCCAGGAGGTTTTAATTCGAGCATATCATGAGGTTAATACAGGTGCGAAAAAGTATGATCTCAAAAATTTAAGGATGGCTGCGCTTGCTCTGGCAGTTGAGAGAGTTTCACGTGCAATTGAATTGAGAGGAATATTTCCTTAAGCCATTCAAAAAAGGGAGTAAGTCCAAAGTCTTTAGATAGGTATGAAAAGTTGATAGACATCCAATCGAGGAAGCAGGATTTCCGATTAGGGGGCGTTGATTTCGTTGATAGCATAAGCCATAAATCGTGTGACGCGGCTAGTTCGCCTCTGAATTCTTATATTATTCCACAAAACGAGGCTGCAACGACGAATTCTCAATCATTTAGCTTTTCAAGCTCCTCAAGAACATTTCCAACCCTGGTGTCTTTGTACTTGCGATAGACGGTTTCTAGAGCAGAGAGAATTGTCGATCTTTTCTCCGAAAGAGATTTGGCTATCTTTCAGAGGGTTATAGCAACCCTGCAACGAACCCTGAAATCTTCATCCTTCATGAATCACGCTTCTGCTTTTTCTCAATTGAAAAGGAAGCAAGTATGTATAGTAGCACTTTGATAGAAATTAGTAGATAGGAAAGAAGTAATATTGCCTAGGTTTGACAGGATGGGCAGGTCAAGAACAAAATGTTAACAGAGGAACATGAATGGTTCAAAGAATCGTCTGAGTCGACGTTAAAGCATCTCAATAGTTCGATGGATGGTTTAAGTGACCAAGAAGCTGAGAGAAGAATAAACGAGTATGGACCCAATGAACTAGAAGAAGTAGGGCGTATTGGTCCTCTTAGAATGTTCCTTCAACAATTTGCTAATCCTATGGTCATAATCCTCCTCTTTGCAATCATTATCTCGATTGCTACAGTTTCACTACACAGTAGTCATGAAGCAGAAGGTTTCATTGATGCAATTGTCATTTCATCTATTGTTCTTATCAACGCTGTATTTGGCTTTATCCAAGAATATCGATCAGAACAAGCCCTGGAAGCTTTGAAGGACTTGTCAGCCCCAAAAGCCGTTGCGAAACGCAATGGTGAATGGAGAGAGATTGAAGCCCGTTTCATTGTACCTGGAGACATAATCTCTCTTGAAGCTGGAGATATTGTTCCAGCAGATGGAAGAATATTGAGTCTTGTTGGTTTAGAAACGGACGAATCAACACTCACAGGAGAATCACTCGCAGTCCAAAAGAGTAGCAAAATGATTACAACTGAAAAACCAGCTCTTGGAGATATGATGAATCTTGTATTTCAAGGCTCGGTTGTGACATCAGGAAAAGGTACAGCAATTGTTACATCAACAGGTATGAAAACTGAATTTGGAAAGATTGCTCAACTAGTGCAGGAAAGCAAACAAGAACTAACACCCTTGCAACTAGATCTAGCAGATCTGGGAAAAAGATTAGGAGGAATCGTTCTTATTATCTCGATTCTTGTTTTTATTGCCCTCGTCTTCATCAATGCAACATATGATTGGAATGAAGCCCTTTTCGTTGGAATTGCAATTGCAGTTGCAGCAATTCCCGAAGGACTACCTGCAATAGTCACGGTGACACTTGCGATAGGTGTTACCCGAATGGTGAAAAGAAATGCAATTGTCAGAAGGCTACCTAGTGTTGAAACCTTGGGTTCTACGACCGTGATTTGCTCTGATAAGACCGGGACAATCACTAAGAATGAGATGACTGTACGATACATACATCTCTCCTCGGATAAAGTCACAATATCTGGAACTGGATATTCCAAACAAGGTGAATTCCACAAAGCATCTGCACCAGCGGATTGCATTGAGTTGTCCAAAATCGAAGATTCATTTGATGTGGAAAAAAGTCAAGATCTAAAAATGCTGCTTACAGCAGGTCAGTTGTGTTCAACTGCTGTAATTTCTCTAAGTTCTGATGATAGAATGAACTGGAAGGTTGTCGGTGATCCTACAGAAGGTGCTCTTCTTGTTGCAGCTGAAAAGGCGGGTTTACATCTTAATGAAACTCGGTCTCAATATGAAGAGCTCACTGAGTTTTCTTTTGATTCGAAACGGAAGAGAATGACAACTATATTACGTGACAAGAATGGACAGATTTGGGCTTTTTCGAAAGGAGCACCAGAAGTAATTCTAGAAAGAACGACAAAGATTCGCGTCAATGGTAAGGATGTCGATTTTGATTCTGATAAACGTAATGAGATAATTGAAGCAAATTCAGTTATGGCTGGTTGCGCAATGAGAGTTCTTGCTTTAGCCTTTAGAAGACTCGATTTGAATGATAAAGAATGGAATGAGGAGGAAGTTGAATCAGAGCTCATATTCCTCAGACTTGTTGGAATGATAGATCCTCCACGAGAAGGAGTAATCGAGGCGATTACCAAATCCCGAAATGCTGGAATCAGGCCTATCATGATTACCGGAGACCATGCTCTCACTGCAAGTTCAATCGCAAAAAGCGTTGGTCTTATCCAAACCGAACTCAAAGGAATAACTGGCGCTGAGCTAAGCGAGATGAGTGATGAGGAACTCGATAGAGCAGTGAATGAAACAAGTGTTTTTGCTCGTGTCGCACCAGAACATAAACTGAGAATTGTTCAAGCATTGAAACGACAGAAACAGGTCGTGGCAATGACCGGGGATGGTGTTAATGATGCTCCGGCCATCAAGGCAGCTGATGTAGGTATCTCAATGGGCATACGTGGTGCAGGAGTGACAAAGGAAGCTTCGGATCTAATTCTCACTGATGATAATTTTTCTACAATCGTATCAGCAATAGAAGTTGGAAGAGAGATTTATGCAAATATCCGTAAGTTCGTCAGATTCCTTTTATCAGCAAATGCTGGCGAGGTGCTCATTGTATTCATCATGGTAATGATTGGACTACCAATCCCTCTAACGCCCGTAGAGATTCTGTGGATTAATCTAGTAACTGACGGGCCTCCTGCTCTTGCACTTGGATTTGATCCGCCACCTAAAGGAATCATGAGTCGATGCCCAAGAGAGCCAGGAGCTCGAATGTTGGATAAAGGTATGATTAGAATGATTTTGATCGGAGGTTTGCTTGCGACCTTTGCGGCAAGTTCTGTATACCTCTATGTTCTCTGGACCGGTATCGGTCATATTCCTACAATTACGGGTCCTTCTGTAGATTGGTTATTACCGCAGTATGCAGAAACCCTTGTCTTAGCACAAACTGCGACATTCACGACAATGGTGCTCTTTCAGTTGCTTTGGGTCTGGAATGTTAGAGATGAGTGGAATCCGATTTGGCGCACAAATATACGAGAGTCAAGAAGCCTGTTCATTGCTGTGGTATTCTCTTTAATCCTCACCCTATTGGTTCTCTAGACTCAATGGTACAGTACCAAATGCCATTGATAGGGGTGTATAGAGAAC
>JBHLQJ010000147.1:0-7374 GCA_048884945.1 Candidatus Thorarchaeota archaeon | reverse complement strand
ATTCATTCTGATTGTTCCCCTTGTCCCTCAATATGTTGACCAAGCTACTTACTATGGGCGAGCAGTAAAAACAGTGAACGATTTGCATGTTAACATTGGTTATTGGATGGCTGAGAACACACCAGAAGATGCTGTATTTGCAACACACGATGCTGGCGCTGTTAGATTTATTTCAAACAGGTCCATGATAGATTTAGCTGGTCTTGTGAGTCCAGATATCATTCATGGTAATATGACTCCACGTGAAACATTGTCGTACCTACGCGAGCATGGGTGTACATATTTTGTGTACTTTAATGACCTGTTTTCATTTTGGACAATATACCTCCCATCAAGAGCCTATGAGATGGTCTACACCGTCACAATTCCTCCTGAGGTTCATGTAGGAGGAGGCAGACCGACAATGTCAGTTTATCAGATATATTGGGAATATACTAGCTACTGATTAATTTCGCAAATGCTTAAATCAATCAATCCCGCCACATGGTTTTGGAGGAAGTAGATTGGTTGATGTTCGGAGCCAAATAGAGGAATATTTGGACATCCTAAATATGAGGTATTACTGGAATGAAGAAGAAGGGGTCTTTGAACTCGTCTTTAGCGAAAGGAAGGATGAACTATCTGCAAGCGAATCAACAGAAGATGATGCTCTGTCATTCAAGTATACAGTTTTCATTAGACCTGGTGAAAAATGGATCCAGGTCTATGCTGCCGTATATCCATTAGACAATGTGCCCGATGAGAAGAAGCAATCTGTCATTCTTGATTTACTCCACACAAATAGAAAATATGCAGAGGTTTGTTTTGATTTTGATGAGCCTCGGGGATGTATTGGTACATCTCAGGAAATGATGATTAAAGGCTTGAATTTTGATACGTTTCGCGAAGAGTTTCTCGCTGTACCATGGGCGGTCAAGAAATTTTGGACAGAGATAGCCACGAAGCATGGTTTGTAGTGAACGACTAATCAATTGCAAATAAAAACCGATTCATAGTTTTTCCACAATATTGACGAGATTATCCAATCATCATACGAACCTCATTCACTAGTTTGTTATATAGTTCTTCTGGATTTTCAACATCAACAAAACCTCCCGTAAATATCTCTCCTTTTCCTCCTCCTTTTCCGCCAAGTTGGAGTAATGGTTTAAGAATGTACTCTGAGGCCTCCAGAGGGGTCTTATTGACTTTGAGTAGCACCTGCGATTTTCTTCCCGGAGAAAAAAGAAGAATAATTGTTGGTTCTTTAAGTAGCATTCTATTTGTTAAGATCTTTAATGAACTTGGCTCATAGCCAGGTAGATATTCATATTGGTAATTGATGGTTCCAATATGCTCTACGGTTGAACCGCTAGTTAGTATTTGTGTGACCTTCTCAATCAGCATATGTTTTTCATCGATAGCCAGTTTTGCTTTATCTAGAACAGTCCCTAATTGTTCCATCTCAAATGGATAGGAATTCTTTCTTTGGAATGCCATGTTGTATGAATTGATAACATGGATTCGTGCAGCCATTCCTGTTATGAACTCAATTTGTGTTGCAATGTCATTTGTTTTCACATCAATCACTTTGAAGAATCCAATATCTCCTGTTTTAGCAACATGAATACCTGAACAAGCCGAGCTATCTACTTCACCTACACTCACAACACGAAGCTGATCATATTTATCCTCAAGTCCCTCACGTTTTCTAATAGACGAATCAATTTGATCTGAATCTACAAAATGGCTTCTAACAGGCAAATCCTCTTCTATTATTCTCATGAGTTCCAGTTCTGCGTCGAACACTGTTTCAATATCAAGTTCAACACCTATGATCTCAACAGATCCATGTCTCCCATCTATCCAAAGATTTCCTACAGTAATCTCTTCAAACTTCTTTTTGATGCTTGAAACAAGTAGATGCTCTGCAGTATGGTTCCTCATTAAGTTTAGACGCCAATTCATATCGATTTCAAGAAATCCTATTCCCTCTCCTCTTATTGGCTCATTTGAAACTAAGATGACACCTTCCGAATCTTCAATTGTGTCAATGATATCTGTGGAGCTGTTGCCTATCGAGAGCCTTCCCTTCTCACCTGCCTGTCCCCCTCCTGCAGGCCTGATTACATTTTCTTTAATGAGGATGTGAAAGAGTTCATCAACTTTCTTCACTAATTTAACGGTGACCTCGAATTGATTCAGTTGTTGATTATTCCAATATGGTGGGATTTCGCTCACAGACTTTCACCTTCAAAACCATGACCGCACTTATGCTGGTGTGGGTTGGTTTCAAAACTTTTTCTTATTGTTACTCTAATCTCAGCTTGTGCATCTCTACCTGCCGAAACCAATATAGCATCAGCTGATTGATGTTCAAGCGCTCAGAATTTCAGCTCGAGGCGATAACCCATGTTCAAATTTCTAAAAACTGATCCAGCAAAGAAAGCTAAGAAATACATCGATAAAGCGCTCATTGAAATTGAAGAAGGGTACCCAGAATACGCAAGTGTAGAATATGAGAAGGCAGCTCGTTGCTTTCTTGAAATTGAGCAAACTGATTTTGCTGTCAAATACTTTCGCGAGGCTGCATATTGTGCTCTTGAGAATAATAACCACACACGATGCTCCGAAATGAAGGTTGCTGCTGCTGAATGCCTTCTCCAAGAAGGAAGGTATGATGAAGCCGGAGGGCTCTATTCAGAATCGTCAGATCATCTTCATCGAGAGAAAAAACCCAAGGAATCAAATAGATCTTTAGGCGTAGCAATTGCAGGTTATCTATCTGCAAGAAACTTCAGTACTGCAATAAATCTAATGCGCAAGGCTGAGAAACGGATACAGGACACATCATCAAAAAAAGACTCTATCTACGTTCTTGCTGAGTTTTGCGTGAATATTTTATGTGAAGGTATTGATGTTCCATCAGATCAATTCGAAAATGCTGCGAAGAACATTAGACCAAATGCTTTTGAGAAACCTCTTTTTGATTTTCTTATTGCCTCGACAAAACTCGCTCTCCAGACAGAGATTGTTTTAGATTGGGCTGGAGCTAAACAAAAAGAAGTGAATGTCAAAGAACCCATAGAGATTGAACTTAGATACAGATGTCCAGTTGAAGTACAAATTATTGATCATAGACTTTCACTTTCAAACAGCGTCATTATGACAAAACAACCAGAATACGCCCTGAGCCCATCAAAAGAAGAATCCTGGCTGCTTGAGTTCAAACCTGTACTAAGTGGTGAGGGAAGTATCGGACCATTCACAGTCACCTTTGAGGGAGATAAAGTACTGGTCAATAAACATAGCAATACTCTAAGCTTTCAGATTGCAAAAGCACCATCTAATCTAAAACTGGAAGTAACCCCTGAAAGAGTTTCATGCAATCTTGGAGATGAGGCAATCCTGCAAGTGACTGTTCTCAACGAGGGTGATGGACCTGCTGAGAATATTGAAACAAAGATAGAACTGTCAGATGGTCTTGAGCTTTCTCTAGGGAATGAGTCCAAACTGGTTCACTTCCTAGGTAGTGGAGAAAGAGTGCATTTCCAAGCTTTTGTAAGAGCAGTTGGTCAAGGAGAGGAGTTAGTCACCATCAAAGTTGTGGATGGCCGATTAGGACAAGAAGTCGTGAAGACATCAATGGTCAGGGTAGGATAATCCTACATAGCCTTTCTCTTCTTTCGCTCAATTTCCGATCTAATACTGAGACAAGCACTCATAACTTGTTCAATTGCCTCTTCTTCTTTAAATTCCCTAAGCATATCTTCAGCATTATCTAGGTTATTTTCAGTAAGAGCTTCACTAAAGGAAAGAAGTGTTTTAAGCCAGTCCCATCTAGTCTTTGTGATGATTTTCTTTGCTTTCTCGATTCGCTCCTTCGCTTTATTCGTTCTCTCAATTGTAGCAAAACCCATAGCCGCAAGAGACAGATTAATCACAGCTCGTTCTGCATTTCCATCATCAATTGCTTTGTCTGCTGCTTTGTCGTAAAGGTTTCCCATATTCTCAGCAGCAGTTAGGAAATATGTACGGTTTCCTGTCTTGTGACAGGCGAAAGCCGCCCAAAGATAAGCTTGAGCTGCAGTTTCTGTCATCCTCTCTAAGAGAGCTTCTTTTGCCGCATTTTCATATAGGGTCAACGCAGTGGAAAAATCACCAACTTGTCGATATTGTGAGGCAGCTTCGAGATATGCTGTAGCAGCGGCTCGGTGGTCATCATGCTCAACTCTTTCCTCCGCATACATGTGATAATACTCTGCTGCTTTCTTAGTCATTTCAAGCACTCTATCAAGAAAACAGCTTGCGGCGTTTTTGAACTGGTTTGCAGCTTGATAGTACATCTCAGTTTCTAGAAACTCGTTGGCCAATCGTTCCCATTGAGAACATTCATCTTCCACGTTATCTCGACCTACCCGTAATTAGATTAAAAGGACTCATTTCTAAGCCCAAACAGGTTATGCGTAAAGTGTCTGTGCGCTACAAAAATGTAGCTCCGACGTAGAAAGCACGATTTATCGACACTCTGACCATACTCTTTTGATACCTGCAAAAGATTATGATTGTTTTACATGGATGTACAACTAACATTTTGTTACTACGCACAAATTAAATATTACAGAATAAAACAAGCTTACACGTAATTTAAATACAGATTACCATAATTCAATGCATTAAGCTACGTAGGATTCGATATCCGGGAGCAATGTAAGGATTAATTCGCGAGAACTAGCCCTGCTGGCTCGACCCTTTTCCAAGATTGAAATCGATTAGTCGGGGACCAATAGGTTCCCGACACCATTTAATTTCCGTTAATTCTGTATCTCTTCCAAGAGCTCTTTAGCGCGTTCAACTTTTACATTCTTTTCTTTGACCAGTTTTTCCGCAATTATGTCAACTAGGTCTCCACGAGCTCCAGCAGTAGCTGCAACATTTCGTGCATGGAGTGCCATGTGTCCTTTTTGAATGCCCTCAGAAGCTAATGCTCGAAGTGCAGCAAGATTCTGTGCAAGACCTACACTAGCAATGACATGACCTAGCTCCGTAGCAGTTTTCACCTCGAGAATCTTCACGCTTGCCCTAGCTGCAGGATGCACTTTGGTTGCCCCGCCAACAAGACCTACCGCCATAGGAATCTCAATACTTCCAACAAGATGTCCATCTTGCGATTTCTCATACTTGGTTAATGAGCTATATCCATTCAGTGCGGCATAACTATGAGCACCAGCTTCGATTGCCCGAAAGTCATTACCAGTCGCAATTACCACTGCATCAATTCCGTTCATAATTCCTTTATTATGAGTGGCACAACGATAAGGATCAGCTTCAGCAAACGCCCATGCGGCGATAATATCATTTACGACTTCTTCGCCTCCAAGCTGCTCTTTGTCGAATGTAGCACTTGACCGGACAAGTCTAAACTCTGCGAGATTGGATAAAATCCGGAGGATTACTCTTCCACCTGTTATTCTCTCAATTCTTGGTGCAAGTGCCTCAGCCATAGTATTCACCGCGTTTGCGCCCATAGCATCACGTGTGTCCACTATTAACTCAGTAACTACCATGATCCCTACTTTAGAGTCGAAGATTCTCACTCGTAGATCTTTTGCCCCTCCGCCAAAACGTACGAGAATTGGATCTTGCTCATTCGCAAATGCGAGAAGATCTTCCTTTGCCTCCGTTATCTTTACCTTTGCAGCTTCAGGGTCTAGGACATTAATGGTTTGGATTTGCGCTATCATATTTGGTCCAGTGTCTGTGGCAGTAAAACCACCATGATCTCTTGCCATTCTAGCGGCATTACTGGCGGCAGCAACGACTGATGGCTCTTCAATAGCCATGGGGATTAAGTAGTCTTTTCCATTTATCAGAAAGTTAGTAGCAATGCCAAGCGGGAGTGTCATTGACCCAACAACATTCTCAATCATATGGTCGAGAACTCCCATATCCACCTTACCTGGATCAACTAATGGTTCCAGTTCTTCATCACTAAGTCCTGTGACTTCTTTCAGCTTTTTGACTCGTTCCTCTCTGGAGAGTTTATAGAAACCTGTAATCCTAGAGTCATCAACCATCTTTTCAACCTCGCATATCAGCTACAATCCTCTAGTTTTCCATAAAAGTTCGACCATAGGGTTTAAGACTCAAACCAGCGAGCATGCTGAGTGGGTGAGCACAATGAATTCAGAGCGAGACTTCAATGAAATCATTATGAGCCTAGCTAGGAAACGTGGGTTCATTTGGGGACCATCTCCTGAGATTTACGGAGGTAGCTCTGGATTTTATGACTTGGGTCCACTTGGTAAATTGCTCAAGAATAGACTCGAGAATCAAATACGCACTGCTTTTGTGCGTGCCAACTTTTGGGAGGTTGAGTGTCCTACTGTAAGTCCAGTAGATGTCTGGAGAGCATCGGGACATCTTGAGGGTTTTATTGATCCCGTAACACAATGCACGAAGTGTGGACAGATTTACCGTGCTGATAATCTGATTACTGAAAAATCTCCAGAAACAAACATTGCTGGCTTAACCGCCGATGGTCTCACTGAAACTATCAGAAAGATTGGGCTTGTGTGTCCATCATGTAAGGGCAATCTTGGTCCTGTTCAAGCATATAATCTAATGATGCAGACGCGATTGGGTCTAAATCAAGAGGCATATCTTAGACCTGAAACAGCAACCACTACATATCTCTTGTTCAAACGCTTTCTTACTTTCTTCAGGGACAAACTTCCTGCATCTGTCTTTCAAATTGGCAAAGCATATCGGAATGAAATCTCACCAAGACAAGGAATGCTTCGTCTGCGAGAGTTCACCCAGACAGAAGGCCAGATTTTTCTCCTGGAAAAAGATGAGATGGATTGGCCTCAGTTTCATCAGATTAAAGATGAGAAACTACCTCTTGTAACATACCAAGCTCAACAAAAAGGCAAGTTTGATTCTATCATGACAAAGATGTCAGAAGCTGTCAGAAAGGGCAATTTTCAGAAACCCGCCTATGCGTGGTGTGTTCATCTAGCATACAATATCTTTCGTCAGATGGGCTTTTCTGAAGACAAAATGCGTCTACGTCAACACCTGCCCACTGAACGGGCTCATTATGCTGCTGACGCTTGGGATATAGAGATACACACCGATAGTTTTGGATGGGTTGAGTGTTGCGGTGTTCACGACAGAGGTGACTATGATCTATCACGTCACCAAGAGTTTTCCAAACAAAACCTCAGTGTCAAAGTAGACAAAGAACAAGTCGTACCTGAAGTGCTTGAGATTGCATTTGGTATTGAGAGACCCCTGTTCTGCCTAATTGACAATTCATTTCGACCTGAGAGTAAAGAACGTGATACTGACTGGCTTCAATTTCCACCTGAAGTTGCTCCAATTCAAGTTGCA
>JBHLQJ010000146.1:0-7472 GCA_048884945.1 Candidatus Thorarchaeota archaeon | reverse complement strand
TGTGTATATCACAAGGATGAACTCCCAACACCACCCTTTTCTCAATTACAGAATAGTCTGGAGAGAAACCTGTTTCGTTAAAATGCATCATTGTGAACTGCATTGGATGAAAGAGTTTCTTGATTGGTATCATGGGGTGTTTATCAGATAAGACCAATTCTGAAATATTCTCGAGCCGGTCAAAGGACAACACACCATTCTTATGTTTGGGTCCATATAGGCTGCCAAATTTGTCCAGACTCTCGAGAAAAACCTCGAGAAACTTCGACTGCATTTTCAATATGCGCATATGCGGCACCCTGTCCATGGAGGACTTTTTGAAACGTCGAGCGGCCTGTTAATCATAGATAAGACTGTTTGCATAGGTAACTAAGATATTTCCCAAAATATATGTTTGATTAATTCTTGTTTAGCACATGAATGCTGAAAATATTGCTCATTTCCAATAGTTTGCAGCCAATGTTAATCCAAACCTATTCAGATTTCTTTATTTTATAATAGGCGCGTGGTTTTTTCCTACACCATGGAATTTATATTGTGAATAACGTAATACTATTACGTGAAAAACAGATATAAGCATCTACGTTGTATGTTTACATGAAATGTTTGAGGTTAAGAAGATGGCAGAAAATAAGAAAGCATCTAACATCGATGGTTTACAATTAAGTCTGAGAGAACAACTTCTTGGTCGATTGTCTGATGAGGATCTCAGTTACAAGAAGAGAGAAGTTTCAGTTATGACTAGAATGAGTGGTGACATTGTAGAAATCCTCGATGCTCTGGTAGAGCTTGAAATCTTCAAGAGCCGTTCTGAGGCTGTTTCTGCTTTTGTTGAACAAGCAATATCTGCACGAATCAATCTTTTTGAAGAGATTAAGTCACAAGCTACTGATATTCGAAAACTTCGCGACTCTGCTAAGAAACATGCATTTGAAGCATTTCAAGAAAAATAAATCAGAGTTCTCCTTCTCTCGCTATTTTTCAGGGGTGAATCTATCTAATAGATCATGAAATGATTCTGTTATCATTATTTATCAAATTAATACTTGCAGAGGGCTGATATGAATCACTCGAACAGCGTCTTTTAGGTTAATGACACGCATCGCATCCTGGTAGTCAACAGTCCTGACAGGCTCTCTGAAGTGGATCACGCGCATTGCGTCCTTGAAGTCAATAACTCGTACGGCATCTCGGTAGTCAACAGTCCTGACAGGCTCTCTGAAGTGGATCACGCGTGCGGCGTCCTTGAAGTCAATGACGCGTACAGCATCTCGATAATCAACAGTCCTGACAGGCTCTCTGAAGTGAATCACGCGTGCGGCGTCCTTGAAGTCAATGACGCGTACAGCATCTCGATAATCAACAGTCCTGACTGGCTCTCTGAAGTGGATCACTCGCATTGCATCTTTGAAAGCTAGAACTGTATTAGTCTGTTCAATATATCCCTCAGTGGAGTAACTATCTGTAGTTACATCCATTGTGTTGTTCATACTTGTCCAAGCTATTGCAATCATTGAACCGACTGCAGCTATTGATATGACAAGCAAGACTCCCATAGCAAATGCAACCCTGTGGGTTCTTTTGTTAAACATACTATGTTACCTCCATGTGGCTTTGGAATTCAGAGTGAAAGTCATTGTTATGAAGTCGCTACAAACCAAGAATTTCAGGTATGACGCCATCATCGAATCTCTGAATCTCCTCAACATTTGAAATACTAATACACGTAACACGTAATATACTTTTTGGTAATGGTATATAAAAGCGAAAGATATATTACGTAATAATGTTACATTATAAGAGAAGTCCCCCGAACATGAAGATTGGATTAGTTCTCCTTCTTTCTGTTCTCAACGGGGTGGTCGGGGGATTTCGTTATTCTTTTTCACAAATTATTTTGAAAGCCTGTGTAGTTTGACAAGGTCATCGGTCAATTCAGAATATCCAATACATTGAGCTTTTTCATCCCAGTAGATACAGATTGTTCTCTGTCTTTTGTCGAGTTGCTTCAAATCATAGTCAAGTCCTATGACTTTTCTCATGAGATGCAATGGATGATACCATACTTCAATGAATTCGGAGTAATCTGGTTTGTTTCTCATAACCTCAATATTCGCTAACTCCGCTTTAACAATGGATTCGTATTGAAGCTTTGAATCCTCATCCTCAAACAGCCTGAAGATGATTTTTTGAATTGACTTTATGGTTTCTCTGTAATCCATCTTTGGCCAACTTGCCTGAGGAAGTTCGATCTCGTCAATATTCTTAATCAAAGTTCTTGGAACTTTGTTACCGAGTAAAGAATATGCGAATTGCATACTGGATTTTGAAAAATCATTAACAGTTTGTCCCAAGAAAACTTGTTTCAAAATGTTCTGCCGCTGAATATTTTGGCTTCTGATATAATAGTAAGTAGGAAAAATCTCTGGATGATTCTTGATCATATCACGAAGCTCTCTCCAATGAACCGGAGGAAAGTCTGAATGACCTGGTCCACCATAGTCATCATAAACTAGGTTGTTCTTCATTTTATTGAAGAGCTTTGACCCAGGTTCGGGCACAAGCGAATGTATCTGTGTCTTGACCCTGAGCAGATGGATTGATTTTATTCTAAAAATATAATCCCAAAGTGCAATTTGATCCTCATATGTTTCCTCAGGGAATCCAATAATGAAAGACAGTATCAATGTGAAACCAAGTTCAATTGCAGCCTCTACGGTTTCATCGAGTTTTGTGAGGTCGAGTCGCTTGTTGATTATCTCTTGCATTCTCTCTGTTACAGTTTCTATTCCAAGGTAAATCCTGTCGCATCCAGCTTCTTTCATTCTACTCAGTATTTCATTATCCAACGAGTCTAATCGTGCACTACAACCCCATCTGATTGGAGCGTCTAGGTCGGATAAAGCATCGCATAGTGAAACAATGTATTTCCTGTTGAATGTCAACAGGTCATGATTCATCTTGATTCTTCTTTCTTGTCCAAATTTCTCTTTGACCAGCTTGATTTCAGAAAGAACCCGGTCTACTGATTTCACTCTGAATTTTCTCTTGAAATAACTTGATGTGGAGCAAAACGTACAAGCAAATGGACATCCTCTCCCCATCTCGATTGACACCGGCTCATCAAAATCAACGTCCTCACTACAAATCTTGTAGCCAGGAATGGGAATACTATCCAGGTCATCAACTGGATCTGACCATCCATTATCAAGAATCTGACTACCCTCTCTGCTAACAACTCCCTTGATTTGGCTTATTGATTCAGTACTCTGAATCTGTACAATCAGCTTTGGAAATGATACATCAGCTTCGCCACGGATAATGATATCAATCTGCTTGAAGGACTCCAAAATCTCCCTCGCACTGAAAGACGCACCAGGTCCTCCGAGGATTGTAACGACGTCAGGCTGCAATTCCTTTATTCTGCGGCATATCTCCAACGCGACCACAATATTGTTGGACATTGTTGATAGACCCACAATCTCTGGATTTGTGGATATGATTGCGTCAGTCACTTTATCCAGAGCTTCATCGTAATCCTGATTTTCTCCGACATTTAGATTTGACAAGTCTAGCACTTCGACATCTACTGACTCTAGACTAAGTGCCGATGACAATGCAAGCACGCCAAGGCATCTGAAGAGTGGAATCTTAGTTTCCATTGATAATTGGTGTACTGCAATCAATGTCACTTTCACTGAAATCGACTCACTTCCTGTCTGTTTACACTTAAAATAAATGCAAACAGTGATTTCCTAATTGCCTTTATTATTACTCAAATGATTATCAATCGGTTATGAAGAACTGAGATGATGAGTAAGGTTGAAGTTCTCCATCCAAACTATCCTGGCTGTCTATTATTGCTTGATAATTTAGACTCAGAAAATACTGTTGTTCTTCAGGAGTAAGATCGTCCCAAGCGCCATCATAGAATTCATCATCTATTGCAATAGCAGGTCCTTTGTCTCTCATCGATTCTAGGAAGGCCCGATCCCTCAACATCCTTGCTATAATTTTATCCGCATCTATTCTCGCCATAATATCAACTCAACTCCTCTCTATATCCAAGCTGGTGGTTTTCGTGGTTTTTCACCAGTTTCAATTAGGTCTTTCAAAATGTTGAATTTGGTCTTCACATCGGTCTTTCCTAAGTCTTTGAGAAAATTCAATTCATCAGCAGTCATAAATTTGGCATCATACCCGATTGTTCCTTTTGCATTTTTTATCAAGTCTGCATAGAACATATCGTCTTTCAACAATCTTCTCATGATTTTTTTAAAGGTGGGAGTCATTCTTGGGATTGATTGCATATATACCCCTCATTTTGCCATTCGAAACTAGCATTTTCCATTGTATAGCTTCAATATATGTTATTTTCATAAGTGCATAAGCTCAAAAATATATTCGAAAGACTCATCTCTAAGGTATGTCTCTAGCTTTAGCCACACGCCATCCATGTGGGGTGCACACTTGCAGCCATTGGGAACAATCACAATGTGTCATAAGTTCATCAATAGTGATGATAAGGACATCATTGATGAAATTGCATCTTCGACTGAAACTTATCATGAATTTGTCATTCGTCTTGGAGAACATGTCTGCGCCAATGATATTTCATCTGAATTAGCTCACATCGCAATTATTCACGCATGGGAGCTCAGAGAAACCAAGGTGATTGATAAGATTGCGAGTCAGTATGGCGAAGAACCCTTTGTTAAACCCTGGACCTATCCTATCCGGACTCGTAGTGACCGGTTGGCATTCTCACATCATATCCAAGATGCTGTAGAACTAGCAATGTATGATAATCCCTCAGACTGGATAAAGATGAATCTCCTATTACTCAAAGCATATGCTCTTTTGCACACACCTCAAGGACCTGCAGCGTTGGATGAAGCTAAAGGGTTACTAGCAACGTCTTCAGACCTCTCATGCTATAGTCCGTATATCCATCACATTGAATGTCGGCTCATTTACGAGCAAGAAGGGAATCTCCCTGAGGTGATACGAATCTGCCAAGAAGGTCTTGACTTAGCTTTAAAATACGACAATCTCTACCAAGCAGTCTGGTTGTATCGATGGCTTGGTATGTTCACTATGAATACTAATCCGCTTTTAGCCTCACAGCATCTTGAAGAAGCATATAATATCGCAAATCAATTAGGAACTCCATTTCACACGGCCCAAGCGCTTACTGAAATGGGTTGGGTTTCTGTCATACTAGGAGAGTACGACCTTGCAATAGCATTCTATGATGAAGCCCGAACACTCTCAGCATCTTTGGATGAGGTCAGTGATCGTCACGCAGTGACCCTCTCGCATATCTGCTCTGACCTGAATGACGCGCAGCAAGCACTTGATTGGGCACAGTGGGCTCTTGAATGGCATATGAATCAGGGGTCCGAAGGTGATACTTGGACTCACTCAGCAATGGCACGAGCACTCACATTGCTTGGTCGATTAGATGAAGCTGCAATACATCTTGACACATCCAGAGAAATGGCGTTCAGAAGTGGCCAAGAGCGAGAAATTGCCTTCTTCTATCTTGTATCAGGTCTTCATGAAATATTTTCAGGCGAACCCGCAAGCGCGATTGAAACTCTCAGGAGTGCTTTGGAAATTTGCGAACGTACGAAAACTCAAGAATTCATGAATAGGGTATTGCTAGCCTTGGTACGTGGAGAGATTGAATCATTCAAACAAAGTGGTGGCGATCAAACCAGTGATACATCTGGCCAATGGATGACGTACCTAGAAGACATCGCACGCTCCAAAAAACTCCCAGGAATTCTTATTCAACATGCACTTTTGAAAGCCGAATTCCTATTGGCACAAGGGAAAACTAGCGAAGCTCGAAATACACTGATTTACGCTCTTAGTATCCATGATTCACCTGGAGTTATATCATTACAAAAGCAAGTATTAGCAAGAATCAGAGAGATTGATACAGGGACAAACATCTAGAGTCTTTCAAATCGAGAACATTGTTCATACGAGCAATTTCAGGCAAGTCTTGCCAGCATCGTTCAATTCGAGGAAGACCTCTCCTCTTTCATTGTTGTCTTATATGTTCACAACAAAGAATAACATGACACGGAGGCTCGAATGATTGAGCAAAGTAAAGAGCACGCTTGCATTTGGAAAAGACTGGAGAGAGATGTTGAATTACATGGCTGAATCTGAGTGTCTTGTTGATGTATACCTTTGTGCCAGCGCTTATGGACACTCAGATGATAGGGACAATATGGTCGCTGAAACTCATGGAGTTAGAATCATCTATGTTGGCGAAGATTACTTCATTGTTGGTCCAAGACGTCCGGTTCACTCTAGTGTAATCCCAATGGGATGGATCTCAATGATACGGGTCCGCGATGATGAAGATTCCAATCTCATTAGTCTAGTAGACAATGATGATGACGTTCTAGTATCTTTTAATGATTCTGAATAATCTCAGACTACTGAAACATGAAGTTGGTTGAGAGGTGTTGTTTCAGTTGAATTATCTTGTCAAATAACTGGCGAAAATGGTTCATAGTTGGTTCTTTCAAAATCTCTTCTATTGATGCCCATTTGAACTGGCTATGTTCAGTGCCTAGTTTGATGTTTCCGCTAATGTACCTGCACCAATACGAGATGTATACCATTGGAAACTCTTTCCCTCCTCTATAGAAGAAGCCTGTTTCGATTGGCATAATGATTTCTGCTTCAAGATTTGTTTCTTCGAATATCTCCCGCAGAATCCCGTCATTTGGGTTCTCTTCTTCTTCAAGTCTACCTGTGATTATTTCCCATGCATTAGGAGCGAAATCTTTCGAATCACTCCTCTTTAGAATCAGGAACTTTCCATCCATCTCAACTGCAGCACCCATTCCAATGTACATCTTCTTCATTATTTCCACATCTGGTAAGAAATTTCATTACGTTACTCACATATATGATTCAACCGATTAGATTAGTTTGGGAATGTACAATGCCATTCACACCATACCATTTTGGTCCTGCATTATTGATTGGAGCACTTCTATTACCATTCATCGACTTTTCAACGGTGATGATTGCTAGTGTAATTTTAGATTTTGAACCTCTTTCAGTGATAATCTTTAATCTACAACTACCACTACATGGTTTCTTCCATACATATGTAGGAGCAACAATTGTGGCTATTGTACTTTCAATTGGGATATACCCTTTTAGGAAATATCTCAATAGGTTTGTATCCCTCTTTGGACTGAAGCAAGAGTCTTCGTTTCAGCACATCATACCTGCTAGTTTTATAGGTACTTTCTCACACGTATTCCTTGACTCATTCCTCTATGTTGAGATGAATCCCTTCTTCCCCCTCCTTGGAAACCAATTCTTTGGGTTACTGTCAGGTGAGCTTGCATATAATCTCTGTTTTTCTATGGGACTCATTGGTCTGTTTATCTATCTGCTCCGAGTCCTGCTAGGTTTCCGAGGTTCGAAGATCGAAG
>JBHLQJ010000145.1:0-7477 GCA_048884945.1 Candidatus Thorarchaeota archaeon | reverse complement strand
TCTAATGCTGTCCTTCTATCAACTCTCTATAATGCAATTGGACATGCAGACGAAGGTCTAGAATGGGCAAGGTATGCAGAAGTCGATTTCGATGTGTACCCGGGGATGAAACCTCGCGCGATATTCAATCAAGCATGGGCTCTAGCACTTCTTGGGAGAACAACAGAGGCGACTCTTCTAGTCGATTCTATTAGAGAGGATGTCATGAAGTCAGGATTGGACCCACTCTTGGCTTGGCTGTCTTTTGTCACTGGTGTCTTGGACATGTTGGAGGGCAATCTCACCTCAGCCGCCAGTAGTATCAAGGATGCCCTTGATCTCTTTGAAGAAAAGTCCTCAATAGAATACGGATTGATTTTTTTGTATTATCTAGCTCAGATTGATATCCATCGTGCCACCGTTGACACTGATTCAAGGATTAGGTACGAATCATTGCCATGGCTAAGTCTTCTCGAGGAGAGATCCAAATCTGATGACTTACCTGGTTTCCTAGGGCTGGCGAATATTCTCAAGGCAAAACTGGCTATATCCAAGGATGATGATGAAACACTAAGAAGTTCCGTTGACATTATTAGAAACCTGTGCAGTAGCAGCCATCTTGGTTTCCTGAATGAGTTCTTGGATGAACTATTAAGGAGGATTTAGCAGTGGCCTTTTCCTTGATTCTCTTGCATTTTGGAGAAAACGATATACTTGAATATATTTGGCAAATTGGGCCGTGGAGTACATACGAATCTTTGCCAGTATAATCTGGCAAGGCTGGAAATCTCCAGAAAACCACTTTCAGAATTTTTAGGAGATGAGAGCATTCCACTAACAAGACAGCTAATAGCAAGGTCTAGGGACGAAGACTTGCCGGGTATTCTTGGTCAGTTTCTCATGCTTGAGGCTCAATATGAATTCGAACACGGGGATCACACGGAGGCATTGGAAAACATCAACGAGGCTCGCAAGCTCTCTCTTGAGCCCGGCCTCGGGTTTTTGAAGGAATCAATAAGGATTCTCTTGAACCAGATGAATGCCTAGGCTCGAAATAGAGAGCGATTCATCTGGAAGCAAGAAAGTCCTGCCAAGAATAAAGAAACAGATTTAGCTAAATTGAGTAGTCGAAAGACTCTTCTAAAAGCGAATACAAATAAAATCAGTTTGGCTGAATGGGAGATTGCTGCCTTTGGAGCCTATCGGGACAATTACCCAGTACTTTCCTTTTCTCGATGACGAAACAAGAAGAATTATGCAGAGTATCATGGAAAAGGCAGACAACTACCATGATTTCGTCAGCAAATTGAAAAACACTGTTCTACATGAGGACCCTACAGAGCTTCTGGCTTACTTTGCACTTCATCATTCAGGACTTCTACTTGATATTGAAACGGTCCAACAAATAGCTGACAAATTCGGGAAGCTCCAACTAATTCGTCCCTCACTATTTTATGCCAGCGTGCTTCAAGGAAATTCTGATCATGTTCAAAAAGCCCACGAGGCTGTGGATGCAGTACTTGAAACAAATCCTCCCGATTGGTTGGCACTTGAAATGAGATGTCTGAAATTCGAGGTTGATTTGCTGCATTACCCAAAAAGACTCTACGATTCCAAGAATGTAGATGAAATGGAATCTCTAATTCAAAGCAACCCTCAGCTTGATTTTTTCAATAATATTCTCTATGACTATTATTCTGAGAGAGCACAAAGAGACGGGGATTTTGACGAGCTTGTAAGATGTAATGAACTCTCTATAGAGTATGCTGAGAAGTCAAATGATATTGTACGGCTTGCATATCATCTAAGGTCAAAAGCAGAATATCTTCATAGAACAGACCTGATTGAAGCAAGGAGTGTATTGCTTAGAGCTAAAGATATCATGACCACACTTGGAATCGAGGTTGGGATAGCCTCCATCCTATTCAACCTAAGTCGGCTAGATGCGATAAGGGGGGAATACAACTTTGCCATTGAACGCAATTTGGAGGTTATTAGAATTCGTGAAAACCTAGGATTGTCATTGGGCATATATGCCTTAATGTTGTCAACCGTATACAATGCAATTGGAGAACCTGAATCCGGGCTTGAATGGGCAAAACTTGCAGAGCAGGATTTTGAAGCACATCCCGGTCTAAAACCACGCTCTATCCTAAATCAAGCCTGGTCATATTGTCTTATGAATCGAAGTAACGAAGCAGCTATACTTCTTGATTCCGTTCGTGAAATGGTCTTGAAATCTGGAATGGAAGGAATTCTTGCTTGGTTCTATTTTGTTACTGGTGTAAAAGATATGATAGATGGGAATCTGGATGCGGGAAAGAAGAATATAGAAGATGCTATGGATCTATATGAAGGCAAGCCTTTCTACGAGAATTCTCTTATTTTCATGCATTATTTGGCTCAATTAGACGCCATCACGGTCCTTACTTCAGCAAGCCCAGTCAATGATGTGGCTTTGAACTGGTTACGTCATCTCGAAGAGAAAGCAAGAGCAGATGATTTGCCAGGAATACTTGGTCAATGTCTCGTATTAAAGGCACTAGTTACAAGATTTCAAAATGATATTGAATCATTCAATGAAACACTCTATGAGATTAGTGCGATTAGTACGGAACCTGGTTCTTCCTTCTTATCTGGACCGTTGAATAGACTCACCAGTGAAGGATAATGATGCAGAGATTAAGATTATCCCGTACCGTCTCCTCTTGGGAATGGCCCCGTAGAGAATGTTCTTAATTCTTTGCTCGTTTCAGTTTTGGTTGAAAGCTGACCCGATTGGTCATCGTCGATAGAATCACCAACTGGCCAAGGTCCTAGCCCGTGAATTACATGGCATAGAACTAAGTATTTCCACCAGTATTCTACTCCAGCTGCTGTTTGCTTTGATGATTCCATCTGTCTTCGGATTTTTCTGATTACGTATTCGCTGATCTCAAAATTTCTCCAATAGGGGTAATACTTCTTGGTTAGAGGACGGTTCTCCATCTCCCATGCTACTTCAGCAATAAACCATGCACCCTTTTCACTATCATGACTCTTCAGATAAGCCCACGCAGGAAGAGTCGATAGATTTGCCACTGAGTCCACATTCTTTCCAGGGACTGGATCATAGATGTCCGGGATTTTTATTCCATTTTCAACTCTTTCCTGCACAAGTTGAGATAATTGAATTCTTAACTCAGCATCGTAGATAAGAAGCCGAATAAGAGTCCTAAATGCACGTCTTGTTTCACGTTCGTTAAAATTGCCACACGGCATAGAATATACCTCCTAAGGACACGAATTATTTCAAAACTAAGTCACTCATCCAATAAAAGATTGATTATTATGTGCATAAGAACATAATATACTCATCGTTTCTTTACAATCACACCAATGCAGATAACCGAAACTATTAGGAAGGCTCCTATAATCATTTGGTTTATTGGGTTTGATAACCATTCTAGTAAAGCTTCCAACGGATTGAGGGGTGTGTCATTTGAAGGAGCTGATGCCTTAGTCACATTGATGATTATTCCATCTACAGGCGCTCCATTCTTCATTATGTTTACAATGAACAATCTTGATTCACCAACATATACTGTGTCCGGGACATCAATAATGAACTCAACAAACTCGATATCACCTGGCTCTATCCAACATGACGAATGTCCTCTTATGCTCGCATCCCAATAGTCTGAATAATCACCAATCTGCCTAAGCTCAAGGAAGACATGACTCCTAATTGTTTCGTTGTTACCAATGAGAAAACTAACATTTCCAGGAGAATATACTCTTTCTACATGGGCATTAAGTCTCGCAATATTGTTGTTCCAGTTTGCATCGTTTTCTTGTGCTATTTTTACAATTATACATGTACTTCCAGTGTCCGCTGGCATCCATTCTATTCCAAAGGTCTTGCTAGTAACAACATTCTCAACCCTAGGATGTGGAGTACCAATTGGCTGTTCTGCTAGCCCCGCTCCGTAAGCATGATAGTAAAGGTAGAGGTGAGTATCCAATGCATAGTTATTCGTAGTTGAAGTATCTGCAAGATTGAATACTTCAACATTTACGACATAACTTTGACCTGCCTGTAGATTCATTGGATCTGCAGTGATTAATGCATTAGTTGCATCGTAATAGGAAATCACTATATTTGCTAGTCCCCTGCTATCCCTAACGGATGGATCTGGAAACTTGTCAGGCAGACAATAGACAACTGTTGTTGCTAAATTTCCGTCTGTGTCATTCGCAACCACATTGATAGGGCCTGTAACACCTCCTGGAACTTCAAATGATTTGACTGTGGAAGGATCTGAGTACTCGAAAACGGTAGATGTTCCAAAGGTGAATATTATGTCCTCACCGTCTGAGAAGCCCTCAAGAGTAAATATAACGTTCTGACCCTGATTCTGACGATTTGGAGATGCAGTTAGAGTTGCACTACTTTCGACAACTTTGATCCAACTCTCATGGGGTATGAAATTATGTTTCGTAACAGTTATGTTCATCTCTCCTACAGTATGACCCTCCAAATCGAAAACCACATATCCTTGGTAATTCGTGTACCCCACGAGGTAAACATCCGTATTCTGCTGAAGGCATACTTTTGCATGATCTACGTAGACTCCATCTGGATCCTTTACTCTTACCGCTAGTTGGTCTGTACTTCCTGGTGTCGCGATTATACTCTGATATTCCACAACAAGATCTCTCGGTTCCTCAGTCCACAGTTGAGTAGTTGGGTCTCCAAACAAGTGATACATCTTGAAGGTACATTCAGTAGTCTGTTGCTCTGCAGAGTAACTCCATGAGATAATATCCTCTATTTTTCCATAATGAAGAGCAGCCCCCATTTCGTAGATCGGTGAGATAGGTGTACTACTGATATCTATGTAACCGGGCCAAAATGCGTTAATTATTCCCCGCAGCAATGCACGAGCATCCTCCATATACGATATTCTCGATGAAGCAATGACCGAGATTGCACCTCCCGTCTTCGACCGCAACAACTCTTCTGCAAGGCATTCCTCGTTATTTGCAAACAGTACAGGATCTGTTTCTCCATCAAACCATCCCGTACTACAGTCAAGGTTGAGGAATAATGGTAATAATTCAATATTTGTTAATCCTGGGACATGTGAAGTGTTGAATCTCGGAAATACCCATCCTTCCTGTTTATCATATCGACCAGATAGATACCTCATGTTTCTTGATCCACCGTGATCTATATGGAAGACGAGAAACCGACCTTCATTGATGTTCGCAACTATATTGTCAATTGAATAATGTGCGTCAGATTCTTCAGTCGATAACCACTGATAGGAGCCAAGATAAGAGCTATAGCTACCATAAAATGGGCCAGACTGAAATGCTGTTGGGATGGTATGAGTTGATGTTGTATTGGCGGTGTAGTTTACGTGCACAACATAGTCACATACATCTTCGAGGTATTCGCGAATGTCTTCTGCGGATTCAATAAATTGAGCACCAATATCCTCCTCTCCATCGCCATCAGGGGCTTCTACGAAAATAAGGTTACCTTCCGTATCTGTTGTTTCATATCCGAAGTCCTCAAAGAAACCTGTTGAAAGAATATTTTTGTAAAATTCAGACTCAGATGGTGGAGCTTTTTCGTATGAGAGGATTTTGCTAACTACAGTATCAGCTTCATCTAGTGAGTTTACTGAGATACGACCATAAAAGAGGTCTGCAATATAATCAGGGCCATCAACTGTGAAATACTCAGAGTCTGATGCAATATAGCCAGATTCATCGTAATATTTGGCATCAGTATGGAGCATTTCATAGTTTGTTGGTATGTCATCAGAATCTCCGAACAGCAAGACGTACATAGGTCCTGGATTCCAATTTTCGTATGCGTATTTGATGAATGTCTTAAGATGATTTGATGTCAAAGGATCTGTATCACTAGTTCCAGGATATGCAGATTGAACGGGGTCTGACAGCTTGATTTGTGTTGATGTGTATACTTTCGTTAATAGCCCTGTTCGATTCTTCCAATGCGCAAGTCTATTCGCAGCAGACTGAAATCTATCGTCTACGATGATCAAATACTCTCCTGCCTCACCAGAAAAGCCATTGCTTGACACACAAAACTGACTTGGAACAACGCCTCCTGAAACTACTAAATTTCCAGTTTCAGGTCTATCCCACGTTCTATAATTAAGAAGAAAACTCCTGAAGATATTCTCGAACTGATCCGACTTCAGAGATGATTTTGGTGGTTCAAGTTGTGCTGGCTGAGAGTAGTTTAGTTTGACAATGAAACTTGGATGAATTAGCAATGATTGGAGCTGAGGATTGTACTGAATTGGGTAGAAACTAATTTCAAGCAATCGCCTCCCTCTCATTATAATAGGTGAATCGCCATCTCCACCAATAATTTCTACAGTTGATGATGGATAATAGCTATTGTCAGTATACATGTCATCTACAATAACGGACGTTGGAGTGTCTTCTATGTGATTCCAAACCGGTGCGGAGGGAGGTTGTGCAGGTGCTATATAATAGGGGGAGTTTGTTATAGTGCCTACACAGCCTTCTATAACATCAATGTTAACATCAACATCCAGAGGAATTTCGACAATACGGATAAGCCTTGGTAGTTTTGGTTTTCCAACCTCTACCAGACTTGTTAGACCTGGCATACTTATATCATGATATACAGAACCCAGTATGGTTTCATTACTTCTAAAATAGCCATAGAATTCTGCGGCAATCGTAAGTCCCGTCAGATCTGATTGTGTCATATACGCTTCGCCAGGTCTTACTTCATTATCATCCCCTCCGAAATCCTCCCAAACCCTGTCGTCACTTAAAGCAACAGACTGAGTTTGTTTAGGTTCAGAAGAAGGTGGCGTTTCTTCTCTTCTATTACTTATATCCTCTCTATTTTGAGAATCAGCAATAGAATCAATAAGTCCGAATGATGGGAGAATAAGAGCTAGTGTCACTATGTAAGCTATTATCCTCACAGTTCTAAGGGTTCTCTCCTTTCTCCTATCATTCATTTGTATCTCATCCTCCATTTGTGTGTATTCAAGATTCAACATAAGTGACCTGCTAGACCCACGCATCTTCTTCCTAGCGGCATAGCTAGCTGTAAAGTTGCTCTTTGCTTCTTAAAAAATCTAATCGTCAATTGATAAAAAGCACAAAACTGAGATTCAATGAACTGCGTTGAATCCCAGTTCATTCAGTAAGAGAGAGCAAATCTATTGTTCGCCAATGATGGAAAGCCATTGACGCCACTTCGCCCATTAGTCTGCATCTCTTGAAAGAAAGTCATGGTCTTGCTCTTTGCCTTCATAGTGCTGTAGATGATGTGAGCCTCAACGCCGTCTGTGTAGGGAAGATGGCTTATCTCCTGGATCACATACTGAACATCCATGATGTTGCTGGCTGTCATATAGTGCAGCATCTCCTCCGCCTCTGGGTCGAAGAATGTGAACCAGTGCTCCTCAGGATAGAGGTCCGTCACCAACCCTGT
>JBHLQJ010000144.1:6515-7483 GCA_048884945.1 Candidatus Thorarchaeota archaeon | reverse complement strand
TTGCGTTCCCGTCTGGGTTCCGTTAATGGAATTATCTTGCATCACTTGAAAAAGGTCATCAAAATAGGTGTTGTCTGCATAAGAGATGTCGTAGTTAATGTTGTATGTGATTTCAGAAGTATCAGTGGTGTAGTATCTGACTGTAGGTAATCCTTGTAGAAGAACTGGTTCATCAATCACAGTTGGATCATATCCCACCATTATGATATTCACACCCCAGTTTCTCACAATTGGCATAGGTCCTGGAGGGGGAAGGTAAGTCTCAATAATTCTTGGCGTGGGTTTTTGAATACCAGAAGGGATTGTAATTAGAAGAAGGAATAGAATACCAAGCACAAGAGTGGAACGCATGCTTTAACTTCTCTTCCTAAATCATATTAACAAGCTGGTTCACGTGTTTGTATAGATTTGGTGCATTTTTAATATATACCAACATATTATATTAGGATATATGATTTTTCTTATTTAGTGCGTCGGTCACGACACACCACATCGGTTATCCTCAATATGCCTACTCTGATTGTTACGTTTGTGTCCGCAGGCTAGCGTAATAACATGTTAATCAGAAACATCGACCGACGCATTCTCCTCACCATTTGTTTTTCTTTCTCTTATGTTTTAGTGCCTTTCAGCTATTCTTAAATCGGACGTAAATTCCCCCGACTCCAGTTGGAGACACCTCAATGACCCACACAAAGAAACTCTCAATATCTGAAATTCTTAATATCAAATCAGTTGCTGTTGTCGGTGTATCTCCTAATTTTGGTTACTACTGGGTATACTCAATGCTTCAGTGGGAACATGATCTCAAAATTTGGTTTGTTTCAAGGAGCGGAGGAGAAGCTTTAGGACATAGAATTCTTGCAAACATTGAGGAAATCCCTGAGAAAATCGACTATGCCATTATTCGTGTTCCTTATAATATAGTTCCAGAAGCTTTGAGAAAGTGCCACAAACAAGGCGCAAAA
>JBHLQJ010000144.1:0-6505 GCA_048884945.1 Candidatus Thorarchaeota archaeon | reverse complement strand
AGATCTCATGTTTTCAAAAACAATGAATAACATTCCACTTAAACATGCCAATATTAACAAGGCGCAAAAGCAGTTACAATTTTTACAAGTGGATTTTCAGAACTAGGAACAGAAGAAGGGAAAAAGCGTGAGTCAGAGATTCGGGATATTCTAGATGAAACAGGTATGAGAGCATTCGGGCCGAACTGCATGGGACTCATGTATCCAAAGATTGGATTCGCGTTCATGCCCACAATTAAGAGACTTTCAGGGAATGTAGGATTCCTATCTCAATCAGGCGGTGTAGCAATAACCACCTACACAGCAGGCGTAGAATCAGGCGTAGGTTTCAGTAAAGTCTTCAGTTTTGGAAATCAAGTAGATATAACTCCTCAAGAACTCCTTGACTACTTTCAAGATGATGATGAAACTGAAGCAATTGGGGCATATTTAGAGGGTGTCAAGAATGGTAAGAATATCCTAGATTCGATGAAGAAGCTAGCAAGCAAAAAACCAGTTGTGGTTTTAAAAGGTGGTAGGTCAACAGAGGGGTCTCGAGCAGCCGCCTCACATACTGGAGCACTTGCAGGAAGCAAGGAAATCTGGCAAGCAGCATTCCGCCAAGCGAATGTTGTAACAGTTGACACCGTTGAAGATTTGATTGCTACGCTGAGTATTTTTTCATTAAGTCCAAGACCAAAGACAAGGAATGTAGGTCTAATCGCAATCAGTGGCGGAGCCAGTGTAATTCTGACAGACCTATGTATTGAGAAGGGTCTCAATGTACCAAGGACTTCTGATGATACAATTAAAAAGCTGAATCCACTAATTCTCGATGTTGGTACAGGTTTGGGGAATCCTATAGATCTTGCTGCTGATTATTATCAAGACCAGACCACTTCTGAAGTAATACGAATCGCTGGTGAAGATACTGACTTTGATTCATTGATAATCGAAGCAGATGTACATAATATGCATCAAGTGGCGACTATAATGGATGCAGCAGATGTACTAGTTGATTATTGGAAAGTTATGGCACAAGCAGCGAAGAAAGTCGTTGAAACTAAAAATAAACCTGTTCTAGTTGTCATTCCTGAAGTGGCATACCCAATTCCAAGAAATGATGCTTGGAATGTTTTTGTGAATCATGGACTTCCTGTATTTAGGAATATAACAGAAGCTGTAAGCGCCTTGTCCCGAGTTTGTATATATTACGAAACCAAGGAAAAGAGATTGAATTAATGCTATACCTTAACAATCCAAGTCACTAGTTCAGCATTCATTGAGTTTTCCTTAACGAATGAATCCCGATAAGTAGGATTACTCAATGCAAACCAGACATATTGCATATCGAAATCAAAGCCAATAATTCTGAATGACGCTTCTAGAGCGGATGGTCGGAATGAAACGTAAACGAAAACAAGTGAAAGTGTGAGGACGAATAGGTAGGAATAAACCCATGGACTGATTGGTCTTCCTGCCCAATAATCTGCACCTGCATAAAATAATGCAAAGATAGAAACACCTGCTACGATTGAAGCAATGATGGTGGAAAGACCTCGCATCCTCATTTCGGCATTATCTGAAATCGAGTGGTCTTCACATACTTCGACAAGGAAGCTTTTGGTCATATCATTTAGTTGTTGGTTTTTACCCAATGGATTGAAGCGAGGATCCCAGCCAGGACGTAGCCATACCCTGTGTCCTGGATTAGCAAAAACTCGCGTAGTTGTTGATGTAGTAGCCCCACAGACAGGACATATTTTGGGAAATCTAACTCTGCTAACCTTTGTTCTTACAATTGGTTCATCGAAGTAAAGTCGATGTCTAAGCAAGGTCAAAGGTATCATCACCAGATAGGCTAGCATCGAGAAAGGCTAATTTAGTCTATCGAAGAGGGTAACTATTCGAAAACATCACAAATATGCCTTTTCAACTTCAGTGATGACATATCTTCTCATGCTTTGAGATGCGATATGAGGGGCAGAAACATCAGGATCCTCCAAGGATTCAACTTCTTGCGTTTTCAATGAAAATCCAAGGTCGGTAAAACTTGCTTTTATTCTTTCAAGTTCAATACCGAAGTGCCTTATTCCCACTTTCAATGCTTCAAGAATCTTATATCCATAATGAGTCAGCCAAAGAGAATTCAAAAGAGAAGTACTTCCTTTGGTGAAAACAATAGTATTTTCTATTTCCTTCACTCTCGCTTCAACTATCTTGGGGATAAGTTTTGAAGCTCTTGATTCCTTCATGGCTTCTATTTCTAGGAAGAGAGTTGGACCGTTTCTTGATATTTGTTCATCAAGAAGCTCCACAGTGTGATCAAAGATTATTCTTTTTGCGGCTCTATAATCCATTGAGTTGTTGGTTGTTTCAAGAAGTTTCACAGGATCACCATCGAAACCTGCCAATTCTTTCATGCCAAGTCCTATTAGAAGACCTCTTTGTATATGATACCAGAACTCTTGTGAAACATGTTCCAAAACTGAAAGAATTCTATTTCGGATGCGTGCCCAATCCATTTTCCTAGCTAGTTCTTCATATGACGCCCACATCAGGACCGGAGGTGCAGTCCATGGAGCTTTATCTGTCCGAACAAGCAACAAACGTTCAGCCAGCTCTTTAGAGGTAAAAAAGAAACGGAGAATATTATCAGCAGACAAAACCACTGATGAGTCAAGCATAACCTTTGAGCGAGCTAATATTGGAGTGATATCCAAGGACTGAAGACGGTTCTGAGTTAGATATATTCTTTCTAATAATTTGCACCTAACCAGTGGCCAAAGATCAAGAGAGGGTAGATGGTTATTCTCAAGATGAATTTCTAATATGGTTTTATTTTCTGAAAGAGGACTAAGATCCAGTTCCTCAAGCATATTATTTGCTAGATTTAAAACTCCTAATTTTTCGCATCTTTGTATATCAGAAAGATCAACTTTCTTCGCTGCTCTTGTGGTAAGATCGATCTTTGTATCCTCACAATGGAACTTCTTTTCTTCCTGACGTCCATGAGGACTCCAATACTTGATAGAAATTTCGTCCATTTTTAGCTCGACCGAGAGGCTGTAATCAAGATTCGTAACATATGAAATCTATCCAAGCAGATTCAAATCTAATCTCCGGGTTCAATTGGAGATGGAAGTTTAGCGCTAGCTGCAATTAGATACCCATTATCAACTGCCTCTAGAGTGCACCTGTAGGCTCTTCTTTCACTATGTCCTAGTACACTTATTGATTTGATTATTGCATCTACTGAAACGCCATGGTCTATCTCCATTGACTCAAGCGCTTCTGAAACCACACTAAGGTGTTTTGGTAAACTCTTTGAAACGCCAACATATCTTTTCATCAGTTGCCCATCAAAATGATTGTCAAAAATCGAGTAAAAGGAACCATTCAGTGTTGGAGTTCTAACCATTTTTCGAATTGTTTCATCCTCTTTGTCATAGAGTCCTCCGACCTCTCTTCCAAAAGCTTCTAGCTGAGATTTCTGTCTATTCGATGCTGATTCGACTGTTACTATAGCACAAATCAGTGCTTCAGTCTGAACAGCAGTGATTACTTCAGTTATCGGAATTGCAGCCCAAGTTGGTTCATCCATGGAGAATTCTGATCGAAATTGAGATATAGCTGAAATTAAGGAGCTTAGTAGAGATTCCTGAAAACCTCCTTTCAGTATGTTTGAATAAACGGGCAAACCAATGGATCGATGTATTACAAGCAATCCAATCAAATTCTTTGCATCATCAATCCTACCCTTCAAATCCAGTAATTCTAAGTTACGTTTAGCGGTCGAAACCATATAGAAACGGCGGCTTACCGTAATTGCTGCAAAAGAAATTATGACAAGAAATGCTCCAACTAGACCAGCTCTGAATGTAATATCATACAATGATTCTGGATCTGGAATCTTAATATTAATCTCAGTGTTACTACTTTCAAAGAATGGCAATGAAACCTCCACTAATATAACGAAATTACCAGTGCCTGTTGCAGTTGTATTGAAATCAGCCTCCCACCAGCCTTTCGCTAGATTAGGATTGAACTGTACTTCATTTGTAGACCAATTACCTATGACATATGCATCACTCAAAATTGGATTGCCATTATCATGATCATAAATATAGACAAAAGCTGTGAATTCGTGTCCGGGTTGTGCTTCGATATTGGGCGTGTGAGCGAAAACAGTCAATCTGTGGTACAACTCAAAATTGGCAAACCCGTACGCGACTTCAGTTCCGTTAGTCCATGAAACAGTTACCATCCAAATTCCAATGGTGGCATTAGTTGGACCAAATGTACCGCCATTACATACAATTGCAGAACCATTAGAATTCCCAACAATTTCATTTCTCCAAATGCTGCCAGATGGTGCATACCAGCTAAAGGCAACACTACTTACATTTGGTATATAATGAACACCATTGCCAAGCGATGCTCTGCATCTAATTCTCTCACCACTATAAAATTCAGATTCGGCATTCCATATCAACGATGAGGGGACCTGTATTTCCGTAAAGATGGAATCGGCATAATTGATACCATCCATAATGATTTTCCACCAGCCTACAGAGTCAATTACCCCCGAAGGAATCTCAAGATAACCTGGTTCAACCATAGCCTGACTAGAAACATCACTACCAAAGGGGCTCTCTACACGAAGATTCTCCCAATCATGTGGATAATGCACTCTGATTCCAATGTCTTTTGCTTCACTGTAAGATTTTATGTATGTGTACATCGAGAATTCAGGCACATGGTCAAGTTCCACATTATATGCAACGCCTTCATTCTGAAGATTGTTTGAATATGTCGAGTTACTAAAGCGTGTCATCTTTGTAATCGATACTGAGTATTCAAAGGAAATGCTTGAGTTTGATGAGAAAAATAACGAGCTTGATGCTTTCCACCAATAACTATTATTCAATGTTATTTCACCAACCCCATTACTTCCAGAAATAGGGATGGTTCCAAGCGGTGCAATGTTAATGGTGAGATCCACAGCATCTGGATCCGGTACTTGGTCAGCTTCCAACGATACATCATCAATTAGAAGTGTTATGAATCTCCCATTTGTCGGATCTCCGTTCAAATCAGGATCTGTTTCCGAAATCTGAACATAGCCCAAGGTCGTATTAACTTCTAAAGAAATCCGAATTTGAAATGTTGCAGGCGCATCTGGAATACTGAAAGGAATCCGGTTTGTATTGTACCATATTCCCCTCTGCGTGATGTTGGTGGGATCTATTGACCAGCTCCATAAAGGACCTGAACTATTTAGAATTACAAAGCTGAATTTGAAAATATCACTGTAGCTCGTACCAATTGGGCCTCGTTGATACAAATAACTCATACTAAACTCAAACTGTTCAGTTAATCGACTATTGTCAACATTTTGATACCAATAGATTTTGGTGCCATTGTAGTGACGATATCCATTAGGAGATGTAACTTCATATCCCTCATTCTCGATACCAAGGTATTTTGGGTCTGTATTGATGTACGATGCACGTTGATATCCACGAGTATCAAGAATTTCTCTTCGAGCACGCCATCCATCTGCATAATAAGTTGCATCACCACTCCAATCTACAGATGTGCCAGAGTTTCCAGTTTCGAAGGTTCCATTCAATGCATGAAGAATTCTTAGTTCTTGAATATCAACCTCAATCTGTTCTGCTCTCCATCCGCCTTCTCCAGCAATGACATCAATGCTAAATGAATAGCTTCCTGAAGGAACAAGATTTGCACTTCCTGCAGAATCAGTCAAATCATCCTCGAATTCATAATAATGAACCAATCCATCTACTGTACCAGAGAGTGACCTGTTGTAATCACTCCTTATGTCTACCAAACTCCTTGCCATATTGTAGTATCGAAAATCATCCACATGGCCATCAACTTGACCATAGGTATATGCTCTAGAATTCATAATATTATTCTGAGTAAGGAGTCCAACAACAGAATCAGTCCATGTTGGTAAAGAAGCATCCTCAACAGGTTCAGTTTCCTCATCACCACAGTAGATTCTAAGGAAGTTTAAAGATTGATCCCATACGATTGAAATGAAGTACCAATTATTAGGAGTCCAATCATCCTTTGTTCCAAAGAGTGTGTTGTCTGAGCCCCAATCGAGGACTAATCTATTTCCTGAAAAGCGCGTTTCAAAGTTGGCATTTTGACCCCAGAATCGACCGTTTGGAGCAGTTTCATCCCATTTAATCCATAATGAGATAGTTCCTTCAGGTGAGCCAAAATTAGCTGAACCACCAGAGCCAACCAGAAAATAGCCACCACTACAATCTGCTGAGTGGGTGTTACTTTCAGAACCCGCGGGAAACAATACTTCAGCACCAGGATTGCGATCAGAGTCTGTCCTGCTTATCTGATACTGCACCGTTCCAGATGGGACTCCAGTATGCTCAATAAGAATTGGATTCAAAATTCCAGTTTCAGGACCCACATCGTGATTAGCACTTTGTTGGACATCCTTTTCCTGTAAAGTAGTATATGTTATTTGAGG
>JBHLQJ010000143.1:0-7489 GCA_048884945.1 Candidatus Thorarchaeota archaeon | reverse complement strand
CAATCCCTTTGATAATGTTGCTTCTCACATTCGTCTTTGTTATTGTTCGGATTCTTCCAGGAGATCCTGCACTTCTCCACTTTGAAAGGAATGTCAGTCCAGAAACCCTTGAGGCATTCAGGGAAGCTCTTGGATTAAATGTGCCACTCATTGAACAATATTTCAATTACTTAGCAGGACTTCCATTTGGTGACTTTGGATTATCTATGCAGGACTTCACACCAATTAGCCAACACATTTCGGTTCGATTCCCAGCTACATTTGAGTTGACAATTTACTCTATGCTCTATGCAGTTCTTCTTGGAGTTGCATTGGGTGTCAAATCTGCAAAGAATTATGACAAAGTCCAAGATCACGGAATCAGAATGTTTGGTATTGTCACCTATGCAATACCAGTCTTCTTCCTTGGAATGATTCTTCAAATGGTCTTCTCAATCTGGCTTCATCTTTTGCCAACGGGAACACGATTTGATCCACACTATGCCACACCTGCAACAATAACCGGAATGTATACTATTGATAGCCTACTTACTGGCAACATTACAGGATTCGTAGTATCGCTGAGGTATTTAATTTTACCAACAATTACTCTTGGCACAATTCTGTGTGGGATATTTATTAGACTCACACGAACAAACATGCTTGAGACCCTACGCCAAGACTTTGTAGTCGCTGCAGAGGCACGTGGACTCTCTTCAAGCAAGATTACATACACGTACGCATTGAAAAATGCCTTCTTACCAATTCTTACAATGATTGGCCTCCAGTTTGCTGCGCTTCTAGCTGGAGCTATACTTACGGAAACTACTTTTAGCTGGCCAGGTTTAGGGACCTATTTGGTCCAAAGGATAGCACACAGAGACTATACAGCAATTCAGGGGGTTGTTGTATTCTTTGGGATACTTGTATCTCTTGTAACACTTGTTCTTGATATCTTGTATGCATATCTTGACCCAAGAATTCGATTGTGAGGTTAAAGAAGAATGTCACAACAAGACAAAGCAATCAGCGGCATATTTTATTTCCTAATTCCAAAAACTGGGGACTGGAAGGAACACTCTCGCAATTTTCTCATTGGACTTGCAATTGCCGTAATCGGATCATTAGTGGTCGTTGCTTCTTTCATAGGACTTGCATTGCGTTCCAATAGCGGAATAGGTGTTTGGGTTATTGGTTTCACAGCTCTCTGCGCCTTAATTGTTCTTCTATCAAGTGCTTATCGCAGATATAGAATACAAAACTACCAGATGACACCAAGGAAAGGCTGGCTATTCGTTGTTTTGATTTTCATCATACTAGGTTTTGTATCTGCATTAGTGGGATTCTTCTGGGTTCCAGAAAGTGAACAGAGTCTCTCATTAGCATTAGTTTTAGGAGGAACAATTCTTGGCGTTACTGTTATCCTTCTCTACGATGGCTATCCAATACTGAAAGATAGAGGAACACCAGGATACGTTACTATCGCAGGACTCATAATTGTATTTGCAATAGTGTATATGACAGCAATTTCCTGGTGGGTCGTACCATATGACCCAAGCGCTCTAGATGTGGGGCCATATATTTCAGCTCCTTCAGATCGGTTTCCACTTGGTACAACATCACTTGGACAAGACCTCCTAAGCAGGACTCTTGCTGGCGGAGGAATTATGCTCCAAGTCGCAGTACTATCAGTAATCGTGTGCTTTTTTGTAGGAGTTCCGTTAGGTCTTGGAGCATCATATAGAGGAGGGATTGCTGACAAGGCAGTTGCTTTAGTTATGGACAGTATCTTTGCTTTTCCTGGGTTAGTTCTGGCTATTGCCATCGCCGCAATGCTCGGTCCAGGAATCGTTAATATGGCTCTCGCAATCGCTGTTGTATACATACCTTCTTACTTCAGGGTGATTCGAAGTCAAGTGCTCACCGTTAAAGAACTTCCATATGTAGAAGCAGCTATAGTCTTAGGAGCGCGTGATAGAGAAATACTGTTTCGTTATATTCTACCAAATGTGCTTCCATCTGCTATCGTCGTGATGTCAATCAACTTTGCTGATGCGATTTTGACTGCCGCAGGTTTGACCTTTGTTGGTTTAGGATTACCAGTCGATATGCCAGATTGGGGATGGGATCTCACATTTGGGTCGCATCAGTATATAGCTGGAAAGTGGTGGGTAATCACATATCCAGGAGTGATGATAGTCATTCTTGCACTTGGGTTTACGCTAGCAGGAGAGGGATTGAATGAAGTCCTCACGCCAAAATTAAAGGAGTGATATAGAGTGAGTACACTTCTTAGAATTCAGGATTTAACAGTAGAGTACAAAACTCGAAGAGGTGTCGCGAGAGGAGTGGATAATGTATCTCTCGCTCTTGAAGAGAATAAAACCCTTGGACTGGCTGGAGAGAGTGGTTGCGGTAAGAGTACACTCGGAAGATCGATAATGAAACTAGTTCCATACCCAGGTCAAATTGCCAATGGACGTATAGACCTACTACTTCATGAGGATGTTGAGTATCCAAAGGGAGTGATTCAGAGGGGTATTGTGAACATCCTAAATCTTAATGATGATGAAATGAGAGGCCTACGAGGAAAGGAAATCGCGTATATCTTTCAGGACCCAATGACTTCATTGAATCCAATGATAAGAATCCAGACTCATTTTGAGGAGATAATGAAAGCACACTATCCAGATATTGAAGAAGAGGAAATAATTGGCAGAGCCCACGAGATTCTCAATGGTCTGGGCATCCTTCCAGAGAGGATTAAAGATTATCCTCATCAATTCAGTGGAGGCATGCGACAGCGTGTAATGATTGGACTTGCACTCGCACTTCGGCCCAAACTGCTGATTGCGGATGAGCCTACAACATCACTCGATGTGATTGTAGAAGCTCAGATACTCGAAGAGGTAGCAGAACTTAAGGAGTTATTCAATCTTACTATGATTCTAATCACACACAATCTTGGTGTACTTGCACAAACTGCGGATGATATTGCTATAATGTACACCGGTAGGATTATGGAGCTCTCTCCTACAGATGCACTTTTCGAAGATCCACTACATCCATATGCAAAAGCACTCCTCGAATCTGTTCCGGATGTTGCACATCCAGAGAAGAAGCTCACATGGATTCCTGGAGCACCACCTGATTTGGTAAATCCAGTTCCAGGATGTATGTACAATCCCAGATGTCCACATGCTATGGAAATCTGCAGAACGACTCAGCCGGATTTGATTACTATTAGGGAAGGTAGGCTTGTAGCTTGCCATCTTTTCGGGGGGGACTAATAAAATGGCACTGATTGAAGTCAAAAACATCAAGAAATATTTTCCAGTATCAAAGGGATTCATTGATTCGTTGATGGCACGAGAATCTCAGTATGTGAGGGCAGTAGATGGAATTTCTTTTGAAATTAAGAAGGGAGAAGTCTTAGGTCTGGCTGGGGAGAGTGGGTCAGGCAAGACAACGACAGGAAGATTATGCGTTAGGTTACTCAGACCTACGGAAGGCGAGATAATCTATGATGGAAAAGACATTGCAAAGCTAAAGGGCAAATCATTACGAATGGTAAGAAGACGAATTCAGTTTACTTTTCAGGACCCTACTTCTTCTCTAAATCCGAGACTTTCAATTGGAAATGCGATTGGAGATGCGCTTAGACTTCAAGGAATTGGTAATGCCAAAGAGAGGAAGAGTCGAACAGAGGAGATACTTGAACGCGTTGGTCTATCCCCTGCGAGCTCTTTCTATAACCGACTCCCACACCAATTGTCGGGAGGACAAAAACAGCGTGTTGTGTTCGGAAGAGCAATAATTCTAAACCCTGAGTTCGTAGTCACAGATGAGCCAGTTGCGATGGTTGATGTATCTATCAAAGCTCAGATTCTTGATTTGATGATGGATCTCAAGAGAGAGCTTGATCTCACATATCTATTCATATCTCATGATTTAGCTACATCTAGACATGTTTGTGATAGGATTGCTATAATGTATCTTGGAAAGATTGTAGAGGTTGCTGACAGAGATAGTATTTACGAAGATCCCCTTCATCCATATGCAGTCGGTCTGATGAGTGCAATTCCAATACCAGATCCAAAAGTGAAGAAAGCTGAAGCAGTACCAAGAGGAGAAATCCCAAGTCCAATAAATCCACCAAGTGGCTGCAGATTTCATCCAAGATGCCCAAGAGCATTTGAAAGATGCCCTAATGAGGAGCCAGAATTACGGGATGCAGGAAATGAGAGAATGGTCGCTTGCCACTTGTATCATTAACGATGAATAAGACCTTTATTTCTAAGCATCTTAACCCGTTCAGCTATCATTTCTCGTTCCTTTGATAATGCGTTGCTCTCAACAATGAGTTTTAGCAACGAGCTTGCATACTCAGATTCAGGTAAATGACCTACACGTAGGTCTTGCTCAAGCCGCACACATTTTGTCTTAACTTCATCAATAGCTTTGCTGATACTCCGTAATCTTATTTCCATGAATGACAAAGAGTTCAAACTATTCTTTGATTGGGTCGATTTCGTCCAAGATGCGGTGCCATCACGTGTGATTGTGCTACTATCTCTTCTCACTCTATTATACTCCTGTTTCTGATATATGTGTGAATAAATTAACATATTATAATATAAAATATTTTATTATCATAATACATAGCCATAAATATTCAAATAGTAATAATAAATATGGCGAGAAAAGAGTCTCAGACCATACACAACCTTCTAATGATGGTCTTGTGCTGGAATGGTTTGCAATCATTTGGCACAAAGGGTAGGAGATTCTTAGGAAATTGGAGCACAACGCATTGAGGGATGCCCAAAAGAGTCCATCAAAGAAGGCAGGTGTATTCAAGAGAATAGTAGAATTGCCTAAAATAATCACAAGGCCATCTGCAGAAATAATTGACGGTGGTCAAAGAAGAAGAGCAAGATTTCTTAGAACTGCTTTATTTGCAGCAGTTTGTGTCTTCCCTATCCTTCAATACACAAGTGATCCCGTACAAGGAATTCCATTCTATTCTGTTTTAGCAATTTACGCAGCTGGAGTTTATCTATTAAGTGGCACAACGCATCTTAGATTATCATCCGCTCTAACAATCATTTGTGCAGCATGTATCCCAATAATAACAATCTCTCTTCAAGCAGTATGGACTAGAGGGGCTTTAGCATTTCAAATATTGACCTGGCCAGTTCTTTCAGTCCTAATAGCGACTCAATTGATTTCAATTAAGAAACAAGCTCTTCTAGCAGGAAGCTTGTTTGTATCTCTACTTATCTTATCAATTTCACACACAGGCATTTTGTTTACTGATGCTATAGAGGCGTTGCTAGTCTATATTGCAATAGCTATATTGTTGATGTTCACTTCTTGGTATCAGGATTACTATTCAAATAGTCTTGAAAGAAGCAATAGGAATCTTGAGACACGACGCAAGGAGTTGGAGATTTATACAAGTCTTCTCAGACATGACCTCGGTAACGATGTGCAGATGATACTCGGTGGAATCGAGCTCTCCCAAATGTCAAATGGAGAACCAAAACAAGCGGCATTCCTTGAATCAACCTATGCGGCAGCCCATAGAATGCGAAGCTTGCTTCACATATTTTCAATATCTGAAGTAGAATTAGATGCAGATATTGTGACTGTTTTGGAAAAAATAGGAAAACGAGCCGAGCTTGCATTTAAAGGGATGAGGGTGTCATTCAATGTTGAAAGTAATATTCGTCAACATGCTCCAAAATATGGGAGGCTTATTGCATTAGCCTTTGAGAATTTACTCCGCAATGCAGCTCAGCATGCTGGTGATTGTCCAAGTGTGGAGATCAACGTGTTTAGAGCTGGTGAAAATCTTGAAGTTCTTTTTTCAGATGATGGCTCAGGCGTCAGTCCTGAAATTCAAGAGAACTTATTTGAGAAAGGAGTAACCACAGGTCCAGAAGGTAAGGGTTTGGGTTTGTATTTATCAAAGACAATTATAGAGTCAGAGGATGGCAGTATTAATCTAATTAAATCAGATAAACCGGGATGCTGCTTTTCAATTAAACTACCTTGGAACGATAGCGATTGAATTAGGGCGTCTCACGGAACATTGAGCTAAAGGATAAATGGTGTATTGCTCATCTCCGATAAAGGAGAACGGACTTGACAAATCTTCAGACCAAAATTTCAGGTGTCACTGTATTTCGTGATGCGGCACGAGTAACACGAATTGGTAAAACCAAACTGGAATCCGGACCGCGAAGAGTATCGGTTTCAGGCATAACTAGTTATGCTCAAGCAGATAGCTTTCGGGTGAAGGGTCGTGGACCTGCAAAACTTTCAAGCATAGATGTTCAGAGCAAAACTGAAGTTTATGAGCCGTCAGCAGACATTAAGCCCATCTATGATGAATTAAAAGACTTGGAAAAGAAACGCATTGGCATCCAAGATGAAATTGAATTCCAACAAACTAGACTTCTTCAAGTCATTAATATGGTTACCGAGTTCTCCAACCATTTTGGTATGGTTTATGCAGCGAATGAAGGGGATCTAAAATCATTAAGTGAGATGGATAAAAAATCAACCAAACTTACTAGTGAAATACAACAGGAGATTAGACGACTACACGAAGAACTTGATAATCTAGATGATACAATGAAGGTTTTGAGGGACAACATTGGCCGAATTAAATCAGAAAGGAGGACTGTTTCGACCTATACAGTTGAGGTGGGGCTGGAAGTATCGTCACCCTCTGAGGTTGAGCTAGAGCTTACATACCAAACCCAAGGAGCGTCTTGGACTCCTCGTTACGATGTGAACCTACTCCCCGAGCAGGCAACCCTTCGAAGAGTAGCTCTTGTGAACAATCGAACAGAAGAAGAGTGGTCAAATGTTGCTTTGACTATTTCCACTGCCACTGCTAGACCAGTAGAAGCAATTGAGGGTAAGCCATTCTTCATCACTGCTTATGATCCGACACTAGTAGAAAAACCCAGTGCGAAGATGGACAGACGTCCAAGACCATCCATGGCTCCAGCAGGAGTTGGTGCTTTTGCACCTCCTGCACCGCCTCCAGAAATAGGAGAAGAATTCGCAGAAGCAACTGAAACGGTATCAGGCATTGCAGTTTATGAGCTACCAAAGAAGATAACAATCCCTTCCGACGCCGAACAACATCCGGTTACTCTATTAGAGGAAGAACTCGGAACTTCTACGGTTCATTATTGGTATGCTGAGGAAATGGCTGAAGTTGTAGCTCAGGATAAAGTTGTGAATAATGATAATGTCATACTACCAGGAAAAATGAAAGTATTCTCAGATGGAGATTACATAGGAGAGACATCTGTTGGCCAGATTTCTCCAAGAGAGGAATTTAAGATAGGAACTAGATTAGCCTATGAGGTAAAGGCGGAAAAGAAACTCGTTAATCGCGAGATGGAGAAAAGTGGCGTTCTACGTGGTAAGTTAAGACGTTCTTATAATTACAGATTGGAGATTCACAACTTCTCAAAGAGAAAAATAG
>JBHLQJ010000142.1:0-7623 GCA_048884945.1 Candidatus Thorarchaeota archaeon | reverse complement strand
CTTCAAACTTGACCACCTTAAAAGGTTTGATTTAAAGTGCATACTCAAAGTTGTTTCCACGCTTTACATCACGCTAATGTGTTCTCTACTGGTTCCTTCGATAGTTGATAAACGGCCCATCATGCCCGGGGATAATGAAGTCTGCTCTCTCAACTATCTTTTTGAAAGAGACTCTGAGTTCTTTTTGAAAATTAATCGCTCGGTCATTCGGGAAGAATGTTTCAGTGTGATAATACATCTTGGAAACAATCGCGTCACCAGCTGCTACAAACGTGTTTTTCTCGTATTGAATGACTACCGAGTGGTCATGATCCGAGTGACCATCTGTTGAAAGTATCTCCATCCCAGTATGCCACTCGTCATTGTCCTTGAGCTTTCGAGTTTCATTTTCAGCTGAAATCATTGAGAGATTGTTCTTAACAAAACTTGAGGAGCAACCAGCATAGTAGACAACCGCTTCTGGAAAGAGATAGATATTCTCCCAATGGTCACCATGCCAATGCGTGATGAAAATCTCGTCAATATCTTCAGGTTGGATTCCAAAATACCGTAGTTCCATGACTAATCGATTCTGTTTTTTGGGCAACAGAGAGCTATCAACGCGGCCTTCCCAGCCTGTGTCAATGAGGATGCGTTGACCATCGGTTTCTACAAGACTCACAGTTGCTAGATTCAAGACACAAAGATCATGTTCTATCTTCCTAATTTCAGGTCCAGCATAACCAAGTTTCCAGACTTCGGGATCACGCATTGTTGTACCCGAACGAATAACTCGAAGTCGATCCACTGAGCTCTTCAAACCACACACACCTTGAAAGAAAAGTTCAGCAAGTAGTATATCATTGTTTACGTAGGCATTATAGTGAGGGGAAAATAATTGGAGGTGTCGATTTGTCCTACTGCGACTCCTCAAACTTCTTCCGGATTCTCTCAAGCTCACTAGTGAACTGTTCGGTTGCATGAGCTAGCTCATCAAGTATCTCTGGAGAAGGACTATTCAAGAGCACCACACGAAAATTGATGAGTGCTGTAAAGAGTGTTTGGAGAGATTGTGGTATCTTCTTTGGTGGACCAAAAACCGGACTAAATGTGGGAAATGGAAACACTCCTTGACTAATCTTCTCACGAAGTTCTCGGCTGCTATCAATTTCAGTTTCAAGGAACTCGACCCCCTTTTTGGTCAACTCATATCTTCGAGTTCTTCCATCTTTATCAGGAATCTCTCGAGTAAGTCCATCCATTAACAGACTCCTCAACAAAGGATAGATAGATCCCGGTTTTGGCTTCCAGAATCCATCCATGTCATCCGCGATTGCTTTTGACAGCTCTGCTCCGGACATTGAACATTCCTTTAGTTTGTGCAGAACTTGATACCTCAGGAAACCCTTTGGCACCTTTGCAGTGTGTTTAATCCACTTCCTCAACGGACTGAAGATCTCATTCCTTCGTTTCCTTAGCTCTACTAACCTCTCCTCGGACAAGTAGTACTTTCTACCAGTACGCACTATTGGCGATTCATTCTCGGGTATTGGCAGAGACATATTTTCAAACTCTGCAGGAAATCCTAGTTCCTTCCAAGTCAGAGCCTTCTCAGGACTAGTGGCTTCTTTTTCTCGAAATACCTCTACCATCCTGCGAAATGGACTGAACATGTATCAATTTAAGTTGAGACTAGCCTTTATGTTATTCGAATGTATCACTAGTGATATTAATGAGACAAGTTCGTCACCATAAGACGGAACCAAAAACATAATAGTATTAACTATTGTTAAAATATATCAATCGAAATTGGAGATGGTCGTTTGCGATATCGAAAGGTTGGAAAGAGTGGATTGAAAGTCAGTGAGATTTCACTTGGATCCTGGCTGACTTATGGTGGCACTGTTGAGAATGAGATGGCCAAAAAGTGCATGGCTGCTGCACTAGACAATGGAATAAACTTCATTGACTCTGCGGAAATTTATGCAGGTGGCAAAGCTGAAGAAGTCATCGCTCAGTTCCTAAACGATGAGAATGTCAGTAGAAGGAATCTGGTAATCTCGAGTAAGGTGTTCTGGCCAACAAGTGAAGACATCACTGATTGGGGGAATAATAGGAAGAATATCATGAATGCCATTGAGGGCTCTTTGGAACGATTGAACCTAGATTACATTGACATCTATTTCTTACATAGGTATGACTACACTACACCTGTAAAAGAAACTGTCATGGCTATGGATGACCTCATCAGGGCTGGAAAAGTACGCTATTGGGGAACCTCCGCTTGGACTGCAGCACAGCTTGAACGAGCAAATGCAGTAGCCAAGGAGTTGGGAGCTCATACTCCTATTGTTGAACAGCCTTTATACAACATGCTAGCAAGATTCATCGAGCTGGAGGTTATGTCAGTTGCAAAGACTCATGGAATGGGGTTGACTGTCTTCAGTACTTTTGCTCAGGGTCTGCTCACAGGAAAATACAATGATGGTATCCCAGCGGGAAGTAGAGGATCTACTTCGCAAGTCATGAGTTCTTATCTCACAGAAGACAATCTAGTGAAAGTGAGGAAACTCACCGAGATTGCATCTTCACTGGACATCACTACTGGACAACTAGCGTTAGCTTGGGTTCTTAGGCGCCCTGAAATCTCAGCAGCTCTAGTCGGTGCAACAAAACCCGAACATGTTATCGAGAATGTCGGAGCATCAGATGTGACGCTTTCAAAAAACACCCTCGATGAAATCGAGGGCATTCTGAATAATACTCCCGAGCTGCCAGCACCATATCGACCTAACATATTCTATGAAGACAAGATGAGATAGAGAAAGAAAGAGAGTACAGAGAGTCTGAATACTCTCTGTACACTTGAGATCTACAGGAGAATGTAGGATGCTACAAGGCCTGCAATGTATATAACATGGAAGATGACAAGAATCAGCTTCGGGATCTTGATGTTCCTTCGCTTCACAAGTTCACCTCCACCCCAACAGAGGATGATTGAGGCAATGAATAGTATGAGTATTAGCTGTATCGACATCATTTCATCCCCTCTGGGCTGTGTAACGTTTCATTGAAACTATGTAGTAGGAAACTAGTAATCCAATATAGAGAACATGGAATACAAGCCAGAACACAGGACCTAGCACTGCAACAAAACCGGAGAGATACTCAGGAACTGCCCAGCAAAGGACTATTGAGATTACAGCAACAATACCAAACTTTCTAGTAGGGTTGCTAGGACTTACGTAGTCAGGATCCGAAATGGTTCCTGAAGGATATTGAGGTTTGATTTGTCTATTCATTAGATTTATCCTGCGAATAATACGCATGATATGTCATGGACAATAGATACAAAACACCTTGGCAATTATCGACTACAAGAAATGTATCAAATTTAAAGTGAAACTACAAATATTGCAGTATTAGCTGCAAATAATTGAAAATTAATTGGTGAAGCGAAATTGGACCCTCTTGACAAGGCTTTGTTTCTGGAATTAGCTGATAACTGTCGAGTGTCTTTCACGGATCTTAGTAAGAAGTTCGACGTTTCGGTCAATACGATAAAGAACCGTGTTGAAGATATGATCCAGCAGGGATTGATTGCCTTTTTCGATGTACAGCTAAAACTCAGTCTATACAATGCAAGTTTTGCCTTGGTCGTTCTTAGATTAAGACGGCTACTGACTGAGGAAGAGAGAGATGAGATAGGGAACCATCAGTTCATAAACAGTATTTCAACTGGAATGCAGCTCGACGCACTGATTATTGTTATTTACCGAAATAATGATGAATTGAATGAAGTGATTGAATATCTGAGAGCACATGAGAATGTATTGAACTTGGAGGTATTCCAAACATTACCTCCTCCTTCATCATCTGTGAATCTTCCAGTTTCAAAGAAGCTCGATGTCTTGAAAAAGATAGATTGGATGATTCTCCATCAACTTCATTGGAATGGGAGGATGCCAATCAAGGATTTAGCAAAGAAAATAGGCCGCTCAGCGCCAACTGTTAGAAAACGTCTAGATTACATGAGAGAACAAGGACTCCTATTCGAGACAGTCCTCTCTAATATTGGGGTTGTAGGACAGGGATTTGTCATCAATTTTGGATTGGAGCTTCCCAACCTTACAATTGAAAGACAACTAGAGATGGACAGAGTAATGCAGTCGACCTTTGAAGATAGCTTTTGGGTAAGTTGGAAAGTTGCTGATAGACCCATAATTTTCATGACATTTCAAGTGGACAGTGCAGCAGAGGCACAAGACATTCAAACGCGTCTACTATCAATGTTCCCTGAATATGTTTCACTAACTCAAGCAATTAGTGGGAGTTGGAAGTACTACAAGGACTTCCGGGACCAAATCCTTGAGGAGCGCTCTCGTTAGATTGGGACATGCAAATCCCTTTAGACTAGTGTAGGTTCATTGCCTTTTTTATGATCCCAAGAACTCATTCATCTTGCAGGAGAAGAAAGTCTTTGGAAATACTGACAATATCCCCGCTATTGAATCCCACTAGCCTGTCATTAGTCTTAGCGATGCTAAATCCACCAAGGAAAGGAACAGATAGTCCTCTGTCGACAGAGATGTCTAGATATATGCTGCGTGAAGCTGCAATAACCATATCATGAGTGACATAAACATGAAGATTATTCGCATCTGCTCGAGTAAATCTATCAACAACCTGTTGAGTGAGACGCTCAAGATAATCATCAATTGGCTCTATGATTTCTGGAGGAATCTCGTTTCGTTTCCATCTGAAGTAGAAATCATCAAAACCAATCTCATATGCTAGTGTGACTATCTCTCCAATATCGCCTCTGCCTCCAAGAAGAACATCTAATTTTTCAACAGCCAATAGGTCACCACCCTTCTCTTTCAAGCCGGATGCGATTCTCTCTGCTGTTTGCCTAGTTCGGATATGTGGACTGTGAAAGATAGTAGTTTTCATATTCACAGGCAATCTTCTCCCAAACTCACATGCCAAGTCATGACCAGACGAGGTAAGCTCTGCCTGAATTGTAGTTGGAACATCTATATCCTCAAGCCGTTCGGAATGCCGCACCATCAGGAGAACAGGACCAGAATCAAGAGTGTGGAGCCAGCTAAGAAGAGCTCGTGCCTCACCAAGCCAACCTATTGAAGTCCATTCATGATCTGAAACCACTCTGAATACTTCCTGCTGTTTAGACAGAAGACTGCGTTCTTCGGTGTCTTATTAACACGTATTGTTAACTTTGGAATATAAACGGGGTGCAAACATGGGTTGTCAGGTACAACTGTCTAACGAGCAGCCGTACTTTAGAACCATTAAGGTAAAGACAGTGGGTTATCTTCACATCATCAGAGCAGCAACAATGGTAACAATGTCGTTTATGGCTGATGATGTATTCACAATTCTGGTAGGGATTGGCTTTGCTGAACTTGTTGTTGCGTGGTGGTTCTGGAACCTAAAGATGGAGAGTTGGGGTCTTTCTGTCGGAGTGTGCATTTTCCAATTGCTTTTCCCCACGACATTAGGAATTTCACTTTATGGTGGAGCTATCATTTTAGGAGCGACTGTAGTTCAAATGGCAGTGCTCGGATTAATACGATTGGAAGGAGGATATAGCTATAACCATTTGGCTCAGTTGGACCAAGCAGACGCGAGAGTTGCGAATGTGGTTCAGAATCGAATGTATCAGCTTGCTGTGCTTGCTCAGATTATGAAGTCATTTGTTGTTCTAGTTGGAGGGATTGTTTCTCTTTCGTTTCTTGGATGGTTCGACCCAATTCCATGGTTGTTTCCAGTCCCATTAGTTCCCGTGGTATTCATATGTTGTTTTACTGACTTCCTCGCTAGCCTTGGTTTCTTTACTGGGAGAGACTGGGGATTCCACCTCACTGTAGCAATGGTGCCTGTTTCATTCATTGAAACACTACTAACTCTCAATACCCTGATCTTTCTCCTTGGGGTTTGGATTCTCACAATCATGATTCCATGCTTGGCAAAAGATGGATTTTATGCGAAGCTTTTCAACCGAATGAGAACAAGTGTAGATGGACATACCCAAGAAGTAATTAAAACTCAGAAGTTGACATCAATCAGTGATTTAGATTGAGTCTGGTGTCAGAAGTAAGAAGCTGGTTATGGATTCCAGCTGTCTGGGCAGTTGTGTATTCTTTAATGCTCATTGTAGGAACTGTTGTTGGAACAATGTTCAGTCCAATGTATTACTGGTGGGTCATGTTAATCGGAGTGCCACTGATCATCGTTCCAGTCACCTTCAAGAGCTTGGTTGGAGGTGGATGTAGTCTTCGCTTTCAGATCTGTGCATTGGTGAAAGGTTCGTTCGCAGGTGTGGTCTTCCTTATGTTGACTATTATTGCAGACTCACTCCTCTGGCCAAATCTAGCCCTCATCATAGACTGGAGTCCAATCTCAATAGGCGTTTCTCAACTGTTCTCCCAAATCTGGTTCATCAGTGGAATCCTTGGGGGGATTGGTGCGAGAATCGTAGAAGTCAGGGGTTATGCCACCGGTTCAGAGATTTCAATTGTAGGGCTTAAGTGATACAGAAAGGATACTTGATAAAAGGGAAACTAGCCTTTTGTTCGTCGAAGGTAAATAACTTGACCACAGCTACCAAGGAGCAGCTACTTTGGAATCAACTCAGGAAACAATCTCTTCTGGATGAAAAACCATCCGATTTTTACCAAGTAACAAAAGATCAACTTGGTCTTCACTCGACTGACTATTGGACACCATACCTGTCAGTGTGGTCAAGACTAGGGAGTTACGACTCGAATAAGATGTTTGAATCGATTAACAACGGAAAGAAAATTGTTCGAACCCATGCGTTTAGGACAACTGTTCATGTGATGCATATAGACAATCTATCATTGATTGTTAGTGCAACTGGACCTTCACTCTTCAGGGCATATCGGAATGACAAGTATAGAAAGATAGACCAGCTGAGTGATAAAGAGATTGAATACATGCTTGATCAAGTGAAGGCAGCCTTGGAAGAGGGACCTCTCAGAACATCAGAACTAAAGAAAAAGATTCCAAAGATTGGAGCTCATGTTCGATCAGCTCTTCTAATGTTAATGGCACGTGGAGAAGTGGTCCGTGCAAGAGCAAACCACGCAAGAAGCAATCTGACATCATACGCACTATTAGAGAAATGGGTCCATGGCTTCAAACTAGAGAGGATTGAGGAAAAAGAGGCTATTGCACAACTGATAAGATGCCATATCGATCGATTTGGTCCAGTGTCAATTGATGATATTGCATGGTGGTTGAGGCAAACAAAGGCTGTTGTTAGTAATGCAATTCAGAGTTTTGGTGATGATGTCATTAGAATTAATGAAGAATCCATGGAGAAATTCATGCTGAGAGAAGATTTGGAAACTGCATCATCCCTTTCTGTGCCAGTCGAAGATCTTGTTTGGTTTGTCCCATATGAAGACCACTTTCTGAAAGCATTCATTGACCGAACTGGAGTTATTTCTGAGGATATTCAGCCAAAATTGTTTCCAGCTGATAGACGTCACTACTGGCCGTCCAATCCTGAAGCGCCTCGAAAGATGCCGAGCAAGGGAATAAGGTCCACAGGAGAAGTTAGACCATCAATCTGGTTGAATGGCCAAGTTATTGGAA
>JBHLQJ010000141.1:0-7630 GCA_048884945.1 Candidatus Thorarchaeota archaeon | reverse complement strand
GATGCAATTTTGATCACACACCCTCACGGAGACCATTACAACAGCGAAATTATGGAGCAGCTGCAGAAGCCAACCACTGTGAACGTCTTTCCTGAGAATATGTCTGCAGAGATATTAGCACATGATGGTGTAGCAGTTAATCCACTGGATAGCATTCAGGTTGGAAACATCAATATCACAGCATTTTACATGTATACCGAGGTTTGGATTGATGATGTCAGGTATGCCAGCCATCCACCAGAGGCAAACTGGACCAGTTACATAATTGACATCAACGGGTTCAAGATTTTCCATGCTGGAGATTCAAAGAACATTACGGAATACAATCTGATTTCAGGTCAAATCGATGTAGCTTTGTTGCCGCTAGGTCCTGGGTGCCAAGCAATGGCTGATTTAGAAGTTGTAGATGCAATTGCCAAATTGCAGTCTACTTACTTCATCCCAATCCATACCAGTTATACCATTGCTGAGTTGTTCATTATTAACATGCATAATGCAATACAGGATTGTTCTGATTGTACATCGATTTTGCTTGGACACTTTGGATCGCATAGGTTTGAGCCCTACGAGTAGCTTTCAAATTCATATATTGAGTTGGTTGTTTAATGAACACCAACTCTCATTTTTTTTCAGTAAGGCGATGAGTCTAGAACAGATTTTCAAATTTTACCCAAACATTAATGAAAGGCACCTGTCACATAGAAGCTCGGTATGTTTTTGCTCCTTTTCAATCAAGTGCTCACAATTAGAACAAACAGGTCTGAAACAGTGATCACAGAGTGATAAATCCGACATTCTCTTTATTCGCCCGCAGACTGAACACATGTTTTTTGTTCCCCTTCCTCGATGCTCAAAAAGTGTCCTGACAATGGCAATTGCATCTGCCTGTTCGAGATTGCCTTTTTCTACTTCATGCTGAGCCTTCTCTTGTATCTCATCATGATTTATGTCACTTTCAATCTCGTCACCAATAACATCTCTCACAACAGATGGGGTGATCTCTTGCTTGCTATTGATTGAAATGGAGCAAAGAGGAAAGCACAAGCAGTTTTTTACTCGATCAATCACGACATCCATAGTTTGTACAAGTTCAGCTTCAATAAGTGATTTTAGATGATGGTCCAAGGCTGCTCGTTCGAGTCCCATTTCTGCAATCAAATCTCCCTTGTTTACCATGCGTTTTTCCAGTAGATAATCAAGAAGTTTTACTCTTGTTGAATTGGAAAGTGCTTTGAATACAGCAGCCTGTTTCATGAGATTTTTCCTCTAGGCAAATAGGTAAAATTCTGTTTATGTATTATCTCTTCAGCGTAAAAAAACAGTTTCTCTATCCTCTACTAGATGCGTTTTTGCTTCAGTTCATATATAGTTGATAAAATATTTGCCCAATCAAAATAGGTGGTTAGAAATGGCAACCGCAACACCATTGGTTCAAATTGAAGATTTGAAAAAAGACTATGCCTTGGGTGAAACCCTTGTCAATGCTCTTCGTGGAGTGACCCTCGAAATAAAGCAGGGTGAGTTCCTAGCAATTCTTGGTCAATCGGGATCTGGCAAGACCACATTACTAAATATGATTGCCGCATTGGATGTGCCTACATCTGGGCGAGTATTAGTGGCGGGTACAGACATATCCCATATGACCAGGGATGAAAGAACAGACTTCAGACGAAAAAGCACTGGCCTTGTTTTCCAGTTCTATAATTTGTTTCCAACACTCACTGCTGTCGAAAATGTTGAGATTGGAATTGCTATGGATATAAAAGACAAGAATGAATTACGTAGACGCGCTCTTCATTATCTCAATTTAGTAGGGATATCTGATAAAGCAAACAATTATCCTTCACAGATGAGTGGTGGTGAGCAGCAGAGGGTCGCTATTGCAAGAGGACTTGCAAAAGAACCACCCATTCTTGTGCTGGATGAACCAACAGGTAACTTGGATGCTGAAACTTCAGATGTTATTTGGAATTTATTACGGACTCTTAACAAAAAAACTGGTACTACTATAATCGCAGTCACTCACCAAACCTCTGTTTCTAAAGTGGCTGATCGGTCGGTCTTCTTGAGATCTGGTACGGTTTATGGTATTTCTGAATCTGAACAGGAGGATTGAGGTTGGCTGGTACACTTCTACGGAAGACGAGAAGAGAAATCTTCGGTCAGAAGGGAAAATTGTTCAGTTGTCTGACTCTTGTCTTCATTGGGGTCTTTTGTTATGTAGCCTTCTCTGCGATGTTTCCGATGATGAAGGTTAGTATTGATGCGACCTATGAAGAATACGCTTCTCCAGATTTTATGGCTGTAGCTTATTCAGTACCAAGAGACCATATTTCAGGGATTCGTGACATCGAAGGAATCGAAGGATTTACGAGTAGATACCATCTTTTTGGGGCGATTAGTTTTCCAGGTCAGGATGAAAATCCTGCAGATATATACGGAATCGATCCAACCTCACCTCCGGATGTATTTCGGTTGATTCTATCTGAAGGTACATACTTGGATTCTCTCGATAATACCACTGTGTTAATTGAACGATCTTTTGCGTCTTCGAATGGCATATCTATTGGCACTGAATTGACAGTATCTGTATTTGGTACGGAACTTAATATGCAGGTTATTGGAATTGTAAATTCTCTCGAACATCTGCTCCCTCACAGAAATCCAAAGCAATTGATACATGCTCCATCAAGAGCTAGTTTTTCATCTATAGCGCCCATCTGGATTGATATATCTGTGCTGCAAGAGTTTGCATATACCGGAGTTGGCGAAAAGGATGTGGTGAATGAAATCCTAGTTCGCTTTAAGGATGGTTATAATCAGACAACCATTTCTAATTTGGTGCTTGAAGAAATCGAACCTTATCCAATCGTAACAACACTGGATGTTTCTGACTTGAGAAGTGCTGAACTCCAAAGATTCGAACTCGCAGATGATGCGATAGTTCTATTTTCTGGCATCATATTCGCAATATCTTCATTTGTAGTGTATATAACAGTTGGACGAATTATCCAATCAAATTCCCGCTCGATAGGAATTACTAAATCTCTAGGGTATTCTACTTCAGAAATTCAGAGAGCCTATCTAACTTGGCTTGGGGGATTTGGGTTTATCACAACTCTATTAGCAATACCTCTTGGTCAACCTGGAGGCCAGGCTTTGATAGGCTCAATACTTACTCTGTATTCAATGGAAGCCCACACCGCAGCTTTGTCTCCGACTATATATCTCGCAGCCCTAATTGCAGGATCTGGTTCTGTCCTTCTCTCAGCATATTTCCCAACACGAAAAATAGCTGGATATGAACCCATTCGGGCTATTCGTGGCTGGATGATGGAAAAGGGCTACGTGGGGGAACCAATCCTCGAGAAAGTCGGAACGAAACTGGGAATCTCAGGATATGGGTTCAAATACATAGTAAGAGCGATGTCTCTCAACAAGACACGTGCAATTCTGATGATAATTGGTATCTCACTTGGAGCTGGAGTTGCATTTCTTGGCACAACAACCGTTGGAGGTTACAACAACAGTATTGCTTCATATATGAATCAATATGAGCAATGGGATCTACTTGTTGATTTCAAACAACCATTGAACTCCTCACAAGTCGAAAACTTGATTCTTCAGGTTGATGGAGTAGATGCATATGAACCATATCTAAAAATGGGAACGACTGCAATTATCTCAAGCAAGAATCAACTGATCAGCCTATTGTGTCTAAATCCAACTGGAACTCTACATCTGTTCAATCTAGAGTCTGGTCATACTATTGAAGATGAAAACGAACTTTTGGTAGACGTTACTTTTTCAGACATGTTAGGGATTCAGCTAGACCAAGCTATCAATTTGACAATGGGTGGTACTACTGAAGAGTTCACCGTTGTTGGAATTGTAAGTTCTCCGCTTAATGTCTTCTATATGTCATTAACAAAGGCAACAGAACTACTAGGTCAAGAAATGATTAGTGGCTTATTTGTGAAAATCACTGCAGACAGTGACCTAGATGTTGTTGCTGATGCAATCTTTGCACTTGATGATGTAGAGAATTCGATGACAGAAGCTCAAGCATCAAGTGGTACAGTCAGTGAAGCCCAAGGGACTGCTATTACAATTGGTATGGCTGCAATGGCAATGGTCCTGTTGCTAGCAGTTGTCTGGAGTATTGTTTCTATCAGTACAAGTGAAAGAACACCTGAATTAGCTCAGTTAGAAGCGATAGGGTGGACTAGAAACTCCTTGTCTCGACTTCTTTTCCTTGAAGTGCTAATAGTTAGTCTTTTTGGAGTTGTTGTCGCTGTGCCGATAGGACTACTATTTACTGAACTCCTTAATGGTTTCATGAGAACATACATTCCCTTCTATAAACCATCATTTGATATTGTGATGTTTCTTGGTGTTAGTGTTCTCACCTTCGTGACAGCAATATTAGCAACATTGCCAGCTGTAAGACGGCTCAGAAGAATCAATATTGACCAAGTCATACGAGAGCGGCTTATGACATAAATCAAAGATCAAATCATCAAAAATAAAAAAAGGTAGGAAAAGCCTGTGGCTTTACCTACCGCGTCTAACAATTCCTACAACAATTAGAATTACTAGTATACCACTAATTGCTACTCCAATCAAAAGGATTTGATCAAAGTTTGTTGGAGGAGGAGCTGTAGTTGTTGGAGATGTCGGAGTAGTAGTACCTGTCGTACTTCCTGAAGAAACACTTAGCTGAAATGTTGTCGGAGTAAATCCACCTGCTATGAAATGGTTATCATCTCCCGAGTTGTTATGGACGGCAACATAGAATGGGATTGGACTCCCTGAATCAAAAACAACGTCATCATTGGTATTCCCGGTGTCCAAAACACGCTTGAATTCAACATTCCATGCTGTACCATTGTGCCTAGATTCTGCAATGACATCACCCCTACTCCCTGTTGGAATAACAGATTTGTAGCCATTGATGAAGTCACCAACTGGCGTTGAATTGACGCCAGCTGTCCACGTTATTTCTACGCCATTATTATCCCAGAAAGGACGGTCTCCATTACTAAAGATAGCAACATTTGTACTATTTCCAAGGGCTGAAGTAATGACTGAAGAATTCTCAGCTTGAGCAACTACAGAGTTGTCAGAGTATCCTCCAGCACTCTTTGCGTCTGATTGTCTGCCAGCACCATTCCAATATTGATCATCAGCCCAGCCAGCTATACTTGTTCGAGAAGCTTTCCAATGCCATACATCAAAAAGCATTGGATCCGCTGTGCCAGGATTGTGGCCACATACTATGTTCGCACCTAAACTCCAAACAAGAGTGATGCGATCTTCGTTACCTCCTACGTTACTCCAGTGAGTTCCGTTATATGACCACCCCCTACGGGTGTTGTCCTTCGAACTATCGTTCCATGCTGCAAATATGTAGATATTACTGTCATCAACAAGAGCCTTCAATACAACATTGATTGCAGAGTCACCTATACTTGAAATAATCAGCGGTTCCGCATTGTTCCAAGCTAACTCCGTGAGTTCACCATCAATTGTAATTGTGTCCGCAGTATACTCTGCTGATAGATCGACTCCATCTGACAGTGCTATCACATTTTGCGAAGCAAGAAATAAAGTGACGACGAATCCAAAGACAATTAGAATACCACTTATTTTCTTACTATTCAATTATACAATCCTCACATTAGGAAGGTGAATAATTTTCCCTATGTGCTCTGAGAATCAGACAAAGGGCATAATAAACTACTAACGAACTTCAGCTATAGTACAAACAAGAATATAGTGCGAGTGACCATGGTTAGAATATGAATGATGGAGGAAGCAGGACCCTTGCTTCCTCCTGGGGGGTGTACTACACTACCATATTTTCTGAATTGGAGGAGAGTGATCAAAGCCAGAATGCGACCGAACTCACTCTTGGAAGAGTGATTTTTTGAAAGAATATAAACAGCTATCGAACACTTGGTATAGTCACTTTTTGATATAGTGTTCCTACTTTTATCCACTCTTTCTTCCAAGAACTAATGTAATGTGCACGACTTTCTTCAGTTCAATTTGCTCAAAGTAATTTTTCATTTCGGATTGAAGAATCTCAGAGCTAATTGCGTCGTCATCGCGCTGCTTCGGATGTTCGCGTTGTTCAACAAATTCTCCAATATCTAGAGGGTCTTTGTAATCAGTGATGGTTGCTGTTGGAGTAACAATTGCGAGAATTCCACCATCAGATAATACACGTTGCCACTCAGAGAGATAGCTCTTCAAATAGCTCCTCCTAAGGTTTCCTGTCACAATTAGTAGGTCTAAGTATCTGTCCTTTATTGGCATATCTTCAAATGAACCCTCGATGGCCAATATATCCTGTATGCCAAGATCAAGATTGGCTGCCTCAGGCGAAATTGCGTATATTTTACCTTTGGGAACATCCTTTCTAAGTTGTTTTAAGATTCTCTTCAAAGGCTCAGAGTATCTTGAAGCCACATAACCTATAGTTGAACCACTTGCTAATTTCTCAGTTAGAATTCCGCTTATTATTTTGAAAACACTTTTTTCTCGTGGCAAGCTCAGCAAATATTCTGTATAGAATTCATGGATGGCTCTTATAGCTTCCATCAGTATTTTCTCTCTCTCAATCTTGCCCTTTCTCCCAATTCTGTATATTCTTCGCTTAGGGCCTGCTTTGCTCTTTTCCCACTTATCCTCTAGGAAGCCGCTTTCTTTCATCTCTGCTAATATTGAGTAAAGGCGACCTATCCCAATTTTGATATTTTTCTCTGCCAATTCCTTATGCATTTCATATCCGTAGAACTCTCTGGAACCGGCTATTTTCAAAATTGCATTTTTAATCTCTTGAGTCCTCATTATTGATGCGACTTCCTATTTGAGATTAATTTGTCAAATAGATATATTTAACCACTGTTAAATTAATAATTCGACAAAATGCTCATAAAACAAGCAAATGAAAAGCCATACATAATTCCTCCAATTGTTAAAATCTAAGTAGCTCAACAATTGGAGAGATGGCCGTGCATCATACACGACCACAGATAGATTTTGTAGACATCTTTACTGAGATGAATGACATAACCTTCACCTTTGGAAGGATGTTCTATAGACTTCAGTTCGAATTTGGGACTTGAGTCTATGAAGCTCCTTCAGATCAGGTTCAGGTTCATTTTTTTTCCTTAGTTTTGCGAATGCCAATTGTTTTACACCGAGCTATCTTGAAATAAAACTGAATATTTATTGGCGTATACATATTGGTGACATTTCTGTCGAATCACCTATCATTTTATGTAAAAATCAGAATCATTGAGTTCAGATTTCTTCACTTTGTAGTCAGGTAGCTTCACGGATATATATGGTATGCAAGGCAATATTCTGAAGATTTAGAACTTCAAATCTGAGTTTTGTGGAATTTTGTTAGGCACCAAATAGTCATTCATTTTTTCAATTGAATTGGATATACTCAAACGACTTCTGTTCGAACTCTAGCTATTGGCGGGGGATTTCTCTTATGTTCTGAGTTATTCATCATTTTGAAAATTTTTTGAACCTTAAATTTGTCAATACCGTATTCAACTATCTCTTCCTCACTCATTCCTTTCTCGAGTTTCAGATAGAGAATACTATCCAG
>JBHLQJ010000140.1:0-7649 GCA_048884945.1 Candidatus Thorarchaeota archaeon | reverse complement strand
GCTGCGAGAAACTGGATTGCCAATGAGTTGCGTGGAGTATCTAAAGGCAGGATTGAAGTGGAGATACTGGGACACTATAATTCAGTCCTTGGTAAACTACCAGGTTATTTGCCCGTTGATGCGCCAGCCCTTATGATAGGGGGTCATTACGATTCAGTTATAGATTCACCGGGGGCAAATGATGACGGAACCGGAATTGCAGCCACTCTCGAGTTAGCAAAGGTCTTGTCGAAATACAATTGGCCACTAGACATTTACTTTGGTGCTTGGAACGCAGAAGAAAATGGTCTATTAGGAAGTAGAGAAGTTGCTAAGATCTTGAGTGATAGAGATGTCAATCTACTAGCATATTATAATATAGACATGCTACTTGTGCCAAGCCCATATGCTGCCACAGGCGAGCAAGTATTAATGGCGTATCTAGAAGGAGCATATCATCATGGAAAGTACTGGGCAGACTTGACAAGAGCCATGAGCTGGAACTGGGGGCAGCATATGATTCTACCCATATCTTCTGAAGTTTTCGATGGGTGGACACGTTCTGATCATTGGTCCTTTATATCAAAAGGATATACGGCCCTCTTTGCGCATGAGAGTGGGTTCGCATATGATGTTGCGTATCATACAAGTCAAGATACTTGGTTTCACCACCTCTACAATTATCAAGTGGCAATTGAAACAGTCAAAGCGATAGGTAGTGCAATGGCATTTACAATGGCAAGAGCCTATGGAAGACCTACAACACAGAATATATCGTTTACATCGATTTCAGATAGTATAACCAACTTTGCTTTCGCAATAAGCACACCTACTACGATTAATGTGACGTGTCGATGGTTTGGAGGAGGTACATCCATAGCCCTCTATGACACAAACAATCTACTCATTGCTCAAATGGTCGATGAAAATGCTAACCCATGGGAGCATGCTCAGATCTTCAATCAGAGTGTTACTTCCAAGGGAATCTATAGGCTGCAAATAACTAATGATGGGAGAAACAGTGTCGGGCATGAGATATGCTTGTCCTATGATACTGATATTGATGGTAACAATATTCTTGATAGTTCAGAATTTTGGTTTGACCAAGCATATTTCTCAATGGATTCGGATTTGGATTCACTCAGCGATGCTACGGAAATGATCATAGGCACACTTCGTGACTCTCCTGACTCTGATGCTGACACCCTTCCGGATCCCTGGGAGATTTATTATGGACTTGATCCAATGGACCCAAATGACGCATCAGGAGACAATGATTCTGATGGAGTCATAAATTCGATTGAATACCAGTACAATTGCAATCCAAATAACCCTGACACAGATTCGGACAATATGCCAGATCTTTGGGAAATTAATAATGACCTTAATCCAACAGTAGATGATTCTCTTGGAGACCCAGACAATGATGATGTCACCAATATCCAAGAGTTTATGGATGGGACAAATCCGCATTATATAGAATTTCGGTTAAGATACCTCGTTGTGCCTACAATAGTTATTGGATCAATTGCGGCTATAATCACAGTTACTTATTGGAGGATTCGACCAAGAAATTAATTCCAATCCAGAGAAGTCAGATGCTAAAGATTCAAATTCTGGATAAACTACAGCAACAACTGGGACCGGTGAAAAGTTATTGTACCTTCCGAGAAAGAGGTCATTGCAGCTAATCGAGATACAGGAATCAGTTCTTCCCGAAGATGAGTGGCTAATTGGAATCTCTGATCTTGGATATTTCGAGGGTGTAGGTTATTCTATGCCTATTGCCGATGAAGATGCAAATGAAAATGTACTGGGCAATCTCTATGCTTTCATCCCCGGGTTGTTTTACTGCTCATCACAGCAGACATCTGTTGATGCTGTTCTAATCGAAGTGACTCACAAGAGTCTATCAGGAGTGATGCTACCAAGCTTCAGACCTGAAGATGTCAGAACATTTGATGTGCGAGGCGGAATTACTCTTGATGAAGTTGGAGAAATCAAGCCATTTGAGATAACAGCTGAAACACTTGGTAGTTTTGGAGTTGAGTCATTCATGAAAGACTCTGGAATAAGTCGTGAATCACTTGATTACAAACAGGAGATTCAGATTGCTTCTCAACTTGCTCAGAAGATACCTCTTAGTGATTTGAAAAAAGCTTACATTTCAAGCTCGTTCTTGCAGACTCGTCTTACTAAGTTACTTGATGATATTGAATTCTATGGACTTAAACCTCGAATGAGAATCTATGTGAGAAATAAAAATCATCCTTATGGTACTGTTGTAGATGCTAAATATGAAGGTCTTAGCGAAGAAGGTGTGTCTGATCACGAATTGAATCTAAAAATTCTTGATGACATCGAAATGGAAAAAGACCTAACTAATCTATTATTCCCAAAAATGGTTGACTTAGGTATTGAAATCAAGATAGAGAGAGCGATTCTTGATATGCTTCAATACATTGGGCGTGCACTAGAGGGTAGTGCTACCCATCAGGAAGTCCTGAGAAAACTGTTTGAGGGGGACACACAATGAGCTCAGATCTATTGAACGTGACTAAATCAATTGTTGATAACTTGCATCAGACATGGCTCTATAGAGCGATAGAGGAATTGTGTAGAAAAGATGCTCTTGAGTTACGAGAAGATCTTGACCTAGCAAGCTTCTCAATCACAACATCAGATACAATTGAAAGGTATAACATGGTCAAGAAGCATTTACTCTCAAAAAGATTTCATGATGACGCAACCCTGGAATTCCTAATGGATGCCCCCCGTTGGGCAGGTTTCGCTTTAGATGAAGATGAATTTCAGTCAGGTCAGCAAGTCATCGGGGCAGCAAGGACTGAGGTCATAGCTTTACTTTGGCTAATGGCAATTCCTAGGCTTATCATAAGTCCAATTATGGCACCAGAAGAATATCCGATTGAGGGTATTAAGCAATTCATAGGTGATCTCATGACTTCGGATGAATCTCGAGCTTTACTTGTTAATTACATATCTAAAGCAATGGAGTCGAGAGGAATACACGATGTTGTCTTTGAGCCCAACCCTATTGGAAAGGGGTATAGTATCGATGATGCATTACGACTGCAAAGGATACAATCACTACTTGCGATGATTATGATGCATTCAACGAAATACCCATTCGACATTGATAGAATATTTGTCCTTGATGAGAAAGAGATTATAGAAGAAACGACTGCATATATAGTTTCAATGCACGCCAAATCGATGCTAAAGACCCAAATTAATGGAGCTGGTGTGCAACGACCTTTTGATTGGCCATTAATCGGAAATCCCAAGATATGTAGTAATTTGTTTACGACAGTAGATGTTTTAAAACAAAGTGCCCAAAGGATGACGACTTGTTCAAAGTATACTTCTGAAACTGCTCAGGGACAGACTCCATGGGGAAAACTAGAATTTACTTCATTCTTATTAAATGAGATAACAGAATATTATTCGGAAGTACACAGGTTACGCCATGGCAAGAGCAAGAATATCGAACTTGACTTATTTATAAAATTGTTAACATTGGAGAATAATGAGATAGCAGAACGAATTTTGGAAACAGACGATTTTGGAAGTAGGCTATTTGCTGAATTGAATAAATACAAGCAAAAGGCAAAGAGTGGGGAACAGCCTCAAATCACTCCAGAACGTCGCTTTAGAGTCATCTTATCAAACTTAAAGCAACGAGTATCAGAAGATTTACTCGCTGTAATCTCATCTGAAGAGGTCATTGAAAAAGTCATCGAACCATTTGATGCGATAGTCGATGTAGTTGAAAGCCATAAGAAATCATTTGGTGAGGAGTCAGAGAGATTTACCCAAGCATTATGTTTTGAGACTGCATATCGTATTCTGAAGCTTCTTAATATTGGAGGTGCTATCATGGACCTTCCATGGGTATCAAGATTCATTGCTGAGGAGTCAGCGCGGTCATATATCTCAACTGGAGAGATTAGCAACCTAGATGATGAACATCGTATCAGGAGAATTGTTTCGGCATACGCCGGAGGCTTGACATACTTAGTTATGCAATACTCAAATTGAATATTGAAGAGCTCTTGAAGTGAATCCAGACAAACTCTTCGTGTTTCTCATGTAAAAGTCCGCATGAGCATGTCCCATCTATGCTGGATGAAGTCCTCTATCTCCTTGATCTTCTTGTCATCACGCGTGGGTCTGTAGAGATGTGAGAAACGACCCTGCATCTTCAGGAATTCATCTATTGGTTTCCGCTTCGCAGGATCTTGGAATCTTTTGCTGTGCATGCCAAGAGTAAATTCATCACCCACACGTTCCCATTGAATCCAGTATCCAGTTTCCACTGCAAGCTTGCCTATCTCCACTCCTTTCTCTACAGGATAGTTCCAAGCCTGTGGGCATGGAAGGAAGATATGTCCAAACTTGGGGCCTTCGTATTCTCGAGCTTTCTTGAACTTGTCAAAGAGGTCTCGAGGATAAGCAGTATTTGCTGTGAACTGATACACCGGTTCGTGCGCGGCTACGATGAAGTCAAGCATCTTCTCCGGTTCGGTCTTGCCTAACCAAGTAGTCGTTGTCTGAGCGTGAAGTGGTGTAGCTCCAGAACGTTGAGTTCCTGTGTTGCTATAGACTTGGTTATTGTAGCAGATATAGAGAAAATCGGTCCTCCGTTCAAACGCACCACTTAGAGCTTGAATCCCAATGTCAAAGGTCCCACCATCACCTGCCCAAACCATTACCATAGTATGAGGATTCTTTTTGACCTTTAAGGCTGCTTTTACTCCTGATGCAGTTGCAGCTGCAGCCATGAATGCAGTATTAAGAACAGGAATTCCAAGCCCACTTTTTGGCCAGAGTGACTGAACAACGCTAGTGCAGCATGCTGGAACAACTTGGATAACATCACCCTCGAGTGCCTTATGAGCGTGTCTTAAGGCGACCATATCCTGGCAACCAGCACATGCAGCATTTCCTTTCAATACATATTCCTTGAGTGGCATTTCTTTAGTTGCGACCATTTCACTCACTCCTTCAAATCATTCCAGGTCTCTTCAGGACCTAGTTCACCGCTTTCTACGGCTTTGTATGTGTCCAAAATCACAGCTTTGATGGCGGGGATTGTGACATCCCGACCACCTAAGCCACCTATATAGCTCTTAATCATCGGGCGATGATTGGTGTGGTACATCGATGAGCGAATGTCATTAGCTACAGGACCTCCGAATCCATAAGATACGCCTCTATCATAGCTAGCGAAAGCTTTCACTCTACTTCCGAGGTTTCTAATTTTGTCAACAGGGAAAGGTCGTATCATACGTATCCTTGCGTTCCCAACTTTGTATCCTTCTTCGCGAAGTTCATCTATAGCATCTTTCGCTTCTGCACCCATTGAACCCTGAGATGTGAATACGACATCAGCATCATCACATTTGTAGCAGTCAACAGGGCCGCTAAAATATTTCCCAAAGAGTTTCTGGTATTCTCTCTCTATTTCTTCATAGACAGCAAGAGCAGCTTTTGTTCCCTCGTGCATCATATTACGAAACTCGACGTAGTGTTCCGGGAAAACAATATTGCCATGACTAACTGGATTTTCTGGATCCATCACCCAGTGCGGGGGCGTGTATGGAGGAAGGAACTTGTCAACTTCCTCTGGTTCAAGATAATCATAAGGAGACACGGTATGGCTCAGCACAAATCCATCAGAGTTGACCATTACAGGCATTAGAACACGTTCATCTTCTGCGAGTTTGAACGACTGAATGATGGTGTGATAGAGTTCATCGACGCTCGCCACATAGAACTGAATCCAACCAGTGTCACGCTTTGAGTAGGAGTCATCGTGAGTAACATGAATATTCCAACTTGGTGAAACTGAACGGTTAACATTATTTAGCACAATTGGAAGCCGCGCAGCCGCAGCCCAATGTAATGCCTCATCCATGAGTAATAACCCGTTTGAGGATGTTGCAGTGAAAGCCCTCGCTCCTGTTGAACTGGCTCCTATACAAGCAAACATTGCAGAGTGTTCCGATTCGACCCGAATGAATTCTCCTTTGAAGACTCCAGTTTCATTAAGAAGAGCTACTTGTTCAGGAACTGTAGTTGCTGGAGTGATTGGGTATGCGGCAACAACCTCGACACGTGCAGAAACAACCGCACGAGCAGCGGCATAATTGGCACTCATTATTTCCGTCTTCAGCCTTCTGCACCTCCAACAGGGAGTGAGTCTCCAATTGATTCTGACGTACGCACCATCTCGATACACTTCTTAGGACATACCTCAGCACATATGCCACAGCCTTTACAATAGTCGAAATCCCATACGGGATAATCGTCCTCACCTATACTGATAACAGCCTCAGGGCAATGAAGCCAACAAGTGCGACACCGGTTGCACTCTTCATAGTTGACCATGGGGTCAAAAGTCCGCCAGCTTCCAGTCTTACCTGTTGCTCCAATAGTGGGTTTAGAGTAAGATGTCTTTGGCATGTCCTTCTTGCCTGTTGGCTCGGTATTTACCTCGTTTACCAAAAGGATACACTTCCAGCGTGTGCCGTCACACGCTGTTCCGGAAGACAGACAATTAAGGGTTATGATGTAGGTTTATTCTTGATTCGGTTGTCTTATCTAGTGGTCAACTCACAGGCGAGTTGATGTAATATGGAGTTCTCAATGACATTGGTTCAGATGCCTTGTGTTGAAGGTAACCGAGAGCACAACTTTTCAAAAGCCAAACTACTTCTTGAAAGTTACAAACCTGGCAATGGAGTTCGATTCATTCAATTTCCAGAGCTATTTGCGATTGGTTTTCGTCATGAGGATTATCATAAGGAAGGACCAGGAGTCCCAGGTCCAACAACGGATTTCTTGACAGCTATAGCTGAGAAATATGAAGCTTATACCATTGGAACAGGGATTGAGAGTGTCAACGATAAGTTCTACAACACGTTAGTACTTACAAAACCAGATGGCAAGGTTCAAGGGATGTATAGGAAGATTCATCCATTCCAAGAGGAACGAGAGATCTTCAAAGGGGGAGATACAATGGCGATTTTTGATTGTTCAGGGATCATGGTTGGAGTTCAAATATGCTATGACATCAGATTTCCTGAAATAACTAGAAAGCTCGCTCTTGAAGGCGCAGAGATTGTTCTAGTTCCTGCTGCATTCCCTGATCCTCGGAGTGAGCATTGGAACACACTTGTGAGGGCAAGAGCCATAGAAAATCAACTCTATATTGGAGCAACAAATAGAATCGGGTTCGGATTCGATGGGAAGACCTACTTTGGTCATAGTCAAGTTGTTGATCCATGGGGTGTTGTTCTCAGTAGAAGGAATTCAGAGGAACGATTGCTAACAACTCAAGGGGACACCAAGATGATTGAGTCTGTGAGAGCAGAAATCACCTGTTACGCGGACATCGCCCCAGCTGGGTATGACAATATCCAGCGATTCAAGTCATGAAACGAAGAGCACAAGCGTTAAGTGAAGGTCATAGTTAGAGTATTTCACTGGAGGAGCAAAGTATGAATCAGACAGACCTTATCAAAGATGCAGTGCGTGATTGGTTCTCACGTGAAGGAACAAAGGTGGAATCTATTTCAAATCCTCGAGCTGAGTTTCTCTTCAAAGTTAAGTTTCATCGATTTTTCTTTACAGTTGTACGACCAAAT
>JBHLQJ010000139.1:0-7674 GCA_048884945.1 Candidatus Thorarchaeota archaeon | reverse complement strand
CTTGCAAGTCTCCTTGCTATCCCTTGAGCACGAAATCTAGATCCCACTACTATCAGTATTGATTTATCCTGATAATTGCCAAGATGCTCTATCACAACATCAAGCACATCCTCCTGTGATGAGTTTGCACGCTGGGTCCCATCACTACTCACTATCTCGAATTTATCATCGACCTTGTTCACGATGAACTCATCTGGTACGAGCCGCACATTTGGTCTAAACACCTTAGCACCAAGCCATGACGCCACCTCTTCAGTTTCTCCAAAACGAGATGAAAGAGTAACAAGTTGAGTTTGGTCTTTCAAAAGGGTAATGGCACAGTCCAGCTTTGTGCTTCTATCTGTTCCCAATGATTGTGGATCGACATCAGTGATTGAATCAAGCTCCGTAAGCTCGTCAATGACAGCTAGTCCTAATTTCTCAGTCCATTTCTTTTTTTGAAGTAGTGCTGCGGAGAATGTTTCATACATTGCTATTATCAAGTCACCTTTCTCCAGTGCAGCATCAGATGCTCTGCTTGATCCATCATGTCTGACAACAGAATACCCAAGTTCTTGCAGCAGAGTACCATATTCTTCAATGATTTGCCTGCTCAAGGATGTATAGGGACTCAGATAGAGACATCTAATTCCTCTCTGTAGCCTTAACAGGATGATTATCATTGCAAGAAACGTTTTACCCGAGCCTGGCGGCATCTGAATTATTAAATTACCATCTACGTCGCCAATCTCCTTGACAAACTTCTCCTGAGCTGGAAGAAGACTCACGAAATTCTTGTGCTTCAAGAGTATCTTTGCTGCTCTCTGTACATCTGTCCCTGTTCCAATAGGTCCACTTAATCTTCCAATAGCTGCTAGTGCAAGCCTGCCCTCATGAGATATCATGAACCCTCTCTGTTTTCTACCTTTATCACCTGTTGATATCACATACCCTGAACGTACGAGTTTATTCATAGTTTCATAGATTGTCCCACCCGACATCAGGCTTTGTCGAAGCACCTCATAATCTGCCTGCGTCTGAGTGCGTTCATTCTTCGATTTTACTAATGGTTTGTCTATTCCATCGAGTGATAGAATGCCATCAACAATATTGTCCCAACCTAGTGTTGGAACAATCTCTCCCGTTTTAGGGCTCAATACTTGAAGTATCTCCATTGCGTAGCGATTGCTAAGAGATTTCAGCTGTTCTCTTACCTTAGAGTGATCATCACTCTCCATAATTTGTTCAGGCATCGCTATCACCAAATTCTTGCTTGTGACTGTGATAAAGGTTGGCTACAGGTTATAATACTCGGTCTTTTCTTCATACTGCATGCCATTATCATGAGCTGAGGTGTTTATAGTGAGGTCTCTATTTAGACGCAATCGAACTAATGACACAACTGAGGAAACTACTAGTCAAAGGACATTTCCGAGCCTTGGGCTCTTCTCCCCAGTTTCCGAATCAAAACAATCAGACCCACAACATGACATCAAGCGACTTGCTGAACTTGAACAGATTTTCATTAGAACCAAGAAACTTGAGTCGTTAGCCGATGTGCCTGATATTGTGAACGAGATTAGAAATGGAAACATTGTACTTTTGGACATTTCAAGACTTAATGATGGAAATGACCAGACTCATCTTGAACTTCGTCGCATTATTGAACGAATCCGTGGAGAAACAAGGGGCTACCAAGCCGAGATTGCACTTGTGAATGATGGTTGTATGATTGTGACACCTTCATTTGTGAGTTTCTAATGGTTACTTTAACTTCATAGTTTCAGTGACCATTGGTGCTCTTGTTTCCACATTCAGTGCTTTATGAATAGTTGAAGCCAGTCCAACTGTCTTACTCGCCTCACCATGAGCCACCAGTATACGTTCTGGTACAGGACTTACTCTCTTGATAAAGTTCAGAATCTGCTTTCTGTCAGAGTGGCCTGAGAAGCCTTCTACAGTGGCTACTTCTAGATTGACCGGAACTACAGTGGTTTGCCCTTCCCTGTTTCTCATATTCACTTCTTTCCAGCCTTTCTGGATGCGGCGTCCCATGGTCCCCTCTCCCTGATAGCTGACAAAGCATAGTAGATTCTTCTCATCTGGGGCAAGGAGTCTGAAGTAATCAACGCTGGGTCCTCCGGCTAACATACCTGATGTTGCCATTATGATACATGGCTCAGCCTCTACGATTTCTTCTCTCTGCTCTGGATTATCGACTTGTACGAAAATATCAGAAAGGAATGGGTTAATTCCTTGATGGAAAATCATTTCCCGTATCTTCTTACTCAGAGCTTCTGGATGTGTAGTATGAATTGCAGTAGCTTGCGCAATCATTCCCTCGATGTATACAGGCACCTTTGGAATGCGCTCTTTTGACACGAGATCCTCAATCACAAGCATGATTTCCTGCGCACGACCGACTGCAAGTACAGGAATCAGAACTTTTCCGCCTCGTTCCAAGGCTCGCTTCAATATTGACGCAAACTTCCGCTCAACTTCCTGACGAGGTGGCATCTTGTCTGTTGGATGACCGTAAGTTGCCTCTACAATTAATGTTTCCAGTCGTGGGAATGTGAAGGTTGCTGGCTCTAGCAATCGGGTTCTACCAAACTTGAAATCCCCTGTGTAAGCCATATTGTATTGTCCATCACCGATGTGAAAGTGAACAATTGCTGATCCAAGGATGTGACCTGCATTGTGAAGCGTAAGCCTGACATCTGGTGCAATATCTGTAACCTCTCCGTAGCTAAGAGGCACCGTGTGTAGTATTGCTTCTTTCACATCGCGGTCTCGATATGGTCTAAGTTTGCCTTCTCTCTCAGCAACATCCAGATAGTCAAGTTGAAGAAGTGTTGCGAGATTTAGAGTTGGGTGAGTCATATAGACTGGTCCTCGATAACCATACTTGAAGAGAAATGGCACCATTCCACAGTGATCAAGATGCGCATGTGTTATCACCACTGCATCTAGATTGTCAACATTGAACTCGGGCATGTCAAGTCTTGGAAAGGCTTTGGTGGGGGTCCCAACATTAACACCACATTCAATCAAAATGTTACTCTCTGATGTCTGCAGGAACATACACTGTCTGCCAACTTCTCGGAACCCACCCATTGCAACAAGTCTAATCCAACCATTGTTGACAAGTGTTTGTCTATGAATTCTCCTACCAATCTCTCGAAATGATTTGTTTCTAGTAGCAGCCTCAGATTGGATAATATATCGGATTTGTTTGATAAGTTTGCTATCAATAGGAGGGGTTCTCATCACATTCGGTCGCCAGAAGGTCTGCCTTGTAATCTCTCTGAGTGTTGTGCCACTGCGACCTATCACAAGGCCTGGTTTTTGAGCCTCAATTATCACTTCTCCTCTTGATATATCAAAATCAATGGAGGTGATTTCAGCTTCTTTCGGAACAAGCTCACGAACTGCCTTCTCAGTTTCTTCATGAGTTAGTCTAACTTCCGGTGCAGACCTGACCACTATCCGCTTCCTCATTTTTCGGGCCAAGGCTTTTATCTTATCACCGTCATCAAGTAGAATTTTTGGTGCTTTCGAATAGATGGCCACCTCTGGACCTTCATATTCTACTGAACTGATTGCGGATGATCGAGGTAGTGCCTTCTTTATTACCTCTCTGATATCAACATATTCTACTTCTTCTTCATTGGTTTCCATGGATAGTCATCACAATCCTTGGCGTATCAATTCCACATATTGTTCGGTCCTACTGAATACCCTTCTAAGGGGCAGACCTAGGTGAGATTATCTCAATAGATGGTTAACAAATATTGCCACTACTGCCCTTTCCAAATCTTCATGATAGTCTCTTTATCGACTTCTTGGTATCCGTCTTTGTCAATGACACTAGCTAGGATATTATTTCCAGTTGCTGCATCTCTTTCAATTGCTGCTGCAATAGAGCTTACAGCCAGTTCGATTGCTTTCTTCTTTGGAAGGTCTTCCTTATAGCCAGTTTCTAAAACACCAAGTGCTACAGGTGAGCCTGAACCATTTGCTACATATTTGTCTGGAATCACACTTCCAACAAAGTCAGTATAGAAGACTTGAGGACCTTCGTCATCAAATCCCCCTACAAGAGACCCTAACATATAGAGTCCTCGACCTTGGAACATAATATTACCTAGAAGACGTGCCAAGGCTTTAACCCGAATGGGTCTTCCCCTCTGGATTTCAAAAAGTTTGGCTTCTGCTTTTAGAAGATCCATTATTGCCTGGGCATCAGCTACCGATCCTGCAATGGTCGCACCGATGCGATCTGTGATTTTGTAGATCTTCTTTGCTGTCTTATTTGCAATCAGATAGCCCATTGTGGCTCTCTGGTCGCTGGCAAGAACAACACAATCCTTGGCTATTAAACCAACAGTAGTTGTCCCTGTCTTCAATTCAGCTGGCGTCTGAGTATTATATTCCATGTCAATAAACTCCATGTAGGAGATGAATTCTAGAGAACTAGTGACAGCCTCACGTCTTGTTTTTGCCATTTTAAGGTTTTCTCAGTGGCCATTAATTCTCAAATCGCATCAAAGCTCTAGGTTGTGTTCTGTTCAACTGGCTTTGGCCTGTCAAAAGTCACTACAAGCTTTACTTCCTTTGCATCATCAAAAACCTTCAGAGCATCAGAAGCAATTCCAATCTCAGCATATTGAATATCTTGAACATACCTTGTTTCTTTTGGCATCTCAATAGTGACCGTTTTCTTTGCTATTGAGAACTTAAAGTCTTCAATAGGAAGTCCAGGTATGCGTCTTTTGACCACGGCTCGAAGTTTTTCATCTGGATCCGTAATAATGCTTCGAAGAGTCACGTCAAAAACAAGAGTCCTACCTGCAAGTGGGCTGTTGAAGTCAACTCGAACTTGCCTTCCGAGTACTGCGGTGATTACTCCTCGTTCATTGCCAAAGGTTATCTGTTCTCCCTTTATAGGGCGAGTTTTATGTTTTGCAAGTTTTGTCTTGGCAATCATTTTGACCTTTTTTGGATCTCTTTGCCCAGCCCCCTTCTCTGGTGGAACCTCAACAGTTTTTGAATCGCCAACCTTCATTCCGACTAATTCCTCTTCCAAGGCCTTAAGTAACCAGTTCCAACCTATGGCTACAAGCATTGGCTCATATCGGTCATTCTCCCTGAAAATTCCAGATTCTTTAGCAACTTCAGACATTGTTGTATCAAAAACAACGCCATCGTCCTTTGTCGTGGCGCTATAATCAACATAAACTAGGCTTTTTTCGCCCACAACGCTCTCTGGTTTAGCTGCCTTCTTTTCAGTGGGTGCCTTTTTGGCTGGTTTTTTGCCCTCATCTTTTTTAGTTGCCGCCTTTTTTGGCTTGGTTGATTTCTTCTCTGACATGTCTTGTTCCCTCTCGAGACTCCAAGAACGCTTCAAACGGCTTCGTTCTGGATTTCATAAAACAGTTTCCTTGTGGTCCTCTTTGAGAGTTCCCTTCAGTACTTGTATTTTTTCAAAGAACAATGATGTTTCTGAAACTGTTTCAACCTCTAATCCGCATTTAATCATTATCTTTTGAATCGAATCTCTATCAGCAAGGGTTGACGAAACTACAAATATTCTCCCTCCCGATATTAGATGTTTCACTGCTTGCGTTACAAATCGTTGAGTGAGTTCAGTACCTGTTTCGCCGCCAACTAGTGCGTGGTCCAAATCAGTATGCTCACCGTCCTCTGGTAAATATGGTGGATTGAAAACAATCAGTGAGAACTTTGCTGATTGGCTTAAGGCATTGAGCAAATCTGATTCAATCACATGACAGTTATTATACAGATTATTTCTCCTTAAGTTCTCCTTAGTATTATTAACAGCATCAAACGAACAGTCGATGCTCACGATAATACGTGCTGTTTTTGCCGCCGCCAGCGTGATCAGTCCTGCTCCACTTCCAACCTCTAGAAATACTTCTTCTGGTGTAATTTCTAAGGAATCCAATAAGAGATAGGTATCCTCAGAAGGCGGATAAACTCCTGGGTAGACAATGATGTTGTATTTGTCGCTGTCCACTGTTCTCACGCTCTTGGATCCTTTATAGAGCCATTTTCAATCAACATCAGGAGAACATCTGCTAGACGGATTAATCTCTCCAGGTCAATTGTACGAAGGCGCTCATCCCCTGATAAGACTCCAACTAGATGACTCAAAACCTCATTAGCCAGACTTTTTTCTATTCCAAGATTGCGAAACCATATGCGCAATGCTCTTTGCAGATTCTTGTTCGGGTATGGATAAATCCCTCCAATCACCCAATGGAATACCGAAGTATCTTTAGCGAAAGCCCCCTTACTTCGTGGTTTCATTCGTATAACGCTTGAATCTACAGCAGGTTCCGGATAGAACAATTTTGCAGGGACTTCTAGGAGTTCTTGAACTTCAACATAATATCGGACATTTATGGTAAGCCGAGAATATTCAGTTGTTCCTGGATCAGCTAGAAGTCGACTAGCGAATTCCTTTTGATACATCAAAGTTGCTTCTTCAAAGTCCAATTCTCTAAGTATTCGAAATGTTACCTCTGAAGATATACTGTAAGGGAGATTGGCAACTATCTTATTCACTCGTGGGAGCCCAACTGTAAGTGCATCCCCCTCGATAACTGTCACATTTCTGTAATCTTTAGCCATATCATGAAGAGCTCTCACCAAGTTTGAGTCAATCTCTATTACGTAAACATGCTGTGCCTTTTCAGCAATTAATTTTGTTAAAATCCCGAAACCGCCACCTATCTCTAAGACTTGATCCTGTTTAGTCAAATTGGCAAGATTGACTATATCATTGGCTATTCTAGTACTGCTCAAGAAACTCTGTCCATATTTCTTTCTAGGTTTCACATTGTATCTTTTGAGGAGTTTACGAATTTCGTCTGACAGCCAACTCACCCGCGAAATTTATTGGTCAACGCTTTGATGAACGATCTCTACTCTCTCGTTCGTCTTCATCGCGTTTGGGTGGTCTTACGAATAACCACCTTTTGACATCTTCCCTGAGTTCGTCAATTATTCGAGCGGTGATGACTTTCTTTGGATTTTGAAGTTTCGTACGTGCTGCAATGTCGTCGAAGCTCTTGAATGGTTTCAATTTACGTTCTTCAATGATTGCCCACATGAGGGTCTGCCCAATCCCAGGAAGGAGTTGAAGCGAGTGCATTCTTGTTGTAATAGGACTTGCTTCGTTGAAGAATTGAGCAAACTTGTGTTCGTGTTTCGTTACAATGATTTCAATCACAAGAGCAAGTTCTGCCACACTCTCAGGCACCAGATCTTCATAGAAAATCCTTCTTTTAACGTGGTCAATTTTACTTGTTGCGTTACGTTGGATAGAAACTCGCTCTTGAGGATGGACCTTCGTTCCTTTCTGAGGAATCATTTCCAATAGTGTAAAATGAGATTCTCCGATACCCTGAACTATAGTATCTCCACGAGGGCGCGAATCTCGAAGGAATTCCTTTGGAGGAATAACTGACAGGACATATGCATGCGTCTCAAACATCCTGTTTTGTTGTCCTTCCATACTTTCACGCTCCTATCGCTATCAGGGCTCATTGAATTAGTCTTGGGTCTGATTGGATAAAAACAATTCGGACTCAGAAAGGCTATACGCTATTAACCATGAAACCTATTGATATTACTAACTAGGACCTGTTCTTCTCAACGAGGTCAACA
>JBHLQJ010000138.1:1598-7678 GCA_048884945.1 Candidatus Thorarchaeota archaeon | reverse complement strand
ACAAGAATGAAGGTATTTAGGAGAATCTCAAAGATAGTGGGTCCAGAAAACTTAACCCAACATGGAACTGATCAAATACTCAACGCCCATGATGCATGGCCTTTAAGTGAAGCAAAGATTCGAGCTGGAGAAATTCTACCTCTTGCTGACTTGATCGTATACCCTGAAACAGTTGATCACATCTCAAAGATACTTGTTGTTGCTAATGAATTGAAGATTCCAGTCATCCCTGTTGGTGGTGGGGCAGGGACTTGCGGCGGCACTTTGCCAATATATGGAGGAATTCAACTAGATCTCAAACGTTTAGACAAAATCATTGAGATAGATCAAACCTCTATGCTAGTAAGAGTTCAAGCAGGAGTAGTTGGAATTGACCTTGAGGAAGAGGTAAATCGCTTTGGATATACAACCGGACATACTCCTACCTCACTTCGCGCTTCTAATATTGGAGGATTCATTGCTACCAGATCAGGTGGTTCCATGTCCTCACTATATGGTAAGATTGAGGATTTAACATTGGGACTACAGGTAGTTCTGCCTAATGGTTCTATTATTGAGTCAAAGGCTGTACCACGACACTCTGTTGGTCCAGACCTACGTCAACTATTCATTGGTTCGGAAGGAACACTTGGAATCATTACAGAAGCAACATTGAGATTGTTTCCCATTCCTGAAGAACAACGGTTCCGGAGTATCAGTTTTCCCGATGTACACAGTGGACTTGAAGCAATCAGGAATATTTTCAGAGCAGGTATTCTTCCATCCGTTGTAAGACTCTATGACCCCGAAGATGCTGCGTTTAGCTTCTCCATGCACTTCGAGTTTGAAGAGGGACACTGCATGCTTCTGCTCGCTTTCGATGGAAACCCAAAGAAGATTGACATCGATGAGGAGCAGTCTGTCAAAATTTGCTTAGGGTTGGGTGGCATAGACCGTGGAGAAGGGCCCTCCAAACGTTGGTGGGAACATAGATATGACATGTATTATCCTACCCGCCTAACCACAAGTGGATACGCGATAGGTGATACTATTGATATTGTTGCTACCTATGACAAACTTGAGAATGTCTATTATGCTATGAAGGAAGCCATGGAAGCTGAAGATGCAGTAGTTATGTCTCATTTCTCTCATATGTATCAGAATGGTGGTAGCATCTACATGATTTTCTTCACCTCTCAACCCGATGCAGAAACTGCTTGGACAGTATACAAGAAAATCTGGGATGCCGGAGTTGCCGCATGCCTAAGTGAAGGTGGAACGATGAGCCATCAACATGGTGTTGGTCTCTCACGAAGTACTTACACAAAAGACGAGCTGGGATCAAGTTTCGGTGTTCTGAAAATGATAAAGGAGGTTTTAGATCCTAACGGGATAATGAATCCTGGAAAGCTTGGATTGGGGGTGCGGGAATGATAGAACCTGATAGAATAGCAGAAAATGTTCGTATGTGTTCTGCTTGTCCTAAAATGTGTAGGCATGTTTGTCCAACATTTTTTGCATGGAAGTCTGATTCTCCAACTCCTCATGGTCGTGCTCTATTATTGCATCAGGAATCAATTGGCACTCGTGAGATAGATGAGAGAGGTGTAGAGGTGCTCTACCAGTGCCTCGAATGCAGCCATTGTCTTACTTGGTGTAAGCCTGAAATAGACATAGCTACATTAGTAGAGATTAAACGACGCGATTTTGTAAAAGCTGGGCGACAACCTGATGGCATCTTAGAACTCGCAAACCAGGTAAATGAAATGCATAATCCATTTGGTGAAAAACAATCAAAACGAAATGATTGGATAAAGACTAGTAACAAAAGTGGTTCTAAGATACTCTATTTTACGGGGTGCACCGTTGCATATCGAGAGAAAAGTATAGCACAGGATACAGTAGCTCTTTTGGAACTGATTGGGCATTCGGTTGAAATCATGCCTGATGAATGGTGTTGCGGTAGTCCTCTATTCAGAACAGGATATTTAGAATCTGGTCTCGAGTTGGCAAAACATAATGTTGAGTTACTTAATCAGAGTGATGCTGAAATAATTCTTGTTACATGCCCTGGTTGCTATCGCACCCTAATGAATGATTACTCTGATAATGGATTTAAACTGAATAAACCGGTACAGCATATCAGCGAGTTCTTGAATAGTTCAATAGAGAGATTACCCCAAGGAGAATTCGAAGGTACGATTACATACCATGATCCCTGTCATCTTGGCAGGCATTCAAGCATTTATGATGCTCCTCGTGAGGTAATCAAAAGAGTCACTGGTTCTAGTGTAGTCGAAATGGAACGGAATAGAGAAAATGCAATGTGTTGTGGTAACGGAGCTGGACTTCGAACTTTGTTTCCAAACCATGCAAAGAAAATCGGTGCTGAGCGAATTCGACATGCCAAGAATGTTAGTGCCCAGTATCTTGTGACATCCTGCCCCTTCTGTAAGAACATGTTCGCGTCTCATTCGGATACTGGCATTTCTGTTCTAGACCTTCCTGAACTTGTAATGATAGTGAATAAAGGTCAATATGATAAAACAGATTAATACTAAATTAATGCTCTTGAGGACTCACAATGGATGCTGAAGAAATTCTTAGATTAAAAGTTAGACTACTTACGGAAGGAGCAAGTCTACCGGAACAACAGTTTCGAGGACGGAAAGGCGGTGCAGGACCTGTTGGTGGAATGTACTTCTATCTACCAAATGGTAATGTATGTGGTATTCCGATAAGATATGGTCATTTTATCGAGAAGTATAACTCTGCTCCTCTTCAGCAAACAAATAATCCAGATGTTTGGATCTACGACAGCTCAGTTGAATTGAAGATCGTGCCCAAACCGAAATTCTATGATTTGAAAACTCAAGATGGCATTCCGTATTCAAAAATCGCATTACTACATGGCTCTCGTACTTTAGCTACCACTGTTTTTCAAGGATGCAAGTATTGGAAAAACAACACACACTGCAAATTCTGCACAATCCCGCATTCGTACACATCTGGGAATACCATTCTAGAGAAGACTCCAGAACAGATTGTTGAAGTAATACAAGCCGCAAAAAGCGAGGGAGTAATTGATAACGTTTTATTAACTACTGGCACAATTGAATCTCCTGATATGGGATGTGCAGCTCTAATCCGAATCGTAAAAGCAATACGAGAATCCAGTGACATACCTGTTGGAGTTCAGTTTGAACCCCCAATAGATACCAGTATTATTCGTGAACTTGCTGAGGCTGGAGCTAGTGCTGTTGGAATGCACCTTGAAAGCGCTGAAGAATCAGTTCGCGAAGAAATGTGTCCCGGAAAACATCAATATGGCTCAATTGAATTCTATAAAGAACGCTTGAGATACGCACGTAACTATTTCGAGTGGGGACATGTAAGCTCATATATTCTTCATGGTTTAGGGGAGAATCTTGATAAGACGTTAGCACTGGCAGAAGATCTTGCATCCATAGGAATATTACCTATTGTTGCACCAGTGAGACCCGCAATAGGCAGTAAATTAGCGGATTATGCACCAACTTATGTTGAGAACTTGGATTCTTCTGTTGAATTCTACAAGAAGATTGGATTAATTCTATTAAGAAACAAAATTAACCCTGAGAAGACAATAGCTGGTTGCCACAAATGTGGGGCCTGCACTCCAGAGCAAGAGGCTTACGACTGGGCAGCGACCGCTTACTAGATAAGATATTATTCCACCTCCCATTAAGAGTTGACTTTAGACTGCGTGACGGCTATGAAAGAATTGCTTGCTGAAGATATTTCCATTATCGAATTTGGCGAGGAAGACGCAAGTGAAATTTCTGAACTTTTCAAACTTGTTTGGCCGTTAGCAACAGAGTATCCTGAACATTGGCGAAGGAAGAGAATGTATTCACCGAAGCAGATTATTGAAGACATGAGAAATGGATACCACTATTTTGGGGGTCGCTTCGAAGGCAAAATAGTTGGACTATACAAGGCTAAGATAACCGAAAAGGGTCTATTTGGAGAACATCAAACTGTTCATCCCAAATGTAGGTCTACAGGACTTGCATCCGCAATGTATATTCAATTTGCAGAGTATGGACGTACTCACGGATGTATTCGCAATTACTGCAATATTCTTGTTGGCCAAGAAGTGGGCGAGAAACTCATGAAGAAATTTGGTTTTCGTCCTTGGGGCGAACCATATGAACAGGATGAAGGTATGCTAGTGCAGATGTATGAACGTTTCATATAAATGGTAAACCTTACAGAATCGTCATTTAGGCTGGGATGTGAATATACTTCAAGTATGTAAGAATTTCATAGAAGTATTTGCCACCAAATATCCCACTTGTCTTTAATCCTCCTAAATGTGGATAGTAATCATCAAAATGCAAATGGTCTGTATTGACTGCAATACCTGGTGCTTCAATCTCATCAAAGAATCGTTGCCATATTTCTGGATCTTCACTATAGACTGAAGTTCGAAGTCCATAAGGCGTATTGTTGGCTTGAGTGATGGCTTCTTCAAATGAGTGAATCTTCATGACAGGCAAAACTGGTCCGAATGTTTCGTGATACCACATCTTGCAATCTAACGGAACATCACTGAGAATAGTTGGTTTGTAGAACAGACCTGACTCATCTTGTTCCCCATGCACATTAAGACGATATCCTCCAGTCTCTAACTTCGCACCCTTGCTCATCGCCTCACGAATCATGTCGATATTTTGGTAAAGCGCGTTTGCCCCAATTATAGGCAAATCTGTATTGGGATCTGATGGGAGCCCAACTTTTAATTTCTGACTCTTTTCTACGAGTGCTTCGAGAAAGTCATCATAAATTGCTTCATGAAGGAAGAGTCTCTTTGCAGCTAAGCAAATTTGTCCAGAACCAAAGAAGCGAGCATGGTTAACATAATTCGCTACCTTGTCGATGTCCACATCTTTCCAAACAAGGCTCGCACCACTTCCTGCAAGTTCCGGAATAAAGTGAAGTCCTCTCTTTACAGCTTGAGACATCAATCCCAATCCGATATCGGAATCACCATAATATACCATCGCATTCAGTGGTGATTCGTTCACCATATAATCAGCTATACTACGAGCTGGACCAATGACCGATTGAAGAGCGCTATGAGGAAAATCAAGTTCCTTCATTGCTTCAGTCAAAACATAAGCCAGTTCCATATTTGTTAGTGGCATTTTCGATGGAGTCCGAGTAACTGTTGCGTTGCCTGCCCAGTAGCTTGAAATTATCGCCATTCCACCTAATCCAATTGCAGCATTATATGGTGGAAAAATGCCTACTGCTCCAAATGGATAACGACACAGAATAGTGCGTTCGCCCGCCTTTGCACTTGGAATCTCCTTAGAAGCAATCTTTGAACTGGCAAACTCGATGTGTTCTTTGTACAATGTATTGAATACACCCTTGGTTTGCCAGTCAAACAACTTAACAGGAGTGCCTTCTGCAATCCCGATTTCTTTGAAGTCGTCGAAATGTTTCCAGAGAACCTCTCCAACCTTGATCAAACTCTCAGCACGCTCGCTGAGAGTGAGACCCTTCCCTTTTTCATGAAACTCCTTATGCATTAAATGCCGAATCGAATGTGCTTCTTCGCACGCAATTGCTGTTTCCTTGATCCCGCCAATTGCATATTGTGCATACATTAATTCTGATATTTCGTCTTTGGATGCTTTCGGATATCCATTAGTTTTGATATAATCTTTCAAAAGCCGAACTTCAGGAACCTTGCTAGGAAGCTGATTTGGAAAATAGCGTGCTGCAAATCTCCCAAAAGACGCTTGCTCCCCAAGAGCCATTGCATAGAGAAGTCGAGGGTCTTCAATTGCTACGTCCATATTTGGGAAATAGCTGGTTTTTCCGTCATTCGGTTTTGATATCTCGCCCTTTATTAGATGACCAAAGAACCGCATTTGTTGTTCATACCCCTGTATTTTTCATTTGCAGAATGCTCTGGGCGAGTACTTGTCGGCAACAAGAGGAGATTTAAGAGCTTCTGAACCGGGAGCTATCATCAGCCAAAGTGAAAAATGACATGAGGTGGCTGTCATTGACTCAGATGAATGATGAAGAACTACTCTATTCTAAGG
>JBHLQJ010000138.1:0-1588 GCA_048884945.1 Candidatus Thorarchaeota archaeon | reverse complement strand
CCGAGAATGGGTGGACAGAGAAATCCGACCTCTAGTAGACAACATCACTAGCCCTGATTTCGACTATCGTGATTATTTCAAGAAACTCGGAGATTTTGGACTCTCAAATCTCCTAATTCCCCAAAAATACGGTGGTGAAGAAAAACCATTCATGTACCAATTGATAGCTGGAGAAGAAATCTCTGCAGTATGTCCCTCAGCAACTATGATGTTTGGTGCTAGTTGCACTCTCTCAGCAATCCCAATTCTTCGTTTTGGCACAGAGGAGCAAAAGAAGCGGTATCTAGTACCACTCGCAAAAGGAGAAAAAATCGGTGCCTTAGCGATCACTGAACCAAAAGTTGGTAGCGATACAGCGGGTATGGTTACAAGCGCAAAGTGGGATTCAGATAAAGAATGTTGGATTCTTAATGGAGAGAAACGTTACATAACAAATGGAAGTATAGCAGATCAAATTGTCGTATTCGCGATTACTGATTCAAATGTCGATAGCAAGAGCGGAATGTCAGCATTCATTATTGAAACCTCCTGGAATGGATTTAAAGTCGAGAAAGACTTCGATCTGATGGGTCGTGATGGTGTTCGGGTATCTCATATAAGCTTCAACGATATGATTGTGCCTAAAGAGAACTTACTTGGTAAGTTGAATCAAGGATTTCTAATCCTGATGAATGAACTAGATTCTGAAAGAATCGGAATTGCTGCGGAGGCTCTAGGATGTATGCGGTCTCCATTCGAGATTGCTGTAGCTCACTCTCAAGAACGTGAGCAATTTGGGCAACCAATATCACGTTTTGAAGCTGTATCTTTCAAGGTAGCTGACATGGCCATGAAAATGCGTGCTGCGCGGTTACTGCTGATTTCCGCTGCGAGGATGGTTGAGAAAGAAATTCCTTGTACAAAGGAAGCAACGATAGCCAAACTCTATGCTACTGAGGTGTCGGTCGAATGTTGTGATATGGCGATTCAGATTTGTGGTGGCGCAGGATATGTCAAAGACTTTTACCCACTCGAGAGGTTTTATAGAGACGCTCGTCTGGGTACTATTGGAGGTGGAACCTCAGAGATCTTGCGATATCTTATCCAACGAGAGGTCTACATTGAAAGCAAACGTGACTCTTCTTCCCAAGTGTCAGCTGAAGTGGATGACTTGGATTTTGATACAATGATGGCTAGCATACCAAATGGATTCAGACCTGACCGTGCTGAGGGAGTTTCTGCGAGTATCCTCTTTGATTTTGAGGACAATGATTCATGGCTGCTTAGAATTGAAAATCGCACTTGTCGTATCGAGAAGGCTGGTATTGAGAATCCACAAATGACCGTCAAGACTAACTCTCTGACTTGGCGAAACATACTACTTGGAAAACTTGACGCAATGCAAGCCATGATGACCGAGAAGGTTGTAATTGATACCGACGACATGGAGTTACTGATGAAATTTGCAAGAATGTTCAAATTTACTCCAGATATTCTGAGAGGTGCACCAAAATCGGAACAACCGAGCAAGGCGAAGGAAGAATCTACTCGAAAATCAAAATTCGAACTCGGAAAAAGTTTGGATGAAATCGAGATTGGAGAAACCGCA
>JBHLQJ010000137.1:0-7690 GCA_048884945.1 Candidatus Thorarchaeota archaeon | reverse complement strand
GAATGGCATAGCAATTATTCTCTCTGCAATAGAACAAGCTACTTGGGAGAAAGGGCTTTGTATTTCAAAAAACAACACTTCAGTCTTCCTCTCAGCTGGCTTGTATCCACAAAATTACATGGACATTGAATTGGCGGTGGATTGGATTTTAAAACACCTGGATGATTTAGTAGCTGTAGGGGAAGCAGGTCTAGATCACTATCAGACTAGGGACCATAAAAATAGAGAACACCAAAAAGCTGCTTTTGAGGAATTGATTGCTCTCGCGATGGATGCTCGCATTCCAATTCAAGTACATTCACGATCTGCTGGCAGGGCTGCGCTTGAGATTCTTGAAAACAAAAACGTGAGCCTTGTACACATGCATGCATTTGACGGAAAATCGAGTCTAGCACGAGTGGCGTCAAATGATCTGGGATATTACTTTTCAATTCCAACCTCTGTAGTCAGGTCTCCTCAGAAACAGAAACTTGTGAAAGCAGTTAATATTGAAAGACTCTTGATTGAAACTGACAGTCCAGTTCTAGCACCAGAAAGAGGAATGCGAAATACGCCACTGAATCTCCCACTTGTAATTCGAGAAGTGGCTCAAATATTGAAAATGGATGAGGATGAACTCCAATCGACTATTTTAGAAAATACACTCAGACTCTACACCCGAATTCATTTCTAAATTATTGATGTAATTGTTTGGCGCCAAACAGAATTATTCTTCCTTCTATATGTCCAGTAACAAGTTCAGAATCATCTCTGGATTAGTATGTGGGTATTACGTACGTTATTTTGTAATATTTTCTGGGTTTGACCTATGTTTTATATGAAAGTGATGCACTATTATTTTTATTCCAATGGAAGGTGAGGCCGGTTGCTATACCGGTTCAATCTAGCTGCAGTGAGTTGAGGTAATTTGAGCCAAAGCAAACCAAGGCCAAAACCCAAACCTATTCCGGTTCGGGGGCTGGGTCTATCGATTAGATTGTTTCGAATGAACAATATGACGCTAAGTCCAAACCAATTACTAGCAAAAATGAAAGATGTCGCATATTCTCCGACAACTGGAAAAGAGAAGAAGCTAGGAGCTGGTTTTAGTAATGTACAACTTGATGGGAAGACGGTCACTGCTGATTTCATGGCAGATTTCCGCGTTCTTGTCAGAACCTATGGAACTGATGGCTTTTCTACAAAACCATTCTATTCCGTTGATAATGGTTCAGTACTTGTAAAGTTTGATCGAAAGATTGTGGAAGTACGAGGATCCGAGAGAATTGCTGGTAGAATTCGACGAATATTAGTTGAGCAATCTGGGGCTATCATTGAGCCACTTAACCTAAATGGCGGTGCAAAGATGCTCTATGATTTGGCAACTGATGTTGACTCAGTTCTAGTTACTGGAGTTGAGAAAGGCAATCTCAGACAGGCTGAGTTCAAAGGTGGAGGTCTTCAGAGCGAAGAGGAGGTAGGGATGTACACTCGACGGTATAAAGGAGTCATCGCCAGATTCAGAGGTATCTTTGAGTATCCAAGCCCCAAAACATCTCTTAAGACATCTGTTAATGGACCCTCTGGGTCGATTATGATTTGGACTGGTGACGAACTAAGCGACAAGAATGTTCGCTGGATTGTCAAGATGCTGGAAGACTCAGCACCGCCCTAACAAAGATAGTTGGCCCAAACTTTATTCATTGGATGTGGGCTTCACAGCCCACGCCCCTTTATCACTTCTAGATATATTCACATCCAATCCTTTGTTTCTCTCTTGATAGCTATGATTGTTCGTGTATTGCCAATATACCATCTTGTCTTGTTTCTAAAGATTGGCCAAAACTCAAAGAATGTCTGTGGGTCCTCAGTTTCTAATAACAAAAACCCGTTCCAATCAGATCCCCACGCATACTTGTAATCACCGATGATTTTGAGATGCTCCGGCCATTCTCCTCTTGCGAACTCCTGCCAGAACTCTCTAGCTTTTCCTACTTGTTCAGAAGTCATCATCTGAAATCGGTAGAATACGATGAATGCGTATGTCATCCAAAACACCAACACTTCAAAGCTATAGGTGGATTAAAAACATTAGGACTTCACTCTTGTTTTATCTTCGATGGATTAAAAAGAAACAGCATTGATTTTGAAAATGAAGGACATGCCCCAGGCTTCAGATAATATCCTCAGGCGAGATTTTCAACATGGCAAGGTCGCCTACGGTTTTCAGTGGAATACAGCTCATCACAAAAGTTTAGGTCACACAAATGGGGATCTGGCATCTCTATGGGCTCATCTGAATTCCATACTCACTGGAAATGTTCCTGCCAATCCCTTCATGGACCCTTTCTATACGCGAGCATCACGACTACGTTTTTCAGATATGCCAAAGTCCGAGAAGATAGGGCTTAGAAAAAAGCTCAAACGTTTAGGCGCCCTCACATCATTAATAGAAGACGATTTGGTAAGCTTACTTCGAGATTTTCATCGTTCAAGAAATGATCTTAGTTATTGTGCAGATCATAGCATCCTGAAAGAATTCATCGTAAACGATTCCAACACTATTGCTATTGAGGTTCCTGTTTGGTCTGAGCGCTATAAACTGACAGGTCATGTTGACCTAATCCGCTATGTTGATGGTATGATTCAAGTCTGTGATTACAAACCAGGGCCTTTAGAACAGACAAAGAGTCGTTTCATGGAATCAATACCACAAGTTTCAGCATATGGTGAAATGTTGGCGCACCATCTTGCTAACACACTTCGTTCAGCATTCGAAGCTCCTCTTTTGCCGCGGATTAGATGTTGTATATTTGACACTCATTCCTGCTGGCACTTTGGATCTGAGGTGTTTGTACAACTGGAAACAATGGGGAAGATATCTGGTCTCTAGCCTTGACCATTCTTCAAAATCGTCATTCTCACCACTTCTTCCACCGAAGGAGCTTCTGAAGCAATTCCACTCCATTTCAAATGAATTGTTGGCCGCTCTGAAATATGACCTTCTCTAATTCTTGAAAAATAATTTTCAGACATTATGCCAAAATTGCCAAGTGCTGGATCTACCGGAATCCATCCATTTCTCTCTAGAAACATCTCACACCACGCATGAGGTTCTGGTTCTGGTCCATTTCGATAATAGTGGCCTACAATTCTTCTAGCTGGAATTCTGACTGCTCGCAGCAATGCAATAAACAAATCAGCATGTTCATCACAATCTCCTTCCTTTTCTCTAGCAGCCCGTGCAGCTCCTCTTCGCTCATCAAGATGCGTCTTGAGTTTTACGCTTTCACGGACTATTTGAAATGCAAGTCTTGCATATGATTCATCGTCACCTGTTCTTTCAGCGGCTTTCTGAGATAACTCTTGAATTATTGGATCCTCAGTTTCCCAGTACTTTTGCATGGAACAGTAAATTCCTCTATTTTTGGCAATCCGTTCCTCTGTTGCCAATTGAGGTTCCATTAGCCAATCCCGAGTAATTGTGTCAATTCGCATAACTACAGTTGGTGAGAAGTTTTCTCCAGGATTTAGCTCTGGAATTTTAATTACGGCAACCATATTCTTCTCTGCCTTTTCTGTGACTCTAGCCGGAGGAAAGACATCTATCATCTCCACAAACTGATTCTCAACGTCTGTAAAGAGGTGCCAAACCATTATTCCTCGGGTTAGCTTTGAAGAACCACGGTTGTGTACATTAGCTTGCATCTCAATCTTAAGGCGCATGATGGATTCACAGGCTCCTCAGATAATGGAGGCATAACTCGAATAGATTTATGTATTATCTGGCTAACTAAGCATCTGTCCATTGTGTGATATTATACCGTGAGGTCTTCGCATGGCAAAAGATCCTGAAAAGAAACCCACTGGGGATAAGGGCGTTGTTGATGAGCTTCTTACAGAGCTCGGGGTCGACGATGAGATGCGACAGGAGCTTGTAGATTCTGGTCGTATGAAGAGTGATGTTATGCGAGTGGAATCTGCAGATCAGGTTCGTAGAAGGATTGAGATTGACAAAAGTATAGAACGGCTGCAAGATAGCGTTGGTCTTCTTGAACGAAACATCATGATTCTCGAAGGCTCGATTGATCGTATAGAAAGAGACCTTGTCCCTGTGGTTTTGTCATTTCTAGTAGGTCTAAAGGGGAACCTTGTAAGTATGAGGGGCGATATCGTGACTCGCAGCAAACGTGCTGCAAAAACGAACCTTCAAGTGACATATATTGATAATGATGTGAAACCCATTGTAGATGAGGAGTTTCACAAAGTCGAAGAATCATTGACCTCAGGTATGTCAACACCTATCCTCGAAAAGTTGCGAGATTTAACAGAGAGCCTGAAAGATTCCATGAAAGTAACCTACGAGGAGTTGTCCACTCTAAAGGCAAACATAGATGACTTTACACAACGGTCATCGACTGAGGTGGAGTTTTTGGCTTCTGAGTTGGGTATGAAACCAAAGGTGGAGATTCCCAAAGACATTGCTGATAAAATGAAGTTGCTTGAGCGTCGTATTGATGAACTCAATCAAGAGTTAAGCATCTCTCAACAGAAGATTGGAACAAGAGAATCTGAAGTTGAGAGTCTACGCAAAGATAATGCATCACTAAAGGTAATCAATGAGGAAATTGAGGAAGAGCTAGCCCGACTAAAAGCAACTCCTCAAGCTGATGTTGAGGTAATATCTGAACTCAGAGCATCGGTAAAATCACTGGAAGCATCACGTGATCTTCTACAGGAGAAGGTTTCAGAAGTTGAATCAAGAGCAAATGCCGCTGAACAAAAGGGGAAAATGTTCTCGGATGAAATTGCTAAGAAAGACCTTGAGTTGGGTGATGTAAAAACCAAAATCAGACAGCTTGAAGATGAGAAGGCCAAGACCTCTGCCCGATTAGCTGAAATGGAGGAAATTCGCGCACGTCTTCGATCGTATGAGTCTGGAGATAAAGCAAGGGAACTTGAAAGACTCAAGACTGAGTTTGAGAGAGCTTCAGCTAATCTCACACGTGCGACAAGCGATCTTGAAGAAGCAAGAGCAAAGTTGGCGCATACCCAGGAAACCCTTGAAGGCTATCTTGATCTTATGGATAGTACAGAGAAGACAAAGGCATTCTTAATGGTTGAAGAGCATGGTGAAATGTTAATTCGTGAGATTGCTAGGTCTCTCGGTGTGGCTCCAGCAATTGTGATGAAATGGGCTGAAGAGTTTCAAACTTTAGGTATTGCATGGGTTGTTGATGGTCAAACTCTAGTCCATCGTGATTACAAGAAAGATTAGTTACTCTATAACACTACAGGTTCAATCTTCTTTAGAAATTGAATCACTTCAAGAAGGCTATCAATTCTCAAAGCATCATTGTAGAGCGCATCAATTTCAGCTGCTTTAAAATCATCATTCGTAAGATATGTACGAATTGCTGGACGCAACACCCTCTCAAGATATCGAGACTTGAGTTTCTCAAGTGTATGAATGAAATCTGCGTTAAGTTGACCTGATTCAATAGCATTTCGTAATTTAGTAAGATATCTTTTACAATCATCGCGATTTGTAAGACAAGAATTAGCTTCTCGCAGTGTCTGTTTTGCTAGATCAAAAGTAATACTAGTTGCTCCAACATAGTCTCTCACTGCAAGGTACTTTGTTTGAGAGCACTTGTCAAGAAATGGTCTATTTCTTTCTGATGCAAGTTTGAACAGACTGCCTATCCGTTCTAACTGCTCAGATATTGACATTTACCTAACCATATACATGTTGCACCATAGCCTTTTAATAATGACTACTTGGAATTCCCTACTTGACCGTAAGACGAATAAGAGCCTATTTTGATTGCATCTTAAGATGAGAGAAGCAGCCCTGTACTCCAACCTAAAAAGTGGAGTACGTTGTGATCTTTGTGCGCGACGATGCGTAATACATGATGGTGAAACAGGCTTCTGCAGGGTTCGAACGGTCAGGAATGGTAAACTGTATTCCACAGTATATGGCTTAATTGATGGTATGGCTGTTGACCCGATAGAAAAGAAGCCTCTATTCCACTTTGCTCCAGGTAGTAGCACATTCTCAATTAGCACTTCCTCATGTAATTTTAGATGTCAATTCTGCTTAAACTATCACTCAGCACACAGAGAAACTCCCATCGGACAAAAACTTGAACCTGAGGATATCGTCTCCCTTGCGAAAAAATATGACTGTGGTGGAATTACATACACGTACACCGAACCTACAGTATTCATGGAACTCGCACATGATACAGCAGCGATAGCACACGATAAGGGAATGTTCAATACCTTCGTTACGAATGGGTATATGACCCAAGAAGCGATTGATTATATCGCACCATATCTTGATGCAGCATCTATCAACTTCAAGGGGAGTGCAAACAAGAAGTTCTACAAGGACTTGATGTCTGTCCCTAAAGTGGAACCAATCTTCGATGCAATGCTAAGGATGAAAGAAAAAGGGATTTTCATAGAGATTACGAATCTTATTATTCCTAGAGTTGGAGACTCGGTTGAAGACTCACGTATACTAGCTGAATGGATTGTGGAGAATCTTGGTGAACAAACACCATTTCACTTGACCGCATTTTCACCAACCTATAAGATGACTCATTTACCACGAACTCCTGCTTCTACACTTGAAACTCATATTGCGGCTGCTAGAAAGGCTGGACTTGTTTTTGTTTATTCTGGAAATGTACCTGGACATGATTACGAAAATACATACTGCCCAAAGTGCGGATTTAAAGCAGTTCAGCGATATTCGGTTTACTTAAGTCAGAATAACCTTGACCCGGATGGTCACTGTCCAAAGTGTAAAGCGGAACTGAACATTGATGGAATAGAGTGGATGATTCTCGGAAAAGGGCAGTTCAAGGGATTTTGAGGTAATTCTATTGCAGATAGTAGATGTTGCATGGAGAATTTTGGATAACGGTTCTTACGAATCTGGACTGCAAGTCTGGAAGCAAGACACCGAAACGTTAGACTTTTTGCCTATTACACCCGGTAAACATCTCCGTTGGTCCTTTAGAGGACCAAAACGATGCATTGGCAGTTTTGACGCAGCTGGTAAACCAGTAAAATGTCCTGAAAATGCTGTCATACTACGTCATGGAGTTCGCTGTGGTCCTTGCTCAGCTCTGGACTTCTATGATCCCTGCATCCGTTGTGATGGTAGAACTTGTCTAGCTACTGAAGCAAGAAAAGCTCAATGCGATATGTCTGACTACGTGGTTTACGCGGCTGTTTTCAATGATTCAACATTAAAAGTTGGAGTTTCATCAAAGGGCAGAGTACGAATTCGTTGGATTGAACAAGGAGCTGATTTTGGAGGGGTCATTAAACACATTACTGGTGGACGAAAAGCAAGGCGGCTCGAAGATCGTCTAAGTAAGCGAACAGAAATTACGAAGATGGTGCGAGGAGAGAGGAAGATAAAGGGTCTTCAAGATACTATTGATATCAAGACTGCTCAAAAGATTGTTGATGACTTTATTGTTGGAGTAGAGAGTATAGAACTAGGGACTCCGGTTGAATTGGAAGCTCTCTCAAAGTATTATTCACTTCCTCCTTTAGATGTAGTGCCAGTGCCATGGAGGAAAAGATCTGAACCTATTGACCAACGCTCACTAGTTGGAGATGTCATTGGAATGAAAGGGGCTCTTCTTGTTACAAGCATTGGCAGTTCATATACTGTGATAGACTTGAA
>JBHLQJ010000136.1:0-7705 GCA_048884945.1 Candidatus Thorarchaeota archaeon | reverse complement strand
ACCGCGTTACTGTACCAATTCGCACTAAACCAGTTTTTAGAGTAGGTGTCATTAGAACCCCAAGTCCAGATGCCATCGTGATTGTCATGGATCGAGTTCAGCTCAATCTTGCATCCGTGAGTGCCCTCGAAAATGAAACCATACCAATTATCAAACACCTCATTCATTAAGACATCGCAGTTCGTGGCATTATCTAGCCAAATGCCATAGAAACATGATTTGAGACTATTATTAGCTATCACACCACTTGAAGAGTAGTGCACTCCGATTCCTAGGTTTAGATATGCGTATACTGTGTTATTGAAAAACCTGAAACCGACAGTATAGCTTGCTTCAATACCAGAATATCCATAGAACCCAATATCAATTTCATTCGATATTACTTCTAGATTTGTCGAATGATTTGAAAAGACAGCTGAACCTCCACAACTCAATGTCGAATTAATCAGACTGGATGCCAAGCAATACTCAAAATTAACACCTAGAAACTGTGTATGAATTTGGCAGTTCTCGATAGAACAGGAATCTGAGGCTCTCAATGATATCCCACTTTCATCTGATTGTATAAAACATTCTCTAATCGCACCATTGGTCACATTGTCTAGGTTTATGCAATATCCACGCCCCCGATAATCTCTCTCTAAAACACATCCTCTTATGATGAAGAAAGCATCAGTGTTAGATACATTGATGCAACTACGCTCGCCCTCTATTTGGAGGCCCTCAATCTTATACGGGTCTATCTGTGTACCGTTGCCGGGCCATCCCTGAGCAATGAAATCTTGGTTACTTGAGATGTTGATTGGAGCATGTGGTGTTGTGTCAGCGATATCCATTATGTTGACACACTCAAAAGAAGAATATGCGACCTGACTGGTTTTGATGTTGAATTGGGTTGAACTACAAAGAAGGAGAATAGTAAGTCCGACTAAACAATAGATCATGATCCACGACGAGCATCTAGTTTGCAATGCAACTCCCACATATATTGTGATGGATGTGAATTTAACCAATTCGAAGCAAATCTAATGAGTTCTCATGCGTGCTCTATGTCTTTACAGGGCAACTACACACTCTTCGATAACTTGCTGGAGAACAGCTGATTAGTTCCTCGATTGAGCTAGACAGTTTTGAGCGTGATTGGTGGTGCGAATTTCTGCAGTCGTTTCAGAGCAAGAACCTTGTCCTGTCTTCCAACTTTCGAATCACCCAATGCTTGCTCCATGAACTGAATCGCTTCATCATACTCCTTTCGTGGGACTGGAAAAGGCACACCATCTTTCCCACCAAATGCAAAGCACATTCTCACGGGGTCTGCCCATGATGCTGGTGTACCAAAAATCATCTCTGAGATAAGTGAAAGTCCCCTTATTGTTGCTGGACCTATCCCGTTTGTGAATAGAAGGCTCTCATAGTCCGAAGGTTGCGTTTCATAGGCACGTCGTACGGCATCCCAGTCCATTCTGGTTGGCATGACTTTGTAGGAGGGTAATTCTTGAGATGATCCATCCCCCTCAATCCATGGAATAAGTGTTGACTGCCCATATGATTTGACGGTTTCGAAATATCTTCTAATTCGAGTAGGGTTTTCCTTGATGATATCTATACTGACGTTTCGACAAGTTTCAGAGTTTTTAGATGTCATATCGAGAGCTGCATTCTTAATCATCCCCGAGATGAGGCCCGTGTGAGGTTCATCAATAAAACTCTCAGTGGAAAAGGATGACCAGTGATAGCGTCGTGCGTCATTACTGTCATAGTCCATACCTTGCTGAACGACAGTCCAGTTCTCTTGGGAATCAACAAAGATCACATGATGGTAAAGATTGTACCCATCTTGAATTCCTGCATTATCTACCTTGGCAACTGACCTGCTAATGTCAACCAGTCCTGCTCCATCTAGACCATAGTCCTCTAGAGCTCGTAGCTGGGTTGGGACTTTTCTTGAAGCCATCCCCTTCCCGCCTACTCCCACAATTCCATGACTCTCAAAATCCAATGCTGTTTTCAGTACGCCACAAGTGACTGTAGTTGATCCTGAACTATCCCAATCATAGCCTAGAACATTTGAGAGGGCTTGAAACCAAACCGGATCTGCAAGCCGCTGCAATAACTCAGGTGTACCAAACTCATCCACTATGAACTCGCAGAGTGCACGAGCCATAGGAATCATCCGTTTCACTAGCCAATGAGGTGCTTTCCCTGGATGCAGCTTTAATTCTGCAACACCGCCTCTCTTCATCGCAGCAGCTCCACCATAGAGTTTCGTACTGATATAGATAAAGACCACATAGTACTCTATAGAGACGCTCGAATCTTCTCTAGTCTCTGTCTTGATGTATCTCCCATCTGTGCAAACCAAGCTTCCAAAGTGTCACATCCGTAATCATCACAATGGGCACATGTTTCAACGCTACGCTCGCTGGCACATGTTTTAACGCTACACGCACCACAATACTTGAACTTCGGCCTGGCATCTACTTTGCATCCGACGCAGTCGATATCCTTTGCAGTCAACGGGTATTTTGGGCTTCCCCATTCAACCGCTTGTTTTTCTCGCAAGTTGTCATCATTAGTCTTCCATGCAAGATGAGCTGGACACGTGGCACAATCAAGTCCACAATATGCAATCATATTCACGGTCATAGGTAGAAAATGGCTTCTAGATATAATAAAAGTCCAACAGATGACCGAAAGTAATTCCAAAATTTACTCGAGTATGTGGTTTTTCCTCAATCTTTTTATCCATTGTACACTAATCGTAACTGTTGGTTCAGTCCAACGAATTCTTTCGTATCTATGAGCTGGTACGTATGACTGAGAATACAGAGTGGAACAATGCAATAGAGTACCCGAAATTTCTGAAGAACGCTCGTGAGAATGTTGAGCTGATGAAAGCGAGGTACAATGATCTTCAGATAACTGAGCAAGACTTAGATAATCTCCGCAGCCTTCAGAATGAGCTTCGAATACTTGTCATTGGTAATGACAGATGTGACGACACTGCAGGGAATCTGCCAATTCTAGCTAAGATGACTGATATCTCATCTAAATTGAAGCTCCGTTTTCTCGATAGTGACGCCCATGCAAAATATCATCAACTATTCAAAATCAACGGAAAAAGGAAGACTCCGGTTGTTCTCATTCTCAGCAATGATGACAAGGAGTTGTGTCGATGGGTAGAACGACCAAATGCTGCGTATAAACTCATTAATGAAGCAACAACACCCTCTATTGAAAGTCGAAAGCAAGAGCTGAAGAAGCTCTATAGTGACACTGAGATTCAACGGCAGAGTGTAAAGGAATTCTTGAATCTGATTCTTCGAGCTGACTATATCCTAGGACGACATTAAACATGGCACACCACCATGGGAAATCTGATTGGACCAACCAAGAACATGTCCAGCGAATGGCGAAATCCTATCATGTTAGGTATGATGATAAGTTCTGGAATACGTTCGCTTCTCTTTCAAGTAGTGATACTAGATATGTTATCGCAGATTTTGGGTGTGGTCCTGGACTCCTCCTATCCGATTTGGCGAACAAATTCAATGCTCATACCGCAATAGCTCTTGATGAGAGCGAGCCAATGCTTACACTAGCCGAGAAGAATCTCCGAAATAGAACAAAGCTTGAATCCATTCAGATTCAACAGGTGAACTTCGATACTGATGAGATAAGAATCGCGCTTGATAGTATTGATCTTGCCTTCTCTGGATTCATGCTACATGAGGTCACAAGTCCCCGTGATTTTGTTGCTCGTGTCTACAAACTAGTAAAATCAAATGGAGTCTATATAGTCTATGACTTCGTGTCAGGGAATGAGGAACAGTTTGTAAAGGCAATGATTGATTTTAATATGAGTGAGGAAGAAGCGAGAAAGCGATATCCACATATGTGTAAACACTCAGCTGAACATATAGTAGAGATATTAGAAGCCTCTGGGTTCTCAAATTGCCGTTTATTGAGAGTTGACGATATCCGTGCAGTTGCAGTAGGACTAAAGAGGTAAACCGTCATACAAACATCTGAACTCTGAGAGTCGAAAAGCATGTCATCTCCTCATCGTAAGTCATCTCCGTGGGCATATAACAGCTCTGACCTGTCGTGTCCAAAATGTGGTGGTAATCGTATAGTACGAATACTTGACTCATGGACTCGATTTAGAGATGTTGAGATGTTCAAATGCACATCCTGCGGAACAAAATTCTATGAGCGGGGTCATGATGACTATGGACCGACTTTCATCAGATAGCGAGTGAAGGAGAGAAGAAAGTGTCTGGACGACCTCAACAATTGAAATACCCCTTCTCAGCTCAAGCCAGACAAGCCTCCCAAAAGTTAGCTCGCGACCTAGGTGTCTTGGTCGACCTCCTTGAAAGACCTGAAAACCACAACATAGTTGAAGAAGCTGAGAAACGAGTCTATGCAGCACTCACTCAAAATCCAATAAGATATCCAGCCATGGACAACGAAAAGGATGTTTTGATCTATCCAACATCTCGACTCATTGTTGAAGAACTTGGACTTCCTCAACTTCGTGCATTACAAGCTGAAGCTGAGTCAAAGGAGGCAAATAGACAGCTTGGCAATGAGAAAAATGATTTTGTCATTGACCTATGCGAGTCTTCATTCAATTGGAAAATAGATTCTATGGGCAAATTAAGTGAGCGGTCTGAACTTCCTCTCCTTCTGCGCACATTCGAGCTCAAGATACGCTTTGAGAACTATCTCGAGGTCGCACCATCTTTCCATAGTGATGAGTGGAACCTTATCAACCGCTATTTGGATAAGGGCTGGGTCCTAATAAGACGGTCTGAGCTGGACCGTCTCATATCCGGCAAATTCAGACAGTTAATCATAGATGGTCGATTTGATATCCCAAAAATGTCTCAAAGGTTGATTGAGGCTGTTCAGCGTATTGAGGATAAGACTAAGGGAAGAATACGGAAATCTGAACCGATGAAGATGACAGAAACCATTGCATCAGCATTTCCACCATGCATGCAGAAACTGCATGATGACTCGGTCAGAGGTGATGTCAACCTTTCACACGATGCACGATTTGCTCTAGCTGCATTTCTTCTAAAAATCGGGATGGACGAAAACGAGGTGCAAAAAGTATTCAGTAGCTCGCCTGATAAAAACATCAGTCTCATCGAATATCAGGTTCGACACATTGCAAAGAAGAGGTCTATGGGAGTAGACGTTGAGGGATACACTCCTCCTGGATGCAGGAAACTTCAGGTGAACAACCTCTGCCCAGTATATCTGGGGTCTACATTCGATCCATTATGTGAATACATTCTGAACCCTCTTGCGTTTTATCAGACTCGTGCTTGGGAGCTTTCAAAAGGTCTCCAGGACCACTCCTGGTATTCGCGAAAACGTGACAAGAAGCAGAACTTCTAGACTGAGCATCTCGTATAGTGGTAGAGGTATTGCTGCGCATAACCTGCATATCTACCAAAATATCTTCTAGCAGCCTCAGACTTCTTTGAATAAGATTTACCAGAATCTGTAAACACCCCATAGTGTTCCTGAATCACGCGCTCAATCCACACATCAATTGGAAACGCATCTAGGAATCCAAGTGAGAACAGACTGACACAGTCCGCGACCTTGTCACCTACACCGTACAATCTCTTCAGAATCTTGCGAGCTTCTGGATATTCAATTGTTCTGAGATCCTCAGGAATCACTTTGCCGACCAAAATAGCTTTAGTTGATTTAGCAATGAATTCAGCCCTCCACGCAAGCCCTAATGACTTCAATTCACTCACTGTTACTTTTGACAATTGCACGGGGGATGGCATTCCATGGTAGACTTTTCCTCTAAACTCATATTTCGGACCCCATCTCATCCTGATTGCATTCGTCATACTCCTAATAGCGGGTACGTTTTTCCATACAGAACAAAGAAATGAAACAAGGCAAGGGAAGAATGGATCGTTGATTACTCGCAAGTTGGGTGCAAAGTCAATGCTCTTTTTCATGATTCCGTCACGAGTTATCTCCTGATGGATTTGGTCTAATGGGTCATTTAATCTAAATAACTTTGAGAGGTCTACATTACTCTCTGAGGTATCATAAAGAAGCAAGTCCCCTCTCTGTTCCACATAAACCACTTGGTCAATATCTGCATTGATGTATCCTTCCCCTTCTTTTACCCAGCAGAATGTCTGTCCGCATTCCAATGTGTCAATAATACTGAAGTTCTTTACCTGTAGACTTCTCATTACATCAACGCGCGCTAGATTAGAAATGAGTATTGTGATTTGACGGTATGTACCAAATCAGTAATGCTAAAATGAAAAATCTTGGATGTGTTTCTAGCGGCAGTGATGAACCTCCAATGTGAGATTGTGAACAAATGATCGACCTAGGGGTATCTGAGCCGCACCTTCTATTCAATGTCGCTAAAATTCATCGCGCTTGTCTTAACGATATCAACCAGTTCATCAATGCAATCGATACTGATAATTTGAACTCCATCAACAACATCAATTTCTCTTTTCGTCCAACTCACAATAGCCCTAGTATTCACAGGGACATCATCTTTTACTATATCACGGTCTCCAATGCACCAAAATCTTGGGATGTTGATAGACTTCATCCCTTCTATAATGAGAAAATCATGTTTAGATAATTTCTCTAACTCTTCTGGACCAATCCAGTCTTTCAAATTTGTATCTCTCGCATCAAGTCCAAGAAATATAGTCATTGAGGCTCCTGCTTCTCTGTGTTTCCATGTGTCCGTTCCTTTGTCGGGCCGGGCTGTATGTATAGAACTTTTTAGAGTGGCAACTGAATGACCACATTTTACAAGTGATTTGATGATTGCTTCAATCAGAGAAGTCTTCCCTGTACCGGAATATCCCGAAACGACAAATACTCGCATTCCTCTCCACTCAATCTATCTCACATATTGTAGTTTCCTTTTGGCTCTTAGCATCTAGAACTGATTCTAAAAAGCTGCTCGAAGGATGAGCCTTAAAACTGGTTTGTGTTTCTGTCGAGCTTGGTGAAATGACTCTTGGCTAGCGAGAAGCATACGGCAGTTGAATGCATCGATGTGCGACGCGAGTTCGAAGATGGCTCACGAGTTATCAAAGTACTACAAGGGACCAATTTGAAAGTAGATAGAGGCGAATTCGTAGCTATAGTTGGTGCATCAGGATCCGGAAAGACTACTCTCCTCAACCTTATTGGCGGCTTGGACCAACCAACGTCGGGTACAATTCTTGTCGATGGATTAAATATCACCAATCTTAATGATGAGGAGATGTCTGAAGTACGACGCCACAAGATTGGTGTTCTGTTTCAAGACCAACACCTTCTCCCTATCTTTACAGCCCTTGAGAATGTAGAGGTGCCAATGCTTCTTGATGAAATTCCCCAACAAGAACGAATAGAACGAGCCATAAAACTTCTAGAGATGGTATCAGTTGATCACAGATCTCAGCATATGCCCCATGAGCTTTCTGGTGGAATGCGTTCACGGGTCGCTTTGGCAAGATCTCTTGCAAATGATCCTGCAATCCTCTTGTGTGATGAACCAACTGGGGACCTAGATCACAAGACGGGTGGAGAGGTCATCCAACTCATGAGGGACCTTGCTAAGAAGAAGAATCTCGCAGTTATCGCGGCTACTCATGACCCGGAAACTGCTCGAATGGCAGATAGAATCCTCCTTCTTCGTGAT
>JBHLQJ010000135.1:0-7798 GCA_048884945.1 Candidatus Thorarchaeota archaeon | reverse complement strand
GAAATTAGTTTTTACATTCTATTTTAAATCTAGGAGGAGCAACCTACTGAATTCTCTGTCTTTTGAGATCAATCCACTGATAAAATATGTCAAACCATTGGATAGCAGACCAGAGAACCATAAAGAAGACAAGTGTCAAAAAATATCCTATTGTATTGAACTGTCCAACAGGACCCACATTCTGCACTGCAAATATAACGAGATAAAGCGCAAGAAGAAGCTCAGTAATATTTCCAGTTGCTATGACCACATAGCATTCCACAAGTCGCTCACGACCCTTTTTTCGTGCTCTAACTACAATATATCCCAAAAGAAAAACGACACAACATCCAAAGAACATCGCTACTGGAGCAAGAGTTGTGTCAAATCCTATTTGCATGTAGATCCCTCCTTTTCAAGATATTCGATTTGTTAAATATTCATCATAATAAGTTTGGTATCTTTTCTTCAAACTCGTCTTGATTGATAAATCATATCTAGTATAAATGGAATTGATACCATTATAAAAATCAGGAGATAGGAAAGGGCAAAATTAGCGGGAACAACCGGACTAGGTTCATAGAAAGTCGGGCTCATAAGTAAATTCATAATAATGAACCAGTTAATAAAAAACCAAACAAGAAAGACACATACCATTTTCTTTAGACGTAGCGTCCTATTTTGCTCAATTCTGGAAACAAACCATAAAGCAACACATACTATGTAGGATAGCCCAATGATGGAAATCAAAGGCATATACGTAATATCCATTCCCAACACACAACGAAGTTACTCATCACTTTTTAATAAAATGAAATATCCTAACAAATAATCCTATTATACTTTGAACAAGTGGCAAACTTTTTCTGTAAGATACAATGCGACTAAAAGGGTTGTGACCAATCATGGTTAAAACAGAAACTTTTCGTGGCAGGGACTTCATAACCCTGCTTGACTACACGAAGGAGGAGATCGAGACACTCCTTGAGGTTGCACTTGATTTAAAGCGAAAGTTCGCAACGGGTGAACCTCACAAACTTCTCGACGCAAAAACACTGTTCATGATCTTCTATAACCAGAGCCTGAGAACTCGTAATTCATTCGAGGCGGGAATGACACAACTGGGTGGACATGCACACTTCCTCGACCCCGGCAAGATATATGCTCCAGCACTTGAAGGAGATGAGAAAGCCTATTCTACCGAACGCGTTTCAGATGTAGCACGTGTTCTTGCAAGAATGGGCCATGGCATAGCGATTAGGTGTTATGGAGACCCCGTCGGCTGGATCTATGGTCGTGCAAATGAGATCATCAATAACTTCGCACACTGGAGTCATATTCCAGTCATCAATATGGAAGACGACATTTACCATCCGTGCCAAGGATTGGCGGACATTATGACTGTGAAAGAAAAGTTTGGCACATTCAAGGGTGTCAAATTCGTTATGTCATGGGCTTATAGTCCCTCAGTTCACAAACCTCTTGCTGTGCCTCAGAGCGCAATTATAGCCGCTACCAAGATGGGATGCGACACGGTACTTGCTCATCCAAAGGGCATGGAACTTGACGACAGAATCCTAGACAAGTGCAGGGTGTTCGCAGAAGAGAATGATTCAAGCTTTGACATTGTCTACGATATGGAGGAGGCCTTCGAGGGTGCTCATGTTGTCTACCCGAAGGCTTGGACATGCAAGGAGTTCATTCCACCATTCAATAGTAAACCTGAACTCGAGAAATCACAGGCTGTGTTTGATAAAAACAAACATTGGATCTGCGATGATGACAAGATGAAGATTGCAGGTTCGAAGGCAGCCTATATGCACTGCTTGCCTTGTGATAGAGGCTTTGAAGTTACCAACTCCGTCATTGACGGGCCACAGTCCATTGCCTTTGATCAAGCAGAGAACAGGTTGCACGCTCAGAAAGCTGTCATGGCATTAACAATGCGATAATTCAAAAATGGGCAGGGAATCCATCCCTCCCATCTCTCTTTCTTTTATTTTAGGAAACTCCCAATTAGGAATATATATTGAATTGTTGAGAGTGAGCTAGATGTTGAAAGATGACTGATCAGCTAGAACTCATGGTGAAATATCTAGTCAACCTGCAGTTCTACTCTGAAGAGGAGGGCGTCTTATACAGTCGTGACAAGAAACATCGTCTTTCAATACAGGGTATTGGTCCTATCATAAAAGCATTCGAAGAGGAGTTCAAAAAACATCTAAACCTCATTCGACGGAAAGAGTTCCGTGCATTTCTACTAGAAGTAGCCAAGAAAATTCCAATTGATATTGAACCGATTCTAGTTCAATTCAATGATAACGTGCGGGAACTGGGCAGTCACAATCTCACAGACGAGCTATCGGCAAACTTCTTGATTGGGCCAATCAGGCAATCTCTTCAAACTAGAGAGTTTGAGGCATGTATGTATGAAGTCAGAAGGAAAGCAATTCAACGTGTTAGGACTGTTGACGCCAAAAGAATTGTGGATGAAAGAATCGCTGATTTCTACGCAAAAAATGAGTTTTCTGTTGCAATGCTACATAATCTAGCTTTACTGAATCTATTAACCGAGCTCTATGGTACAGCTGAAACCCAGGATAGAGTTGGACTAATTCTTGAGCAATTCTGTAATGAGTTAGTCACCAAGCTATCCAAGTAACAGCAGCAACAGGATTCAAATCCCAAAATCTGGGATTACTCATTTTCACTCTGGCACGTTTCAAAAAGAATACACGAGCAGAGTCTGCCGCCAAGAATCGTGGGGTAATAAGTTAATGTGTTGAGTTTTTTTGATATTCTGGGAAACTCAATCTGTCGGAGTGTCTCTGCTCTAGGATTCCTCAGGTACAAAGTAAAATATGGAATCGAGTAACACAGGGTCAAATATTCAATTCATCAAGGCATTTGAAGAATTCACGTGTTAAGAAAGCTCGGTATTTGAATCCGCCCCATCCTGAGTCTTCCATAAGCTTTGCTACTTCTCCTTCTAGTTGTTCACGGGTCATCGTAGTTACATCAAAAATTTCTTTTGTATCAACTGGGAACATCTCACCATCTATTGGCTTGGCGAGAAAGACAAAAGACCTCCATGGAATTGTACGATCTTTGCAGACAACATTGAGTCGTAAGTCTAAAACAAAATGTATCAGTTGAATTGTTAGACCTGTTTCTTCATGCATCTCTCGGATAGCAGCAGCTTCAAGAGGTTCACCAAGAGATGCACCGCCAGAAGGGGCTCTATAGATGCCTGTTCTTGCATACTGGGGTTTTTGAATTACTACATAATTTCCGTCATCCCTTCTAATGAAACATGTAATGTCATGCAGTCGACCCTTTGACTCTGTACGTTTCACTAGATTGCATTCAAAATCTAGAAAATCTACTGTGAACTCATTTACTTTAGGTTGGCCATATTTCGCTATTAGAGCTGACAACTCGTCATTATTGATATCGTTCAGAAGACTCGCCATCAAAAAATGCAGGGATGTGAGGCATAAAGGTTGTGGGACGACAACCTATTAAGAAAAAGGTTCCATATAGATTATACTCAATTGGGGATGTGGTATTTGGAGAAGAAAGTAGGCGATGTAATAATCAAGACCTATATTGGAGATATTACAGAACTTGCTGTCGATGTTATTGCAAATGCAGCTAATTCGGATCTATGGATGGGATCAGGAGTTGCAGGTGCAATCAAGTCGAAGGGAGGACAACAAATAGAGGATGAAGCTCTGTCAATGGGTCCTATAAGACCCGGTGAAGCAGTTATGACAACAGCTGGAGCGCTTCCATCAAAGTATGTAATTCATTGTGCTGGAATGCCACCGGGTGGTAGAGCGACTTATTGGAAGGTATTGTCATCAGTTCAAGCCGCACTTAGCATAGCTGCTGAACACAATTTGAAATCTATTGCATTTCCTGCAATCGGTGCAGGAGTGGGAGGTCTTACTGAGGAGCAGTCTGCAAAAGCAATTGTTGAAGGAATATCTCACTATGCTCGCAGACCAGGTTCAGTAAAGGAAATTACATTGGTAGGATTAAGCAAGCATACATGTGACTGCTTTAACAACGCTGTTAATGAATCTGAGGAGTAAGAGCCGTGGAAGGTTGGTTTCTCGGAAACCTCAACGTCAAAGTTGAGCTTGGGCATAAAGATGATTCTGATATTGATATTGTAGTGAAGGCTCGAGATTTAGGACAAGGAAGAAAAAAAACAGACATTTCAATAAAAGAGGGGAGTAATGCCGGAGAAGTCCTATATTGGCCTGGAATCTCACTAGAGAATCCAGATCGTCGCTTAATCATATATAACACAGCGTTTGAAGCTCTGGAACTTGCTAATGGTCGGAAGGCTCAGAAAGTTGGATTTTTTACAATTGGGCTCGAAGTTTCAAGAATTCCGAGTTGGGAGGTTGCTGAAGAAATAGTGAAAGCAATTGTAAGTCATTCGAAGACGGAAGGCAACCTAAGTAGCATATTACTAGTTGCCAGCTCACCTATTCAGCAAAGCTCATTTCAATTTGCATTGAATAACATCAGAACACTAGTATCTGAATGACCTATATCTTGAGTCTGCGACGAGCTGCGTCAGCTGATGACACTAACGGGTCCCACGTGTCACAAATCGCAGGAGCATAACAGTTCTCAAAGTCAAACAGCTCGGATGCATCAATATCCTGTTGTATTCCCAAAGTTAAAACATTCAACCTCATTGCAGCATCTTCTTCTCCAACGAGTTGTCCTCCAACTAGCTTGCCAGTTTCCTTGTTGTAGAATGTCTTTAGTTTGAGTTCTTTTCCTCCAATAAAATATGGAGGTTTTGTGCTACCTTTCATTGAGCCTTTAACTATGGGAATCTCAAACCTACCAGCCATATCTTCCGTAAAGCCAGTGCTAGCAATTTCCAGACCAAATAACTTTGTGACTTTGGCTCCGACTATTCCTGGGAATGTAACATCTCCACCAGCTGCATTGATTCCGGCAACACGAGCTTGTCTGACTGCGACAGTGCCAAGTCCTCCAGCAATAGGTTTTCGAGTTATGAATTCTAGGTTTTCAGCGCAGTCACCACAGGCATAGACTTGGTTAATATTTGTCATCATCTTTTCATTGGTCTTGATACCTCTTGTAGTTCCGATCTCGACACCTATTTTCTGCGCTAGTCCTGTTACAGGTCGAACTCCAGTTGCTACAACGACAAAATCAGCAGGAATCTCAGAAACATCTTCGGTTTTTCTATTCTTAATCACTACCGTTTTTGGTGAGTCCGTCCCAGTGATTTCTTGAGCTGCAGTATTGTTTAGAATCTTGAGACCGTGTTTGATACAGTGTTCTTCAATAATTTCAGCCATATCTGGATCCACCATTGCTAGAAGTATATGAGGAAGGAACTCAACAACTGTAACATCGAGTCCTCTCTCGTGGAAAGCCTCTGCAGCTTCCATTCCAACAAGACCTCCTCCTATGATAACTGCGGTTTTTGCTTTTTCAGCCTCAAGTGATAGAGCCTTAGCATCATCAAGTGTTCTTAGACCATAGACACGTTTCTTGTCAAGTCCTTTGATAGGGGGATCTGCATTCTCTGCTCCGGTGGCGAATACCAACGCATCGTAGTTTTGTCTACCCTCTCCACTTTTACCTGAAAAAATAACCTCCCTAGACTTATGATCAATATCTGTCACGGTGACGCTTAATTTTGTATCAATCTTCAAAGCACCCCAATTGTCAGGAGGCATTAATACAAGATCTTCGAAGGCACCTACTTTTCCTGATATAGTGTATGGAAGTCCGCACCGTGAATATTGTGAGTAGGGCTCTGAATTGAAGACAGATATCTCAACAGTTCTATTGAATTTTCGCGCTTGTAGTGCTGCTGTAGCACCAGCAGCTCCACAACCAATTACAGCGATATGCTCAACCATTGTGTTCAAACCCTGTGAAAACTTAGTTTGTGAATACATATCCTCGACTTTAGCCTATCGGTGGATTACGCGCCCAGAATCAATAAAAGGATGCGAATCAATCATTGGCTCTATATTACGCAGGGTCTCTTGCATATGTAAGAGATTGTTATGCATTATCAAGATGGAGTGATTAGGAGATGTTTCCATCCAAAACTACTGATGCTTTGAATAATAGAGTAAGTCGATACCGTCCAAAATCTAAAACTATGGACGCTGATAATATTTGCATCTTGAAGATTCTGGTTATTGGTTTTCTGCTCTTTATAATCATTGTACCTACTACACTGAATTATGAGCCAACAACCAACGCGATTCTTCAAATGGAGGAGCAACATGATTTAGCGCAAACTGATTCGCTCTATCACTATAGTCTTCCAGATACGAACATCCAAATTGCAGTGGGAGAGATTCAGGGTCATCGCGGTTTTGCGTATGTAATAGAAGAAGAGAGTAGATTGTATTTCGTTGATTTGATCGGCGAAGTCACAATGGATGTAGCTCTACCAGCAGGCAATAAGTACAATGGAGCATATCTCACAGGCTACGATGTGGATTTGGATGGTGATACTGAGTTTTTCCTTAGGAACTTCGTTAGCCCTACCTACTATATCTTGATGGTTGATATTGCTGATGAAACTGTATCCGAGTATCCAATGCCTTTCATCTACCCAGCTCCCATGGGATTTGGAATTTTCAATGGAGATCCCTTCCCCGATGTGTTAGTTCAAAATATGAATAATCGTGACAACTTCCTCACACTAGATTTGATGGCAAATGTAACCATTGGAACATTCTTAGCCGACTACGCATATTTTGGGCCAGTTATTGGTAGATTTTCAAGCGGATCTCAGGATTCGATAGCATTTTCAAATCAAATGGGAACCGTCGGTCAGAGAAACCTGACAGTTGTTGAGGCTGATGGTACTCAGATTTATTCGATTATTCTTAGTCCAAGTATCCAAGATTTGGTGAAGTTCAACCATCTGGGAGGATTGGAGGAGATTGCTACTATTGAGAGTGATGGCGACATTGTCGTTTATTGGGGAAATGCTTCAGGAGTAGTGTATACTCAGCTAGTCGATGGGCTATCAAGTACAACTAGATATATAGAAACAGGAGATTTTGGTGGAAATCCACAAGATGATTTAGTGGTGATAAGTAGGACCCAGGAGAAGGCATTTTTCATAGATGGAAATGATGGCACCCCGATAAGGGAGGTAGAAGGAATCTACACTTACTCAACTAAACAGCTTGGAGTAGGACCAATGGACCAAGATGCTAGGGATGATTTAGCTACCGGAACCACTCGCGGAGGTCTCGGCATAATACGTGGTGCAGATGGAGCCTTCGCCAATATTGAATACCTCGTCGATGTTAGACTAGGAGGACATCAAATCATTAGCTATGATATAATTGGTAATGCCAGAGACGATGTTGTGGTCAGGATTGATAGTGATGTCTACATAATCCTTAGCGACACTACAGCACCAACGCTAATGCCAGTCCCAATCGAACCTCTTCATCCAACAATCCTAGATGATTATGTTATAGTCAGAGTAAATGTAATTGAAACTTCAATTGTAGAGCAAGCTGATATTTGGGTCAGATTGCCGGGAAGCTCATTATGGATTCAGCCTCAAGATGAGATGTATGCATCTCATACAGAAGGTTGGTACTATGCATTCATTGGAAACCTTCAACAAGGAAATTATGAGTATTATATCACAGTTCGAGATAGTTATCTCAATCTTGCTAATTTGGGAAATTCAACTCATCCATTGAGCTTTACAGTTTCAGGAAATTTTGTCTGGAAAATAGACAAGACAGCGACTGATTATGTGCATAAGAGTTAC
>JBHLQJ010000134.1:0-7824 GCA_048884945.1 Candidatus Thorarchaeota archaeon | reverse complement strand
AACTGATGTCTTCTAGAGTCATGACAAAGACCGGGTATGCAGAATCAACAACTGTTACTTTGAACACTCCTGTCACCGATTGTCCATAGAGATCTGTTACATTCACCTCAAGCCCGTACTCTCCGAGTACGAGGTTTCCCCTGTCTAGGAGAACACCATTATGGTCAATCTCAAAATGGAGCGTGTCATTGACCACCCAGTGGGCAATCGGAGGGTAGGAGTTCACCTGGAGCTGACGGAAACATGAACTACCAAGCTCCATCTCGAAATCAACGGGTGCATATGCCCAACTTGGCGAGAGGGGCTCGTATCTCAGTGGATGATAATCGTAGACACCTGAAACTCCTGGGATGAGGTGGGGTATGTCATATACTCCATCTTCATCAACATCTATAGATGTGTAGTCAGAGTAGTAGTTGTGGGAGAACACATTCGTGGTACCTGCTGAGTCGTCATATGCTCCCCAAGAATCTGAATTGAGGCAGTTCAACACAATCTTGTTATACTCTGAAGCAAGAGATATGATTATTCCAATAGATGATGCTTCACTGATCGAATTCTGTCTAACTTCATTATCTATACAAGATGGCTCAAGAACTATTCCGTATTCTACATCTGTGATTGTGTTGTCCACTATCCAACTAGAGACAAGGTCGCAAGCATCGATTGCAGCCCAACTTTTGATGAACTGACAACCTTCAATATGCACATTCATTGCCTTTTCAACATATATGCCATAATAATCCTCTTCAAAGATAGTATCCATTATTATTGAATGGTCACAAAGGAGAGTATACATTCCAAAGCCATTGCCATATATTATGTTTCCAATTGATGAAAATCTTGTCACATTAACTAGATAGATTCCCCAGGTGGCATTTCCGATGAAACAATCACGTAGCACAACATAGAGGCTGATATCGTAGAGGGTAATACAGCTGCCCGGAGTTCCTGACAGTGATATGTTATACCCTTCAATGATATATGGTTCTTCCAATGTGCCCTCTCCGTCCCAAGCATTCTGCTCTGCCATTTTTGTGAGATTTTCATCTCCAGTTATTGAGATTGGAGCATGATCTTCATACGATGGTCGAAATCTTTCCACCAAATCTTCTTGGATTACAGATACACCCTGAGAATCCCCAATCACCACTGTATCTTGGTATACCATGAAGGTTGATGATAATAAGACCAGTGCGATGAAGAAGCTAAATGATACAACCCTTTTTTTCACTATTACATTCCTCCAATACGCGATTTCACTCATCAGAATAGACATAGTCTCCTAATCAGTCATTCGAAAATAATCTGATGTGCTAGAGTCACCCAACAATCTATGGTTATTTTGACCCTCGTCTATCATCGACAGCTACGAAAATAACATACTTGCATGTCCCAATGAATCCCCCTCAGAGTTAGGTTCTTCATAGGTTGGATTACTAGCTAACATGCCACTAGTAAGAAATTGCGAAGTAAATGATGATCTATGGGCCATGGGTTCATAGTTACTATTTATTTCATCTCTCCAGACCCTCGTAGGAATATTCCTAGAAAGGTCAATGTAATCAATAGCAATGCAAGAAACATCACAACCATTGGCATAATCCCGTGTTGCACATAATATCCTGGACTTGCGATGAGTGTGTAGAGTAGAGTCCCCTGTGAGAAGAGAAACATCTTCATTGCCCATACTCTTTCTGTTAGCAGTCCAAATCCACTCGCAAGCAGGAGGATAGCAGTTACCACCTCTGCAAGGATGTGAGCTGTTATACGATAGGGCTCTGTCGCCAGTTCCGGTACTTGACCTGTGGAGAGAAGCATTACCCAGAGGCCTATCATTGAAACTCCCACTATAATAGAATATACTGAGGCAATTCTTCGAATTGTCATTCACATCATGTCCCTATTTGCAATTCTGCTGGGAATACAAACTGGTGATAAGTTTCACGGATTTTCCTTGGGAACCCGCCGCTTCGCAAATACAGCCAAAATGGCGATTAACACCAATCCAGCTCCACCAATCAAGATAGGTACGTAGTTTATTGGGTCTGGAATGTTTGGAGTTGTTGGAGTGATGGGTCCTGCATCGGTCATAGTATCCACAAAGACATTCATATCCGACTCATCCATAGTGACTTGAAATCCTGCATCTTTTAGGATGTTCATGGACCTCTCCAAATAGTTATGGAACGACTCTTCTTGTTGTACAAAGGGGTAATTGATGTGTTCGCTGATTGGTTCATAGTCTGGGTCAAGAGATGAATATGATGCATAGTTCAGATATTGTGCTGTCGGAACGAGCACATGTTTTGCTGACCAATAGTCTAGAGCAACGGGATCTATACTAGCTCCGATGATGTCTGTAGCACTTGCCGCCGAATAAATTGACCAAGGGCCTCGATCTATGGAGCTTTCCAATGGGTTTGCATTTATCCAGACCATGTCCAGAATGTTGAGGTCTGGAGCTCTGGTTTCAGCAATCATCGTTCCCATGCCCCCACGTCGTACTGAATAATGTTCATGTGGAACACTGGGACTGACCGATTCAACAATATGTCCCTGAGGGACTCCCATATAGTGTTTGACACAAGCAGTCACACCAAGAAGTTCATGACTCTTCAATACTGGCATATTGATTATCTTTAGCCCGTTAAAGTCGAACCCTGTGTCGTTATGCCAGACGCCTTGTTTGAAACTAATGTATGCACCAGTTGCTGGACTCCGAAACTTAGGGTAGGAAGTGTACAATTGCGTTTCTTCATTCCATACCGTGCTCCGAACATAACCATCAGTGAAATCATCATCATCATAGTCATCCACTGTACTATAATGAAGATCATCCCAAAGTATAGTACTCACATCCCACTCCGGAGCAAAGAAGTCAGCAACATCCTGAGTAGTCTGGTTCTTGTAGTATGAATTAGGATTTGAATAATCCATACTCCCAAGTCCTTGCCCATTGTCTGCGATCACCACCTCTCCTGTGAATCCGTCAGGATGAGCAATTATTGCATTGATCACGCTCTTGATGAGATCTGTGTTGGTCCCCCCTCGACGATCCCACTGTGAATTGATCTTGATGATGATGATATCATCACTCTTAATTAGACCATCAGGTGTGGCTGTCGTATTGTAGAAGTGTATACCCTCTGATGCCATCAAATCAATGAGCGCAATAACAGCCGTGTCCATGTTCCCCTCGATTCCGGTAACATTTTGAACATAGAAAAGATTGGATGCATTGTCAAGACTGGTGGCAGTCTGTGGGCTCAAAACTATCGGAACCCGTTCTATGGTCGAGTCTACTTGAAGAGGGTCTAGGCGAATCTGTGTCTGGTCTGTTGTCATAATGAACCCTCCCACCGATAGAATCACTAGGATTATCAAAGTTTTCAGTCGCCCAGTTGATATCTTTAGACTTGCTAAGCTTGGCAATGACACCGAAATTGCCGCCTTAAAGAGATAGATGTTTGCCAACGCTGCCTGTTGACAGGGATACAAAATCCTTGAAGGCTTAGTTCCACTTCTAATGACAAACCAAATTGTACTTGCAATAGCAACAAGCGCTAATGTCGCAAATCTTCGTTGGTTTCTTTCTCCTTTCTCTTTGCATTGACAGCGTTTCTCTGAATCGTGGTTCATAGCAGGATCTCTCCCTTCTTATCGCGTAAGGCATTTTGTGGAATCTTATTTATTTGAATAAGAGTGTGTGAACCTGAGCAAGCCCCAAAATGTATTATTTGTTCTCATTAACCCACTCATTTTGGAACACCTGAGGAAACAAATCGACATCTAGCTGTAAGAGACATCAAATCCCGCTTTGATAATATCTTCCCCGAGTCGGTCACGTGTCGGAATTGATGATATTCTTGCGGGATAGAACACTAAGATTTCTATAATTTTTACCTCACTAAATCCTGAGAGAGAGTTAGAGATTTTTTCTACGTCTTTAATATGCTCTACAAAGAACCTGGTGAAAAAGACTGATTCAGATGCTGAAATGTAAGACTCCCAGGTTTCTACAGGAAATTCTTTTTCAATCCAGCCAATGAGCTTCTTGGCATTGGTTTCTCTTTCATTCCATTTAATCTTGGCATAGAAACTAATCCCACTGCTAAGAGCTGGATTTCTCGCGATTGCGAAGACAACCCCCTCTCCTGAAACAATCTCATCAAGTGCTCGTTTCACACGTCTTGGGCTTAGTGAAGTCTTTCTGGCAATCTCTGCAATCGAGATTCTTGAGTTCTCAAAGAGTGCTGACAAGACATGCAGATGCGTTCTCTTTAATTCCACCTTTCTTCCCCTATCGGACTGAATCAGATGTAGTTCCAGTTCATCAACATTTTCCAATTTTCTAATGTGTGATCCAAGTTCTGAGAGTCCCTCAGTCCCAACCACATTGGCATGGAAAATAACATCCCCGGTTGCTAATGGGATGACAACATAGATCATTGGATGTCGAATGAGCTCCTTGAAAAGATCCTCTTTTTCTCGTTGTTGAAGTATCTTTACATGGCCAAATACAAACTCTGCGTCAATCATAGCGAGGCTATACCATGCGGAAAATTCATGGATTATTCCTCTCTCAACAAGTTTGTTGATCCGTTTTCTGACAACTCCTCGCGTAGAATTGTGCTTTCCAGCAATCTCTTCACATGAAATTCGACTATTTTTCATCAATTCAAAAATAATTGACTTATCCAGCAAATCCATAGTGAATATTTTTTGGGATTTCTGGTTTTTACTCTATTTGATTCAGTAATCTGGCCGCGACTTTAGACTTTTTACAGCGCTTTCTTCAGGAATCTGAAGAACGCCCGAACCTTACTAGGTCTAATGAAAAGTGCTGGAACCTCTTTCCGGTATTCCACATATCCTTCACCAAATCGCTCGACCAACTCTTTCTCCTCCTTCCAGATCTGTAGCCTAAAGACAAGAATGACGATCAAGCCTATGCAAATTGAGTATACTGAGAATCTGAAGAATAGTGCCGCAGCACCAAGAAATATCCCTCCCAAATATGTGGGGTGGCGGATAACAGAGTAAATCTCATGCTGCTGTATCTCTGACTCCTCCGGGAAGTAGAGGTAAACCACGGCCATGTAGTCTACACCAAAGGTGAGTATAGCACTTCGAACGGTGAGGAGTCCTAGTAGAATAAAAATCACGGAAAGAATTATGCGGAATAATGAATCAATCCCGGGAGCTATGCCTAGGAAAGATAGCAAAGACATTGACCACGGGGCTGTGAAGTCATTCACGGGAACCCTTGGAGGGAGTAAGTCGATGGGTGTGAAGGCATGAAAGACTAGTGGAGGAATTAGAAAGACACCAGTGAGTCCCCTGAGTATCATCTTCTGATATGCGAGGTCACCATATTGCTCCTTCATCTGGGCTCTTTTATTCCATAGCCCCCAAATCAACCACAAAGCCAGTGCAGCAATGAAGATGCTACCTAAAATCGGGACTAAGGGTTCTATAGTGAAGAGAAAAGTGATGTTACTGAACACTCGTGGAATGATGTCCAGAATAATGAGGAGAATGTATCCCAATCCTCCTATTATCAAACCTGTAAGAGGTAACATTGCAATCTTCTTTCCAGGATAATCTGGTAATTTCTCACGCAGTTTATCAATTCCTTTCAGTTGCATTAATTCCACATCATAAGTTAATCAGATAATACAACTTATCAAAACAACGCTTGGTAATCACCAGTTGTTAACCACTCTATATTCATCATCTTCGAAGCCTTTTTCCTCCTAAGCTGAGAAGTGATTTTACAACAACGCCATTTCTAAGAAGCTTGAGTAGCAACTTCCCGTTTTCAGTCAAAGAGTATACCGATGCCTTCTCCACCTTTTCCTCAATTAGGAACTTCTCTTTCAGAAGAAAATTATCAATCCAATGATAGACTTGTCGTGTGTTGCCTAGGATTTTCGTCAGGTCCCATCGAGTAGTCCTTTCATTATTATCGATAGGAGAGAGTATATCGAATGCTATGTCCGAGAAAAAGAAGATCTACACAGACTTCTAGTGTACTTCCTGTAAATCAGTAATCAATGGATTATGCAGGTACAGTCATTGCAGTTCATCATGGAGAGGATTGAACTATGGTCGATAAAGAAACACTACCATTATGCGTGTTGGCAATGTTTTTACTGAAGCATCATAATAATTGAAATCATTATGAAAAGCCACACAAAATACCTAACCTTCAATGTGCCTGCTCGGATGGATTTCGTTCACATAACTCATGATGTTCAGGATGCAGTACGAGAGAGTGGTGTCAAAGAAGGACTATGTCTTGTGAATGCCATGCATATCACAGCTAGTGTCTTCATCAATGATAATGAGAATGGACTGCACGATGACTACAAACAGTGGCTCGAGGAACTCGCCCCTCACGAACCCATCAGCCGTTACAAACACAACCGGACTGGAGAGGACAATGGAGATGCGCATCATAAGCGGCAAATCATGGGCCGGGAAGTTGTAATTGCTGTTACTAGTGGTCGTCTTGATCTTGGACCTTGGGAGGCAATTTTCTATGGTGAGTTTGACGGTCGTCGCCCGAAGCGGGTTCTCATCAAAATCATAGGAGAGTAGACAAAAAGACTACCACAATGGTGAGTCTTTTGAGGCACGGATAGATGGATTTCAGTATTAATTTGATGCAAGAACCCCTAGAGGCGCATGAACATGCCATCACGAGAGGATGAACAGCGAACCACTGGTTTGGAGAGAAAAAAAGAACAAGCGCGAAAACGAGCGAAGGCAGTTCGTGAAAGCGCAATCATCGCCAGACGCAGGAAGGAACGCTCGCTAACTCCTGGGATCAAAGTCATAGGAAGCACCATCTTGGAAAAAGGCGAAGGGACTGTTAAGTCTGACATAAGAGATGAGCTCAGACAGACCGTGGTAGCATATCTCCTAAAAAGGGGTGGTTTTCAAATCACTGAAGAACGACAAATTGACAAGATTTCCAAGAAACCTGACAGCAAAGATGTCATGGAAACTCAGATTGCCAAAATCATGGGGCTTCACAAACAATGGGGATTGGATCGCAAGTTCATATCAAAGTCAATATTTGCGCATCGTTTCGAAAATGGCTCTATCTTTGAGCACAGTCTGATAAGTTATGGGGGATATGTGAGCCGTACATATTATGTTGTCGAGGGAAACAAATTCTGTGCATTTGCACAACGAAACTTCAGAAAATCATCTAACGATGTATGAAGATCTGTTTTACTTCTCACTCAAATTCTCAGAGATTATTTCTTGTTCCTCAGGTTTCTTTTTTAGCCTCTCTTCTCTCTCTTTAACGATTTTGTCTGAGTCAATAAAGCCCTTTGTCAGTAGAAAAATACCAATGACTTCTCCAAGATAAAGGATATTTCCAAACTCAGCCCCAGATCTTGCAATTGCCCCAGCAATAGATATTACTAACCCGCCCAAGGCAATCCAGAGATTGAAGGTAAACCGAGTCTTAACGAAAGAGAAAAACGCTGCACCAATAAGAAGGAACGCTCCTGTTACAGACATCAGGGGTGAGAAATTTCGAACATGATATGGCATTGCATTTCCTGCAACTGCTATTCCTGCAATGAAATTTTCTGTAGAAATCTCTGCTACAGCAGCATAAGCTCCCATCCATAGGGTCATTATTATTGCGAAAATTATGTAGATATGACCATGGACCATCTTCGTTTGGTAGGTTTGTTTATTGCGACCAAGAATGAGTGCGACAACAATTAATACACCATATGTGCCAATCCCTGCAAGAGGATATTCCATTGCACCAAAAACCAAAGCGGAATAATCCGT
>JBHLQJ010000133.1:0-7968 GCA_048884945.1 Candidatus Thorarchaeota archaeon | reverse complement strand
TTTTGCCTAACACCCCACATTACCCACCCATTTTTTTTGGGATTTTGAAGACTGGAGCAACCGCAGTCACATGCAATCCTTCGTATAAGGCAAATGAGCTGAATTTCCAACTGAAGGACTCTGGTGCAAAAGGAGTATTCGTTTTTGATCATCCATCATTTACACCAACATCCTATGAGGCAATAAAAGGTACTGATGTGAAAGTCCATGTGATTTGCAGTATCAAGAGATATTTACCGAAAGTGAAAGCGGTTCTTGGAGGCCTCCTAGGGAAAATTCCGAAGGGTGACTATTACGAGGAATTCACGGAATTCTATGACGATATCATTGAGCAATATGAACCCAAAGCTCCTGATGTGTCAATCAAACCAAAAGAGGATCTTGCACTTATCCTCTACACGGGAGGTACGACGGGGACACCGAAAGGTGCGATGTTGACTCATAGCAACCTCTTCAGTAATGTCATGCAATTTGATGAGTGGGTACAGCTTGAAACCAAAGAAGGAGGACCCCCTGAAAAACTGAAGCCAGGAGAAGAAGTATTCATTGGAGCCTTACCTTGGTACCACAGCTATGGGTTAACACTTACAATGATTGCCTCCTATGTCATGGGAAGCTCATTGGTATGTGTACCGGACCCAAGAGCCGGCAAACCTCCATTGAGTGAGCTACTGGCGGATATACAGAAATACAAGGGTACCATTATGCACTGTGTCCCTGCGCTATATGCGGGGATGGTAAATAATCCAAATGTAGGAAAGTATGACCTTTCCAGCCTCAAGGCTTGTGGTTCTGGAGCGGCACCTTTGCCTCCTGAGCTTTGTAAGCGATTCGAGGATGTAAGCGGAGCTACGCTCTTTGAAGGATATGGTCTGACAGAAACATCCCCTATGACACATGCTAATCCTTCCATCAAGTCTCTGCGCAAGTTTGGTTCAATCGGTGTTCCTCTCCCAGACACCTATGCCACTATCGTAGATATTGAATCGGGCAAACAGGAACTAGCGCAGGGAGAAACAGGCGAGATTGCTATCAGCGGACCCCAGGTATTTCAGGGTTACTGGCATAAGTCCGAAGAAACTAAGGATGTCATGCGTGAGTTTGGCGGAAAACGGTTCTTCCTCACCGGAGATATAGGCCACATGGATGAAGATGGTTTCTTTGTGATTTCAGATCGAAAGAAAGACATGATCAATATTGGTGGTCTGAAAGCGTATCCAAGAGAGATTGAAGACACCTTATTTGAGCATCCAAAAGTAGCGATGGCGGCAGTTATTGGTCTCCCAAGAGAGGATGACCCTACGAATGAGTATGTCAAAGCATACATTGTTCTAAAAGAGGGCGAAACTGCAACCGAGGATGAATTCATAGCTTGGGCAAAGGAGAAAATGGCAGGGTACAAACGGCCGAAAGAGATTGTATTTGTCGATTCACTGCCCATGACTGCTGTTGGGAAAGTTCTCAGGCGAGAGCTTCGTGAAGCAGAACTAGCTAAGAAATAAAACATTTAGAATCAGGGGATGGGAGTACCCTCCCCTCTTTCTCTCTTTTTTCATGCATTCTTGATATCTTTCAATCTATACTCAAGAAATATCAGGAGGCTAAGCTATACAAAACAGCTAAGAAATCACATAATGAAATGCTTGATTATGGAGTGACGATTGATGGATGAGTTATATTGGCAAAAGACCGAGGCTTGGCCTGAAACAGCAGCCCCAACGAGAGATTATCCAAAAGAGCCGTTGTTCGCCATGCTAGACAGGTCAGCAGAGAAGAGTGGAAACCTCCCATTTACTGTATTCATGGGAAAGTCTCAGACATTCATGGAGGTCAAAGAACAATCTGATAGAATAGCAAATTTCTTGGTCAGTAAGGGTATCAAGAAAGGTGATAGAGTCGCAATATTCCTACCTAATGTCCCCCACTTCCCACCAATCTTCTTTGGTGCTTTGAGGACAGGAGCAAAGGTTGTGACCTGCAATCCCTTATACAAAGCAGGTGAGCTGAATTTCCAATTAAAAGACACTAAGGCACAGATTGTCTTCGTTCTCGACCACCCTACCTTTACACCCACGTGCTATGAAGCAATTAAGGGAACAGATATTCATACCGTAGTCGTTTGCAGTGTCAAAACCTACCTCTCAAAAGCAAAAGCTGTCATTGGAAGTCTTATTGGAAAAGTCCCAAAGAGTCCGTTCTATGAGGAAGACAAGACTGTTTTCTATGAGGAAGTTCTTTCTGAATATGACCCAATTGACCCTAAGGCTACTATTGATCCGATGGATACTGCCGTTATAATCTATACGGGGGGTACGACGGGCACACCAAAGGGGGCAGAGTTGTCCCATTACAACTTAACAACAAACCAACTTCAGATTTCAGAATGGACCTATATGAGGGAAGAGGATGTCGGAAGGGCAGGAGGAGTAAGGTATGGAGAAGAAGTATTTGTTGGAGCTGTGCCATGGTATCACAGCTATGGTCTTACTCTCACCTTGTTGATGTCAACATGGCATGCTGGACAGCTTGTCTGTGTTCCAGATCCTCGTTCTGGGAAACCACCACTTTCTGATTTATTGGGAGACCTCGAAAAGACAAAAGGAACCGTATTGAATTGTGTACCAGCTTTGTATGCAGGAATAGCAAACCATCCAAATGTCAAGAAATACGACCTTTCTAATGTCAGAGTCTGTAGTTCAGGTGCAGCGCCTCTTCCTCCAGAGGTGGCTAAAGCCTTTGAAGCAGTTACCGGGGCTATAGTGTTCGAGGGGTATGGTCTCACAGAAACTTCACCAGTGACCCACAGCAATCCTACTAACAAGAAATACAGAAAATTTGGCTCAATAGGACTCCCAATTCCTGACACTATCTGTAAAATAGTCGATATTGATACAGGGACGAAGGAGATGCCAATTGGGGAGATTGGAGAAATAGCCATCCATGGACCTCAGGTATTCAAAGGCTATTGGAAAAAACCAGAAGAAACTGAGAATGTGATGCGAGAGTTTGGAGGAAAACAGTTCTTCCTCACTGGAGATGTTGGCTACATGGATGAGATGGGTTATACCTATATCAGTGACAGAAAGAAGCAGATGATCAACGTCGGCGGAATGAAAGCGTATCCGAGGGAGATTGAGGACATCCTGTTCACACATCCAAAGGTGAAAATGGCGGCAGCTGTAGGTATTCCGAGAGACGATGACCCTAGCAATGAGTTTGTCAAGGCATACATCCAACTCAAAGATGGAGAAACTGCTACTCCGGAAGAGTTCATTGAGTGGGCAAGAGACAAAATGGCTGGGTACAAGCGACCGAAAGAGGTCGATATTGTGGATACATTGCCTTTGAGTAATGTAGGCAAGGTCCTAAGACGTGTACTTCTCGAAGAAGAACTCAAGAAACGAGGAAAAGCTTAGGCTTCTATCGATAAAACTATTGATCACATAGGACGCTTCTAGCTGAGAAGTTGTACGTGTGCTGTGGTCGGTCTTCCAAGGTTACAAGCTCTTGAAAGTATTCAACTAGAACAGAATCTGAAACTGGGGAGATTGTTCTCCCCAGATATTTCTTAGACGTTCTCGAACGTTGCTCGCATGGTTGCACCGCAATAACCACACTGGGCTTCTAATGGCCCAGTCCAATCAACACTCTCGTGTGAGATTTGAGCACCACATGAGGGACATTCTACTGGCAGACGGACTGTAGTAGTTCTGCTGCCATGTGTCTGTACACTCCCTTGATACCTATCAGGTATAGCATGCATTGGGGCCTCAATTGCAATTGTGCCCGTCGCCCTCTTGGTTGTACGGCGAGAGCGTCGGATTGCTACCACACAAATAATCATAGGAATTAGAAAGGACAGTACTGAAATCAGTATTATCCATTCAAAGAACGATAATGATTCAAAGAAACCTGGAATGTGTGCGTCATCATATACACCGACACGGTACGACCCTCCACTATCAGAATAGACAGAGTTCTCAGATATGCGGATATACACGGTACTGGCTGAGGCTAGATCAAAAGCAACTCTTGGGTAATTCCCATAATCAGTACCACTTTCAACAATCACATTGGTGTATCCGCTATCAGTCGCTACGACAATCTTTACTTTCAAGTCCCAGAAAGACTCCGAGTTGACAACTACAGTCCAGTGTCCAGCGTCCAAGTCTGCCACATAATCATTGGAGTCACCACCCCAAACATATTCGTTCTCCCTGGTAATATTAGCGACTAGGCTTGATTGAGCAGCTACAGTCCCTACTGAGAGGAACAATGAAACTATGATGATAGCCATAATGATTGAGTGTCTTCCGTGCATCGGTTGTCGTCCTCAAAGTAAGGTTTACAATGCATGATATTAGATTTGTCAGTCGGAATTGCGGCGGGTAGTAAGGTAATCAGAAAAGAGAATCAAGGGCCAAGACCCAGATAGCAACAATGAAATGGAAGTCTATTCAGATCTTCCAGACCCAGATTTCTTATGCTGTTTTCCAAGTTCTACATACAACTCAGCACCAGCTTTGAATGCCTCTTTCATAGAGTCTGTAACTTCCTTGACTACCTTTCCAGGAATTCCAAGGACTAAACTTCCATCAGGAATAACTTTCCCCTCAGTCACTACCGAGCCTGCGCCAATTACACAGTCGTTGCCAACCTTCGCGCCATCTAGGACTATCGCGCCCATTCCAATAACGGTCCGGTTACCAATCTCACAAGCGTGAAGAACACTGTTGTGGCCAGCAGTAACATAATCTCCAATTATGGTTGCATGCATGAAAGTCGTGTGCACGGTACAATTGTCTTGGATTGAAGTTCCTTTTCCTATTCTTATGAAGTTCAAATCAGCTCTTATCACTGCAGACTCCCAGATACTGGAATCAGCTCCAATCTCAATGTCCCCAATCAGATTTGCTCGAGGTGATACATATGCATCCGGATGAACTTTTGGTGTTTTACCATTGAACTCATAAAGTCCCATTCTTTGCACCTTAGAAAAGGAGTACAATGTTTCATATTTCAATATGCTGAAATATGGCTAAAATCTGGTTTGTCATGAGATAGGTCAAAATGCCCATCACACCACTCCATTATCCTCTTGCATTTGTTTTATCGAAGACAAACAAGAAACTTCTGTTGCCCGGGGTGGTAGTTGGCTCTGTTATCCCCGACATTGAAGTTCCACTCATGTGGATATTCTTTAGTGATTTACCAGACCATCTCTTCCTCCATAGTCTAGTAGGAGCTGTTACGGTAGGTACACTCCTTGCGGTTGTTGTCACTTGGTTATTTTATACTCCGATCATTTCCACGATTTTTAGAGTGGACAAAGGTGAACTGAAAGAGGCGAGCACTCTTTCTACTATGCTTTTTCTCTCCTGTTTAGTCGGCGTTCTCTCGCATCTCCTACTAGACTATCCTATGCATTGGTTCAATCCAATCTTGTGGCCATGGGTAAATCCGTATGATGTTGTAGGACCGCTAGTTCTTTTCTTTGCTCCTTTTGGACCCATCAATGGAACAGCATTTTGGATGGCAAACACACTCACAAGCGCAATCATGATACTTGCATGGCTCTCAATACTAGTCTATTATCAAAATAATGACCTATGGGGAAACCACTGGCGTGGAAGACCAAGATTGTTCAATTTCAGTGAAATGGAATAAACCACTCTTCAAGAGAGATATAGGACTGCGTATCAAGAACGTTCTCATTCGTGTATAATTTTCGAAGGAATTTATTGAACGATTCGATGCTTTCTGTTCGCACGATAGCAAATAATGTGTAGTCTTCACTGGTCCGATAAAGGTTCCACACCTCATCCATATCTGCAAGCTCCTGTGCAGTTTCACCTGCAGCCCCAGGTGAAACCTTAACTCTGACAAAGAATTTCACAGGTAAATCAAGGTAGCTGAAATCAATATCAATTGAGTATCCTACTATTGCTCGTTTAATCAAGAGTTTCTCCATTGATTTCGAAACAGCAGGTTGACTCATAGGTGGTTTCATTCGTTTCCCAATTGCTTCTTGTGTTAAAGGAAACGGTTCGTCTGAGGAGGGCTTTTGACGATGTATTATACTAAGAAGGGAAAGTTCCTTGGCAGAGAGATTCGATTCGGTGTATTCTTTGGGCACAATTTTGAATCGATTCTTCTTATATGTGGTGAGAATTTGAACTAGATTGTATTTACCAGCTCCTGAGCTTGCTACTACATTATCCACTCTGTCAAGTAAGTCTTCAAATGCTCCATGACTATCGAATCTGAAGAATCCAATTAGCGAGAAATCACCAGCTATGCCATCCAATGATTCAAGTTCTTCCAATTGTAGTACTTTCTTACTCACATCTTGTTCGCGAGGGTTGCTTTTCATAAAGAGGATTGTATCCCTTGCAGCCTTAATTTGTGCAGGATCAACTATTGTGGTGTAACTCCGAATCACACCATTCTTCACAAGACCCTTAATGGTACGTGAAACCCAGTTCCGACTTTTTCCGAGTACTTGTCCAATGACAGAGGGAGTGTATCGAGAGTTCTGTACTAGAACCTCTAGAAGCATCTTTTCCGCTTCTGATAGTGTTAATTGCATATCTTTCTCTCTTTTTTGGTGCATTTTATTCAAAATTGCTATGTAGCATTCATATACATTGTGGTTTCAAGGAGGTCTGTGGTTCAAATGACTGACTATAAAGTCAAAGATATTGGTCTTGCTGAAGAAGGAAGGAAACTAATCGATTATGCAGAGAAACATATGCCAGTTCTCATGCATTTGCGAGAGAAGTACTCCAAGACAAAACCCCTCAAGGGAATGAGGATTGCAGGTTGTTTACATGTGACAAAGGAAACAGCAGTACTCGTAGAAACTCTCAGAGCAGCTGGTGCTGAGGTTGCTTGGTCAGGATGTAACCCACTCTCAACAAATGACCAGGTAGCAGCAGCCTTAGCAGCCAATGGCGTACCTGTTTTTGCATGGCATGGTCTGAGTACTGAGGAATACTATTGGTGTATTGAACAGACTCTGAAGATCAAGCCAACCCTCACACTCGATGACGGTGCGGATCTGATATTTACTCTGCACAACAAGCACAAGGAACTGATACCAAACCTCTACGGGGGTTCGGAGGAAACAACGACTGGAGTCATCAGAATAAGAGCAATGGCTGAAGATGGAGCTCTAAAGTATCCCATCATGGCAGTCAACGACGCAGACACAAAGCACCTATTTGATAATGTCTATGGCACCGGGCAGAGCGCTTTCGATGCTCTCCTAAGAGCCACTGCTATTCTAGTTGCTGGGAAGACTGTTGTCATCGCTGGTTACGGTTATTGCGGTCGTGGAATGGCTCTTCGAGCACGAGGACTTGGCGCAGATGTCATTGTCACCGAGGTCAACCCAGTCAAGGCTTTACAAGCCAGGATGGACGGATACCAAGTCATGAAGATGGATGATGCTGCTCCACTGGGTGACGTCTTCTTCACCGCCACTGGGATGAAGGATGTTGTTGTTGGCAGACATATGAAGAAGATGAAGAGCGGGGCAATCATGGGCAATCTGGGTCATTATAATGTCGAAGTAAATGAACCAGACTTGATGGCGCTAAGTAAGAGCAAGAATAGGGTGAGAAATGCTCTTGATGAATACGAAACCAAGGACGGTCGATTCCTCTATTTGCTTGGAGAAGGTAGACTGGCAAACCTTGCGGCAGCTGAGGGACATCCGTCGGAAGTCATGGATCTCAGTTTCAGTAGTCAACTAAATGCGATGATCTGGTTGACAAAGAACGGGAACACTCTCAAACCAGCTGTATATGAATTCCCCAAGGAGCTCGATAACGAAACAGCATTCGCAAAGCTAGAAACGATGGGAATTTCCATCGATAAGTGGACACTTGAACAGGAGCGTTATGCGAGAGCATATTCAGAAGGGACTTAGAAGAATCAACTAAAGGCACGATAAATGACCAAGGC
>JBHLQJ010000132.1:0-7981 GCA_048884945.1 Candidatus Thorarchaeota archaeon | reverse complement strand
GCCATATGCGTCGCTTGTTTTGCAAGCTTCAAAGCTACTGGTGCATTTCCACCAAACTTTGCTCCGAACCACATGGCTTGGCTCAACAACTCATCCTTGCTAACGACTTTGCTCACAAGTCCCATGTCTAGAGCCTCTTGTGCTGTGACCTGTCCGCCAGTTAGAATCATCTCCATCGCCTTTCCAAGTCCAACAATTCTGGGGAGTCTACAGCATCCTCCCCATGATGGAATTAATCCAACTCCAACCTCTACTGCTCCAAACTTTGCCTCAGTATCACAGATTCGGACATCAGAGGCAAGAGCAAGTTCGAAACCACCGCCAAGACAGAGTCCATTTACGGCTGCTATTACAGGTTTACTAAGTTTTGCAACGGTATCGATTGCCTCTATACCCTGTTTCATGAGAGGCTCGACCTCATCGGGCTTTCCTAGGTAACTCTGTGCCTCCTTGAGGTCTGCACCAACACCAAACACCTTGGCATGTGTCGATGCGATTATAATTGATCTAACCTCCGGATCGTTTTCGGCTTCTTTCAAAGCTGCAACAAGCTCTTCGAGGATTGTGGCATTGAAAGCGTTCATTGCATCAACGCGATTCATCTTAATTACGGCAACATTCTTTGCAGGAGAAAGAAACGAACCCTCTTTTGAATACAGTATTGTTTCATATTCTGGCATTTGTTTACACCTTTTTGGAGACTTTGTAATTTTGGAGGTCGTGACCGACTTATAAACCTCATTTATCGTTGACGAAGAACAACGAATTGAGTAAATATCTTGAAAAATATAGAAATTGGCAGGGACTATTACCCTGCCAGAGTTTTTAGTCTAAATACTTTGGTACGGAATAACAGTCCCCTAGTTCGTCATGGAGTTTTTTGATGAAATCACGAACTTTGGCGATACCGAATTGGTCAAGCATTTCGAACGGACCTTTCGGCCAGCTTGCTCCTAGCTTCATGGCCATATCGATGTCTTCTTTCTTGGCAATGTTAGTGTCCACCAATATCATAGCCTCACGGACTGCAGGGATATTCAACCTTTCTACAATCCAGTTAGGATCAGCACCCTTTGGTTCTTCAGGTTCCACAACATCAGCACCATATGAGTAAAATCCCTTTTTAGATTTCATTCCAATAGCACCAGATTCTACCATGTTTTTCAGGGTGTCAGGAGGCTTGAAACAATCACCAATCTCTCTGTAGAGAGTAGACATAGCATTGTATGCAATATCCAAACCTACAAAGTCACCCAGTGTAAAAGGTCCTGCAGGTGCTTTTCCGACTTGCAGCATAGCGTTGTCAATCTCCTCCTTTGTCGCTTCACCGCGCTCAAGCATTAATATTGCCTCGCGCATTACTGGCATAAGAAGACGATTAACAATGAAACCAGGACTATTCTTTGCTTTCACTGTGGTCTTGCCTTGTCTCTTTCCAACGGATTCACAGGTGTTTATAGTGTCATTACTTGTCTTTTCTCCAATTACAAGCTCTAGGAGTTTCATTGCTGGAACAGGAGAGAAATAATGCATACCTATGAATTTGTCAGGCCGCTTTGTTGCATTTGCTAGTTCATCAATACTCAATGATGACGTGTTCGTTGCTAAAATTGCATGTGCTGGAGCAGCCACATCTATCTTAGCAAAAACTTCCTTCTTGACTTCCATATTCTCAAAGATGGCCTCGATGACCAAATCGGCGTCTTTGACAGCTTCTTCAAGATTTACTGTTGCTTTTAGTCTACTCATTAGACCTTCAGCTTGAGTCATTGAGATTTTCCCTTTATCTATGCCAGTCATGATATCTGAACGGATACGCTCCATGCCAGCATCGACATATTCCTGTTTAACATCAACAACACTCACATCGAAACCATTCCATGCTGAAACATAGGCGATGCCTGCGCCCATTAGTCCAGCACCGATGACTGCAACCTTATTGACCATTGTCATAACCTCCTACATCGCACCCATCATGACAGCGAGAATTAGGTTAGCAAGAGGGTCACTCTCGTTGGCATTGCCAATCACTTCGAGACTTCCATCTTTCATTGTATCTTTGAATGGAACCTCTCCCGTGAAGATACCAAGTAGAGTTTCAGAGTTTGATTTATAGATTACATCGGGACTTGGGTATGTGCCCTCATGCAACTCAAGTCGGTCTTTCTTTACGACCATGTATTGTGAGCCTTCCTCAGTATGGACCTGAAGGATTTTCCCATGGTAGGGACCAACCCAATTTGCTAATTGCTTCTTGAGATCATCTTTTGCGTTGCATTGCGTCTGTAAGAACTTGAAAAATTCTTGTAGCTTTGACATCGACCTATTCCTCCTTTGCCATCCAATCATCAACAGCCTCATGCATCACTGCATCTACTGTTGTTGCCCAGAAGTTGCCTTTTTTCTCCTTTATTTTATCAATAAATGAATCATACTTATCGCCATCCATAAGGACAACAATTCTTCCTTTTCTGTCATTGATGAAGGCTTGATGAATCATTTTCTTGGTATTCCAATATTCATGTTGAATATCTCCTTCATTGAGCCGAGGATAAAAGGGCCATGCGCCAGTTGGATGAGGTCGATAGGATTTCCCACCGGATTTCCACTTTTTGACCTTGTCACCAGTAGCTTCCTTGAAGCCAGGTCTAAAAGGCCATTGAGGAACATAGCGGAAGCCTTTCTCTCCATCCACTTCGCCACCAGTCCATCTGCCAGTGTATACTCTTCCACCAGTATTATCACAGAATTGTTCCATGACAACTTCGATGAATCCTTCAAGGGTTAGACCAGCTTCTTCGGCTAGTTTCTTCATATTATCAAGTGTTTTGCCTTCGAAATTGACGTCCATATCACTTGCCCTCCTTCTTGAATGCCAACCTAGTATATGGCTTGCCCCATCGTTCCTCATACATGAGTCCTTCTAGAGGAGCTCGACTAGGACCTAGCGCTCTCGGGGATATTCGCTTTCCAATACAAAATGCTGTAAGCGGTTCCCATATTGGTGGGATTCCAAGTCGATCTCTGATTAGTTCAGCATGTCGGGGATCCGAACAAACAAGGGCTTCATACCCACAACCATATCCAAGCTCAGTGGCAACTAACCACATGTTCTGCACTGCCATACCACAGACAACAGAACCAAAAAGGGAGTTTGGATAGAGATAACCTGCATCATGCCACGCTTCACTAGCACAGACAATAATAACAGTGTCACTTTTTTCTGGATACCTAAATAGTTCACCATCTCTTAGTCTAGCATAGACAGCAGCTCTGTAAGGGTCACTGATAAACCAGTTTCGTCCACTTGTGAGTTCAAATGGAGCCCCTCCAAAAGCAGTTTGAGCCATCTCCTGTGCAATATTTGCAAGGAAGACTTTGGTGTCTTGGTCATCTCGAATTACAACAAAACGCATCATCAGCATGTTCTCGGGACTTGGCGCATGTCGCGCTGCCTCCAAAATCAACTCGATGTGCTCATCAGGTATTTTTTCGCCAGTGAATTCTCTGATAGAGCGTCTCTCTCGAATCCATTTCAAGGATTCAAGATCTTGCGCAGTTTTCACTCCATCTTCAGATTCACTTGCAGCTTTACTCTCCGCATCTGAAGCCATTTGTACACAACCTCAACAATTTCTATTGTTGACCGGCTCCGAATAAAAAGTGCCAGCATAAATGTATTCCGAGGCACCAAAAATGGGTTCAAGAAAGCGAATTTTAATGATTTTTTAGTCAACTTTCAATAAAGACTCGAATTATACCCAGAGCAGTTCCTAATCATACTCTGAGTATAAACCTAGTATTGGCTACAATATACAAGCTGACTTATGATATGAGTTCAAGTTAGTTTTAGGCGCACATTGCTCCTCCCGGCTTGTGCGTTCAACTCTTTATGAAATGGGAGCAGGAATGCTCCCTGCCTTTCTCTTAATTATTTGAGAATCTTCTTTAAATCTAGAGATTCGCCTACTATCTTCTCAACAATTGCTAGCTTTTCTTTATTATCAACTGTAACTGTACCTATTAGACTATCAACTATCTGCCCGGTCGTATAGGTGTCATGGGCTGTCATCATAACTGGAACCCCTAGCTCACGTGCATGAGCTACAGTTCTAATATCTGGGCCCATTCCTCCTGTTAGAATGAGTAAGTTTGTATCTGTTTCGAGAGCAGCCAGACAGATATCCGATCTATCACCACTGGTTATAACTGCCTTATCTTGAGCACGTCTGAACCATTTGAGAGCGTTCTCTGGAGTCATACTGCCCACCATGAAACGGTCAATAAGTAAGCCCAACTTGTCAGTGCCAGTAATCATTTCTCCATCTAGAGCTCTTTGAATCTCTCTAATAGTTGGACTAAACAACTCGCGATTCCGATAAATGACCCCAACAAGATTAATGCCTCTTTCAGAAAGAAACGGACTAATTTGCTCACTAATCGTCTTTCTAAGCATTGGAGGAACCATGTTAAGAACGATGCCTACGTTTTCAATTCCCTGCTGCTTGAACAGTTCTATTTGAAGAAGGATGTCATCTATTGCTGTGATATCCAGAAAGTTTACCAAGCAAATTACTGATGCGGTGAGTTCCTTTGCTACCTGGGGGGTTGATAAATCAACATGTAGTAAATGCCAAGATGCCTTTGTTCCTTCTACAATCATATAATCCAGACCTTTTGAAATCTCAGAGTAGCAAGTCATGATTCGATTCATTAGTTCATCATGACCTATTTTCAATAGCTCATCGTAGCTCGACATTGTGCGAACAATTGGACTGATACACGAGAGCCGTTGGTTCATACCAAGAAGATCCTTCATGATAGCCGCATCTTCATCAACATCTTCAGTACTTGTACTGTATTCATAGCTCTTTGTTCCGACAGGTTTGAAGTAGCCTACAGATTTTCCCTTCTCTCTTAGTTTAGCTGCTAATGCAATAGCAACCATTGTTTTTCCAGTAAGAGTATCTCCACTAATTACAATATTTTCGACCATTCTATCACCCTCCGATTGTTATTTTGACATCGACAGCCGATACTCCCTTTCCTCGCTCATAGGCAAAAGCAGGGTTGATATCAAGCTCAACAATTTCCTCGAAATCAGTTACAAGCTGGCTTATTCTAAGGATTGTGTCTTCAATTGCGGTGATATCACTAGGAGCCTCGCCTCTCACGCCTTTCAAAAGTGTGCCCATCTTAGTTTCCATGATTACGTCTCTTGCATCACTACGTGTCATCGGCGCAAGACGAAATGCTATATCTTTGAGGAAGTTGACGAAAATTCCACCAGCACCAAACATCACAAGAGGACCAAATTGCACATCTCTAGAACAGCCAATAATTAGTTCTTTCCCCTGCTCAACCATTTCTTGAACATCCACACCATATATCATTGCATTTGGCATGTGAGCTCTAACATTGTCAAGAATCTGAAGAAAAGCATCTTCAACCTCATCAGGTGATTGAAGTCCAATACGAATACCGCCAATGTCGCTTTTATGGATAATGTCAGGGCTAGCGATTTTCAAGACTACAGGATATCCAAGCTCATCAGCTAGTATTTTCGCTTCTTCCGAGCTTGTCGCTAGTCTAATCCTGGCCACAGAAATCCCATAAGCTTCCGCGATTGCGTGCGCTTCACTTCCAAGCAGTACACGTCTTTTGTCTTTTTTCACAGCTTTAATTATTTCTGCAACTTTTTTCTTATCAACCTTGAATGAAGGAGTTGACTCATGTTTCAAATGGTCTCGACTGACTGTATAATGATAGAGTTCTGCAATTGCATGTACCGCACGTTCTGGAAAGTCAAAGATTGGAATGCCGCCCTCTGTGAGAATTATTCTGGGATATACCATGGAGTTGCCACCCATAAAAACTGCGACTAGTGGCTTGCCAGGGTATTTTCGATGAGATTCAACTAGAACTTGAGCAGTCTCAGTTTCTTTAGTCATCGCTTGAGGCGTCAGAAGTACCAGAACAGAGTCGACATTCTCGTCACGCAACGAAGCCTCAACACAAAGTGCATAATCTTCAGGTTGTGCAGTTCCTAAAGCGTCAATTGGATTGAAAACTGAAGCTGCTGGTGGCAAATTCTTTCTCAGAAATTCTAGTGTTTCAGATGAGAGTTGAGCAATCTGTAATCCACTTGCCTCACATGCATCGGTTGTGAGAATTCCAGGACCTCCAGCATTTGTTATGATAGCTATACGATTTCCTGAAGGAAGATACATGTCATCAAAGACAGCTGCTACATCAAATAGAGCAGCCATGTTACTTGCACGTCTGACTCCACATTGCCTGAATGCGACATCATAGGCTGTATCGCTCCCTGCTAAAGATCCGGTGTGTGATGATGCAGCCCGAGCTCCTGCTGCACTAACACCGGATTTTACGACAAATATTGGCTTTGAAGGAATAACCTTTCTACACACTTCCATGAACTTTCGGCCATCAACTACTGACTCAATGTAAAGTAGTATGAATGTAGAATCAGTGTCTCGACCAAATGCCTCTATAAAATCTGATTCATCTAGGTGCGCTTTGTTACCAAGACTCACGAATTTTGAGAATCCAATTTTTTCCATAAGACTCCAATCAAGAATTCCTGTCATCAGAGCACCAGACTGTGAAGCAAATGCAATTGAGCCTTTTCGAGGGGTTCCAGCTGAGAACGAGGCATTGTAGGGTGCGCTTGTGTTGATAATGCCCAAGCAGTTGGGTCCTTGAATAACCATTTCATATTTCTCTGCGAGCTCAACGAGTTTTTTCTCAGCTTCTTGACCTTCATGACCTATTTCCTTGAATCCTGCAGTTATGATAACTAATGCTTTCACGCCCTTCTTTCCACATTCTTCTACAGCTTCGAGTACACTTTCTGCGGGAATAACAATAATCGCTACATCAGGTCTATTCGCAATTTCGGAAATTGAGCGATACACCTTCAACCCTAGAATATCGCCGCCGCGAGGATTCACTGGATAAATTCGACCACTATATCCACTACCAACTAAATTACGAAGAACATCATTACCCAATTTTCCTTTTGTTGCAGAAGCGCCTATGACTGCTATTGAACGCGGATTGAACAGTTGATCAATGCCTTTTTGACGATCCAATTTACTGCACGACCCAAATTTGGTCTGAGTCGGTCGTCAATGTAAGACAGTTATAAGATATCGCTTTAAGGATTAGTCCAGAATGCGAATTGTTACTCTTTCTCTGCTAGTTCCATGCATATCTTGTTCAAGTTGAATACCTACCTAGTATTACTTACATCCATATTCTGGTAAGACACCGAAAATACCTAGGTGATTGTCGAGATGAAGCTCGTAACCTTGCACATTCCAGAAACTTACGTTGATGGTTTAGAGAAACTTGTTGAGAGTAACCTCTACCCAAACAGATCTGAAGCCATCAGAATTGCTATTCGTGATTTGCTCAAGAGAGAGCTGTGGGGTTGATTAAATCATGGAGCCCCACAAGCTCCATTTTTCCGAACATCCTAGATTGATTCAAATGTGAACTCAGATTTTGAGCCTACACTAGCCGCCACCATATTGGAACTGGCGGGCTGTTGAAGAAACCTTGATATTATTTCATATTTATGAATATGGAATAAGAAGGTAAGTCAAGCCAGAGGCGTTCCAAGTGAATGTAGACCGAGATGTCTTCTCAAATTCAACACGAGAACCGATTCATCTTGTGAGAGGTTGCTGCTGCTACCGTGAGTTTGGCGATGAGAAGGTCTGCTTGAACAACGACAGTGTTTTACCAATAAATGCGATTTTAGTAGATCCAAGTTTTTTCACTCCTCTTTACTCAAAATCGCAGCTAGTTGGGTTCCGTAGTGATAACATAAGTATGTGTTATTTGTTAATGTTCCTCGATCGAGATGAAGGATTTTGTTATTGCGTAAGTCAGAACCAACGGATTTGTATCAATAATAAGGATGTCAAAGTATCGGAAATTGAGAATGCATTAC
>JBHLQJ010000131.1:0-8034 GCA_048884945.1 Candidatus Thorarchaeota archaeon | reverse complement strand
GTCCCGTCGTCATTTGCCCCTGGTGATTCAAAGACTGAATCATAATGTCCTCCGACCATTAGGGCTGGTGCATCAACGGGTAAATAGCCCGGAAGTTTACCTAAGACAGAACCATAGTTTCCTAACACTTCTACTTCAATCCTGCCCTTAGATACTGCTCGTAACTCATTTGCTATCCAGTTTCTCGCAGCAATGTTGTTTTCTCCCAAATGTGCTGGTAATCCTGCGGGTCTAGATCCATTTTCAGTGAGCTTGATGATGAAGTTGCGGAATGAGTTTAAGGAAACAGAATCAAAGATCTCATGTGAGTAGTCAATACCATAGACCCTTTGGAAATCTGTGGCTGCTGGTACGTATTCAGAAGCTGCACTACCATCAGCGATTAGAAAATCGTTATTGACAGGACTAGCAAGTAGAAGCACACAGATGGTGAGGAATAGCAGTTCTTGTTTCATATGATGTCCTCTTTTAATCCCAGGGTTCTTTTCGTCTGTGAATATAAACAAATGCACCGATTGAAGCAATGAGTAGCATTGGTGCTGTGATATATACCAAAGGCACCTCCATCGTTTCAGGAACCTGAGGATTTGTCCCATCAAAATACTCTTGCAGATTTGTCTTTCCATCTCCATCTAGATCAAGCATTGAGTCATCAACTAGGGGGTCTAATCCATTCTCTACTTCCCAAAGGTCATCCATCTTGTCTGAATCTGAATCTATGGAAAATGGGTTAAGTCCTCTCGAATACTCTTGAGCATTTGTCAGATGGTCTCCATCTGCATCCTCGTTTCCATCTGCTGGATTATTAGGATCAAAGCCTGAAGCAATCTCATATTTATCAGGCATGTTATCGCTATCAGAGTCTGCGTTCAACATATCTGTCCCATACATTATTTCTTCAGCATCACTAAGATTGTCGTTATCCTGGTCTGACAAGAATAGAGCATGGTCAATCCAATATTCCTGACTATCAGGAACATTATTCCCGTTAATATCGGTTTCATACGAGATTTGCAGTTCATAACCAACTGGATATGCATGATCTTTCTCAACTATCAACGTGTACAATCCCTTTGTTGAAACTGATGGATTGAATACATTGGTGGGTAACCATGCCGATGAATGGTCGAAAACCCCTGACGCAACAAGCCCACCGGAGGGATTTAGTAGATAGAATGAAGAAGAGCCTCCAAACCATCTGATTGTGAAATTAATGGTCGTGGGAGTGGTGACAGGGATATAGAATCTTCTAGTAATGGGGAATCCTAGAATGAAATCATATCTCAGGTCTGTTTGTTTACCATATGTGCGCCCCATGATATGCGCCATGCTTGCGCCAATTACTGCAGTCGTTTCGACACCCAAATTATAATCAAAATCCGAATTGTCCCATATGTCAGATCCAACGTGGAATGATGAGTCAACATATCTGCCTGATTCAAATGCACAGATAGCATTGAAACCTCTGTTAAACAATGCATAGTGATCGGAACCAGTCCAGAGTGGAAATTCAAACGAAGGAACAGAAAGTATTTTGTCATCTCCAATGTTACTGCTCATCATGCGAGCGAGCTCAGCCCAGTATTGCCCCAAATGATAATCAGCTTGTCCCACTGTTCCATATCCTATCATAATTCGCTCATCCGCAGGAAGCTCATAATCTTGGACCAGAATAGTATCGACATTATAGACCATCAAGAATTCCATCTCTCTGTTTTCAAACTCAATGGCTGCCTGAGTACTCCCTTGCATAAAGCGAAACCCGAATAGACCGTTGAATGCAATGAAGTAAATGTCAAGAGGCCATTCATATTGGGACATTACCCTAGCAAGCTCCAAAACTGCAGCGATGCCGCTACCGTCACAATTTGCGCCTGGTGAATTCTCTGGTGAGTCATAATGTGCTGAAATAGCAAAAGCAGGATTTTTCCCAGGAAGATAACCTGGCAGTCTACCGACTATATTCTTATAGCTTCCAACCTCTTCGATTTCGATTCTTCCCTTTGAGAGTTCAACGAGTTTTTGTTTGATGTACTCTCTTGCCATCCTATTATTGCCCAATGAAATCTCGCCAACGTCTATTACATATCTGGAGCCATTTTGAGATATTTCCTTGACGAATTTTCGATATTCCGAGAATTTGACATTGGAGTAGATTTCTTCCGAAAGGTCTATGCCATATACTCTTTGAATCTCATACGAAGATTGAGACACCAGCAAAGCTTCCTTTGTAGGGCTAATAGGTTCCATACCTCCAACTGAAACTGAGCTAGTACAGAACCAGAGTATAAAGAGAAGCACAAACCACGGTTTTCTCATGAAGTTGCAGTTCACCAAATCCCTTCAAGAAGGTTCTCCTATGAGCATAGAGAGGCAAGTATTTCAGGGTTTTTTATATCCTTCAAGTGACCAAAAAGACGGTTGAGTAAACTATGCCTTTAACTGATTTCCCCACGGTCCTAGAAATCAAAGATCCCATTCATGGATATGTGTCCCTAACTGCTCTAGAAAAAGAAATCATTGATTTGAGACTAAGTCAAAGACTTCGATATATTCAGAGCCCCGCAGGGTTGTCACTTGTTTATCCTGGAGCAGCAACATCTTTGATGGGTAGAACCTTGGGTTTTATGCATATGACTGAGGTCTTCCTTGAATATTTGGGCGGAGATGTTGATGAAGTTCTCAGAGGTCGGTTGGCATCATTACTTCTCATGCTAACCAATGGTCCTTGGGGAAATGTGTCTGAGGAATATCTCTCTGTACGAGGGAATAGTCGACAAAGAATTGTGAAGTTAATCCTAGAAAAGTCCGCTGTAAAGGACATTGTTGAAAAACATGGATTCACAGCTAATGAAGTGATTAATCTGATTCAAACTGGAATCCCCATAAAGGGGTTCAATCTTGACCTTATCCATTGTCCTATCAATCCTGAGCTCATCGATGATCTTGAACGGGACTCTTATTTTGCAGGCGTTGAATATGCGCAGCTAGAATTCAGAAGACTATTTTCTGCAACAAGAATTACGAAGAACAAGATTGCTGTAGAACGAAGTTCATTATTCACACTTGAGTCTTATCTATCAGCCGCAGCAAATATGTTCGAGGCTGTTTACTTCCATAAGACTGTTCGAGCTGCAGAGCTTATGCTTCTCAGAGTTCTAGACGAAGCAGGGACTCAACTTTTCGCTCTACCTGCAGATGATTTGAATTCATTTCTAAATTGCGATGACCTTACCTTCCTTCACCGTCTGCTTAATGTGAATCCCGATGATACTAATGAAATGCGATCCGCAAATAGCATCTATAATGATTTTAGAAGAAGAAATCTAATCAAGCTGGTCAGTTCTAGGGCAATCTCAGATCCAGTATTTCTGGCAAAGCTTGAAACTGCAGATGGCTTGTATTCACTAGAGAAAGAAATTGCAGATGATGCTGGCATCGATCCTAGTAATGTATACATTGATTTTCCCGACAGAGTTTCTGTAACATTTTATCCCGGGCGATTTGGTTTTGAAGATCTTGTGCTCTTTGAACGTGGGTCTAGTGGCTATGAGTTTTGGCACGCTACAGACCTAAGTCCAATGGCCCGAAGCTTCTCAAGGCTATTGAAGCCCGTTCGGGTCTATACAAAACGCGGGTACCGAACCAAATTGAAGAAACCTGCAGACAGAGTACTTGAGAGTGTTGACACAACTGGTTCGCAGTGATATGTTCCATTCCGCAATACATAATATCTCACACTCTTTTCGTTTATTATTGGTGAGGAAATTGAGTGACAAACCACTAGAAGTATTTGAACAGGTGACATCGTCACAAAACATCTTGATGATACTCATTGGAGCTGTAATTTGGTATTTGGGATTTTGGGTGCCTTATGTGCAGCCATTCTTCTTGGTTGTCGGTTTCGGATTAACTTGTATTCTAACAGTCCAATCAGCTATGACCAAAGCAGTAAACATTGCTTTTCCGGGTTTATTGATTGGGGGACTAATCTACGTGCTAGGCTACTACATACTTCATGTACCGGTTATAGGATGGGTGGTTGGACCTGCGTTGGTCGTTTTTGGCGGAATCTTGATTCTATTCTATGGTGCTTCATTAGCTCTTCAGAGAGCTGACATCCCTATTGTAAAGAACTTGGAAGGTTTCATTGAATCAAAGAAGAAGAAAGACACACCAAAAGGTACCATAAAAGAGATTGCAAAAGACGAGGATCCAAGTGAAAAGCCAGAGCCCGGCGAAGATTAAACCACTAGCTAATAATGCAATCACACATGAACTCACCTGAAATTCCCTTAATAGTGCATCATGAAACTCGGTAGTAGATAGCTAGACTTACTACTTCAGTGGTGCATAGTTGTGTTTTCATGTAAGACCTGTGGCGACTCTCTTTACATCCGAAGTGCTGAGATGGATGAGAAGATTCTAACGATGCATGTGCAGTGTCTTAAAGGCCACAAGAGTGTTCGTCGATTGTCTGAACAACAAGCGAGAGACATGGCTTTTGAGGTGTTCAAGAAATTATACACATGCACAGAATGCGGATTAAACATGACTCATATTGAGGAACGCGGTCAAGGAACTAGCATCGAGAGTGTTTTCCTTTGCCCAATACACGGACCCCAGAAACGTGAGTTTCCTCGTACTTTTCAAGCAACTGTTGAATTAGTAGGTGCTGATGTAGATAGTCCTCGTTCAATCATTGATTCATTTAGGTGCTCCCACTGCGGTTCTGTATATGCTATTAATGAGATTGACCTGCGCCAAGGTGTCCTTGAAGTGGAAACTCGTTGTGCTAATGGTCATAAAACAACAAGATACCTCCCCACAAGTCTTGAAATTTCACTTTTGAAGAATATTCTACAAAGAGTTGTTCATTGTGACAAATGTGGTTTGCCAGGTCATATCACGGAAGTAGAAAGACGAGGAAACACTGCACGCCTTACAGTATCATGTCCCATTCATGGAGCATCAAAGAAAGATATTCTTTCTACGCATCTTGATTTACTTCAAGAAGCTGTATCTGAGATTCCTGAAGACGCTGTTGTTAAGTCATCACTTGCAGCTCATGACTGTGGTCAAGCTCTTGCCATTAGGAGTATTGAGGAAGGAAAACAAGGATACAAGCTGAAATGCATCTGTCCGGGTACGAAGAATACATCTGATAGAATTTTACCAATCATCTGGAATGAATCAGTAATAATACGAATTGCTATTGCTCTTTTAACCTGCGATGAATGTGGGCGCCTTACTCATATTCTTGATAAAAAGCGAACAAAGAAGAAGATCAACTTTAGAATAGTCTGCCCTGTTCATGGCGTGATGAAGCGTGAAGCACCACCTGACGTCTATAAATTAGCTGAGGAAAATCAATCCAGAATTGATCACATGCCTTCAATAATTCGTAGTCTTAGCTGTGAAAAATGTAGTATGCCATTAAATGTTCGTGATGTTGAGGAACGACGTGGTCTGATTGAGCTTGATGTTGAATGCCGGAATGGACATCGGAGCAGTAGGTTGTTCATCCCAGGTTTAGATCAAAAAACTCTCACTGGACTCTACAAAAGACTGTATCAATGTCCAGAATGCTATGAAGATCTCGAGCTGGTCTATATAGAACCTCGTGCTCGAGAAGATCGGGTCGTACTACTATGCACACTTCACGGTAAAACTGTGCTTGATATTCCACCAGACCACGCAGAAGCAATGCAATCTGCGTATAACGAGATGCAAGAAGACAAAAAACGACCTCCAATAGAAGTTACTGAACCAGAAGCTCCAGACATCCTAGCGAATACTTCAGCTTCTTCCTCAAGTGAAACTGGCGTTCTAGTGTTCAGAGGTTGCGAGATTGTTGGTGGTAAATTCGATTTTAAAGTGAAGGTGAAAAATGACAGTGGATATGTGATAACGAATGTCACTGTTTCAATTGTTGCATTTCCCCAAGATTGTATGGAATTAACTGGTGAGAATGTTAAGACAATTTCAAGAATTGAAGTTGGTGGCTTTAGAAGCCCTCAATTCACATTCTATCCGACAAAGGATTGCGTGCAAGGCAAAGTAGTTGCTACTGTTTCCTACATTGACTTCTTGGACCAACTCCACACCGTGAGTGTTGAACCCTATCTGATTCGTTCTGTTTGTGACTTGCTTCAACCCTCGAAAAAAACTACGGAAACATTCGAACTCTTACTAACCGGGCTTGAAAAGACACAGCAAGAGCAAACATTGGACTGGAATGCTCAAGTCCTTTTTAGCAAAGCTGAAAAAATACTGCCAGCAAAGAATTTTCATATTGTCGATAGTGAAGAACGAATATTGAACGGGGAATTCATAGGCACTATCAGGGGATATGCAGAGGGCAAGTACACACAAAAGAAGGTTGCAGTGATCATTCTCATTAGTGGTCCTGAGAACGGTCGTCATTCAAATGTAAGAGTGGAGGCACTTGGAGAAGATGTAGCCATGTTGCCGACCACTATTGATGAGTTAGCTGAAACAATGGACTCGTGGGTTTGTCTTCGTTGTGGCGCATCTCTAGAAATTGAACAGGTTGAAGAGATGGGACGACGCCTTCCTGTTCGTTGTAGATACTGCACAGCAACTCTAACTATTGCCCTTTATCTCCAATAGAGGTGCTGCCTGCGATTACGTAATATCTTTTAGGGAGCATAGCACAACTGATTTAGGTTCACTGCCGCACACCAAGTGGAGGAGAGAACAATTTTCACTTGCAAGAAATGCAAAGAGCCTTTCTATGTTCAAGCTGGTGAACTCAAAGGGCATACACTTCGAGTCTATTGCCAATGTCTAAAAGGACACAAAGGCAAACGTGACATTTCAAGATACCAAGCCGATAGCATGGCAAATGAAGTCTTCAAGAGTATCTTCACATGTATATTATGCGGCTCGATAATGACATTGATGAACACAGATGTGGGGAAACATAAAGCAGAATACATCTTTATTTGCCCAATTCATGGTCCTCAAAAAAGAGAGATCCCCGCTTTCTATCATACTGCTATAGCTGGTCTGCAGGGTGGAATGAACTGCTCGAAATCTATCTTTGACTCTTTGAGTTGTCCCAAGTGTGGTGAAGTATTTTCTGTATCTGAGATTTCTGAAAAGAAAGGTGTTCTTGAAATAAAAACCCGTTGCCCAAATGGTCACAAAGAGATGAGATTTGTTCCAAAAATTGCAGACGAGTCGGTGCTCAAAACAGTTGTCAAGCGGCTCCTACATTGTGATCAAGGTGGACTACCGTGTCAAGTATTAGGAACTCAGCCTAAAGGAAACAAGGCTCAGGTCGAGCTTGTATGTCCAGCACACGGCAAGATGAAAAAGGAACTTCCTGCTGAATATGCATGGATGATTGAATCGATTCTGGAAGCTATATCTGAAGGAAGTATCGTGAGGTCAATGCTGAACTGCCGCGAATGCGGCAATTCATTATCGATAAAATCTATTGAACTTGATAAAATGAAATACAAGCTCAAATGCAGTTGCATGAATGGTCATGGCATTGAATTATCTCAACCCTCAGACTTGGATGAGGAAGCAATTGATGCTATTGTTGGCGGCGTTTTGAAGTGCAATGATTGCGATCTTGTTGTTGATATTATGGAAACCAAGGTTAGTGGCAACGAAGTCGAGTTGAAACTCATATGTCCAATTCATGGTGAACTTAAGAAAAATGTGAGTGTAGGCATCTTCAAACATGTTGAGGAAAGAAACAAGCACATTGACAGAATGCCTTCGACTGAAGAGAGCCTCATATGTGAGAAATGTAAATCTCCAATGACAATCCGTGACACCAAGGTTCGTAACAATATTATTACTTTAAAGATGGAATGTCGGAATGGTCATGGATTTGAAAGACATATACATGTTGGAGCAAGCGAACCTGTTCTTGAAAGATTCTACTGTCAATTATATGAATGCCACAAGTGTCACAATCAACTAACTTTGTCGCACATTGTTGATAAAGGGGATAAGTCTGAAGCATTTCTCAGCTGTGAACAACATGGAGATAGC
>JBHLQJ010000130.1:0-8049 GCA_048884945.1 Candidatus Thorarchaeota archaeon | reverse complement strand
GACGTAGTGAGAGTGCCATTTGGTTGGTACAAGGCATTCGAGATTCACTGCAAAGGACATCCACTCGCTGAACGCTCCAAGGTTTTGGATATCTCAAAGGAAATTGCGAAAGCTGCAGATGTTGATGTCACAGAAGCTGAGGACCTTACTGCAATAGTTGCAGAGGAAAAATCTACTTCAACCTTCTTGATCATGGAACCGGGTGGGAACTTAACTCCTATCAAGGATTTCAACTACAGTAAGTATAAGGAATTAGAACTCTACATGCAATATGAAACCGCAAAAGATAGGACTGCACAAGAACCTCCTGCGCATATCGAGCTAATGAAACAGCTAGAACTTGTTGATTATGAACCAGGATCAGATGCTGGTAATTTTCGCTGGCCTCCTCGTGGACTGACCCTAAAGAAAGCGATTGAGGAACGGGTAATAACCGAAATGGTTGATTATGGAGCACATGTGCTCCAAACTCCACTCATCTATGACTACCAACACCCTTCATTGAAGTCATATCTCCAAAGGTTTCCATCCCGCCAGTATGTTGTTCGTTCTGGTGACCGAGACTTCTTCGCTCGATTCAGTGCATGCTTTGGACAGTTCTTGCTCATTTCACAGGCTCATGTATCTTACAAACAACTTCCCTTGAAACTATTCGAGATTGCACCATCATTTAGACGAGAGCAGAGTGGAGAACTTGCTGGCATGCGTCGCCCTCGTGTTTTCACCATGCCTGATATTCATGAAATCGTTGCTGATGAAGAAGGAGCAAAAGAAGCAGTCCTACGTCAGCTTGAATTCATTGAGAAGATCCATGCTGAGTTCGAGGTTTCTTACGAGGTTTCATTTAGAATTCTCAGATCCTTCTATGAGGAAAATAAAGAGTTTGTCTTGAAGGTTGTAAATCGAATTGGGAAACCAGTGATGCTAGAGATTTTTGACCAAAGATATGCCTACTTTATTTTCAAGGGCGAGTGGAATGTAGTTGATGAGCAGAAGAAGGCCGCCTGTTTGGGTACTGTCCAAATCGATGTTGAGAATAGTGAACGGTTTAACATAAAATATGTAGATGAAGATGGAAAAGAGAAATACCCATTGATTCTACACACCTCTCCATCTGGATCAATTGAGAGAGTACTCTATGGAGTATTGGAACACGCTCATAAGCAGAAACTAGCTGGAAAGGTACCTCACCTCCCTCTCTGGATGACTCCTGTACAAGTGCGTTTTGCTCCGGTTGATGATAGTTACATAGACTATTGCATAGAATTGGGGAAAATACTTGACACATATGGAATTCGATATGAGATTGACGATCGTTCTCAGACAGTTGGAAAGAAGGTTCGGAGTGCTGAGAAGCTGTGGGTTCCTTTCATCTGCGTTGTGGGAGCAAAAGAGAAAGAAAGTGGAGAGCTAGTCATACGACGACGCGAATTGAAGGACCAAGTCAAAATGAGCGTTGAGGAACTAGCTAAAGAGATTGATGATAAAACTAGTTTCGCACCGAAACAGCAACTGCTTCTTCCAAAGCTAATATCCAAACAACCAATCTTTTCGAGAGAAGTATGAAAGACATTTCATACTCTCTTTGGTAAGTCGATGAAATCTGCATTTGTAGACAAGGAAAGCGCTCGACGGAATTGTTTTTACTTGCCGCAGCTTCACATTTGACACTCGTATCTGGAGGCGAGCGTGTCATGAAAGTTCTAGTACTTGGATCAGGACAGATGGGTAAAGGTGCTGCCTATGATCTTGTTAAGCAAGATAGTGTCGAACAGATAGTTCTTGCAGATATTGACCTGAAGTATGCCGAGGCTTTAGCAAAGGAAGTAGGTGAAAAAGCTGTTGCTGAAAGGGTTGATGCAAAAAATCGTAACCAACTTGTCAAAGTGTTTTCAAAGGTTGATTCTGTTATCAGTGCTGTCAGCTACACTGTAAATATCCTACATACGGAGGTGGCAATTGAAACTGGAACTCACATGTGCGATTTGGGTGGCGGGTGGACAATAGTTCAGAAACAGCTCGAAATGAACGATCAAGCTAAGGACGCTGGTGTCACGGTCGTACCGGACTGCGGTCTCGCACCTGGGATGGTAAGTGTCCTAGCAAGGGAAGGGATTGAATATCTTGATCGTGCAGAGAGTGTAAAAATCCGTGTAGGTGGCCTTCAGCAAGAACCTCGTCCGCCTCTCAATTATTCCCTCATTTTCTCAGTTGAAGGATTGATTAACGAGTACATTGAACCTTGTGTTGCATTACGGGATGGGAAAATCACTATTGAAGAACCTCTCGTGGGTTTTGAAGAGATAGTATTTCCAGAACCCTTTGGCAAACTAGAGGCATTCAACACAAGTGGAGGGACATCAACTCTTCCTCACACCTATAAAGGGAAAGTGAAAGAATTGGATTACAAAACAATTCGCTATCCCGGACATGGCCATAAGATGTGGTGCATAATGAAACTAGGTTTAATGGATAGCAAAGATATTGATGTTGATGGAAAGAAAGTCAGCCCTCGAAGAGTACTTGAAAATCTGCTTGAAAAGAACTTACCTCCGTCCGGAAAAGACGTGACTCTCATTCGTGTGAGTATAGATGGTTGGAAAGGAACAGAGGCTCGAAATATCGAGTATGAGGTCATTGATTACTTTGATGATGCGACAGGACTAACATCAATGATGCGTACAACATCATTCCCTGCTTCTGTTACTGCAATGATGATGGCAGATGGTCGTATTTCCAAGCGAGGTGTACTTACTCCCGAGAGATGTATTCCTCCAAAACTCTTCATTGAAGAGCTTCGGTCAAGAGGTATCGACATTAAACACAGAGTATTTTGAGCTAGAATTCCTCTAATTGGTACAACCTATGTAATTGAGGGAAATAATCAAAATGCTTGTTGTTGCTACCTTAGTAATTTCTCCATAAGACGATATTGTAAAGATTAACTAAGCTTGATTTGATATTGGCAAATGATTGCGCAAATGGTAACTACTATTCATAACTCTTAATTCTTTATTCATATGATTCGCGAAATTAAAAGTAATAATCTGGATGATATCGATTCTGTTATCAATCGCTATAGAGAATTGAGAAATGATGATAGTATTCCGGAAAATTTTGAAGAACAACTCAAAGCTGCAGTTGCAAATGATCGAGCGTGTATATATGGCGAATATTCAGAAGATGGTATACTGGGAGGCATTGCATTTTTCGGAAAAGCAAGCAAGCGTATCAATTTTGTTTTTGCTGATGGTAACGTAGATATTGAGAAGAGGCTATTTAACGCATTATTTGAAAGATTCAAGAATGATTATTCTCATATTGCATCTGGAGGTAGATGGATTTCCGAGGAGCTATCAGAACACATCATTGAGATTGGTTTTGCGAAGTATGACAGGATGAGCATGACTTTGTCTCGGCGCAACATCGAAAATCTTGCTGAACCCAAGCTCTCAAAAGAAATGAGTTTTGAGCCATATAGTCCAAACCTACGAGATGAAATTTCTCACCTCGTTTTTGAAGGGACTAATGGTCATGTTGATCAAAATGTATTTCCTGATTTCTTCAGTTCTGTAGAAGATTGTAAGCGGCTCTTAGAGAATATTGAGGCTAACAGATTCGGAGATTATCGTGAGTCTTCATCATGGATTTTGTATAATAATAGTGTAGCTATTGGAGTCTGCTTTATGACCGTCAGAAATGGAGATACAGGTTATATTCCAGATATCGTTGTTAAGGGTGAATTTAGGGGCAAGGGTCTTGGAAAAGCAATACTTGTGCAATCGATGAAACAGCTGGTTGAATCCGAACCAGCACTAACAAAAGTAGACCTTGATGTGACATTGAGTAATAATGCGAAGTATCTGTACAAATCTCTTGGATTTGAAAAAGTACAAGAAAACTCGACATACACCTGGAAGAAACATTAGGTTAAAGAATGATTTTCAAGTCAATTAAAGTTGAAACATGCTAGGCTTAACGACTCGTTGTATATTCTTGCTTTCAGACTCCAACAAATAAGAAAACTAGTTATGTGGTGTATTAAAAAAGCACCTGAGAAAAGGAGAAAAGGCTTCGATTATTTTCCTTTTGACAATCCGATAATGAATATGCTCAATGGTGAACCTGAACTAAAGATGAATTAAAGGCTGTTACAATAAACAATCAGGCACATCATTTGTTTGAATCAATATGATTCAAGAAAGTCAATTAGAAAAGTAAAACCTCCTGCTATATACATTACAGTGTATACACTATTATGTGTACATAATAATGTATATATGTGGAATTAACCCTGGCATATTTGAAAAGAAATGAGACTCCCACTTACCGTTCCTCGAGTAGATTTAGCTCAAGCTATGACCGCAGTTCTTCAGGTTTTGAAAGAAAGACCCTCAATGTCAATTGCAGGGATTTCAAAGGCAACTGGTATTGATCGCAGAACTGTTGGGAAGGCTGTGGATCTTATTTTGAAAGTGCAAAAGAGCCTAGCTACGCAGAAGATCGATAAGGAGAAAGTTGGGAAAGCGTGGGTCATTTCTCTAAGAAAGAGAACATCAGATTTCATTGATACTGCAAAAGGAAAACTGAAACGGTGATAGTCATTTATGTCATTCAAGGTCAGGAACTTCTTCCTCTTAGTGGCGTTTGTAGTTCTTTCTAGCATTACTTCTAATATTATGTGGGAACAATTTAGTTGGAGGATATTGCCCCACATATTCCTAATTGCTACTATTGCTATGATTGGCGAACATCTTGTTTCATCACAAGGATACTATTACTACACAAGACAGGAACGAAATGGTCCTTTTGTTAGAAACGTTCCTTTATGGATTATATTTCTCTGGATATTCTCTATTCAAGCGAGCTACCTATTTACGCTATCAATAGGATTCGATGGTTTAATCGCTTGCTTGTTTTCAGGATGGTTATCTTTACTTGTTGATTTTATGATACTTGAACCTTTCATGAGCAAAATGATGGAACTATGGCTTTGGACACCTGTTGAAAATGGTTTCTTTTGGTTCATTCCATCTAGATTCAATCGGTTTACTGCTCCTCCTGGTAACTATATCACCTGGTTACTGTTTCCCATTATCATGAACTCATTTCTTGTCCTTCTATTGATGATTTAGCAGAGGATTCATTAATCTGTTTCAGTGCATCATTGGAAGTTGTGGCTGCTATGGGAAAATACAGGAAAGTGTATTCAAAAATTTTGGATGCTCAAAAAATCCTACAGGATATCAAACATGTTACTAGACTTGACCACACATCGACCTTTAGCAGGATAACTGGTGGAGATGTCTATCTCAAGCTGGAAAATTTGCAGAAAACAGGCTCCTTCAAAGTAAGGGGCGCTGCATTTGCTATGTCACAGCTCTCAGATGAAGAGAAGAAAGCAGGTGTTGTAGCTGCATCTGCAGGTAATCACGCACAGGGGACTGCTTATGCTGCAACAAGATTAGGAATAAAGTCAACCATTGTCATGCCTGTGTTCTCTCCTGTTGCTAAGATTCAAGCTACAGAAGGGTATGGTGCTAATGTCGTGCTTCATGGAGCGGTGTTTGATGATGCTCTTGCTCATGCACGAGAACTGGCAGAAAAGACTGGTGCAACCTTTCTTCATCCCTTCAATGATGAGAATGTAATTGCAGGCCAAGGAACTATAGGTCTGGAAATTCTCAAGGATTGCCCTGATGTTGACATCATTGCTGTGCCGGTTGGTGGCGGAGGTCTCGTATCAGGAATTGGAATTGCAGTTAAGGAACAACGCCCTGAAGTAGAGATCTATGGAGTTGAAGCCGCCTCTGCAGCAGCAATGAAAGCATCTATCGAAGCAGGTAAAATAGTCAATGTTCAAAATTTGGATACTATATGTGATGGGATTGCTGTAAAGAGACCTGGGAAGCTAACGTTCAGGATTGCGAGGGACTTACTTTCTGGCGTCGTCACCGTGGAAGAGTTGGAGGTTACACGAACTCTCTTCATGCTTCTTGAAAGAGCTAAGATTGTTGTTGAACCAGCAGGCTGTGTTGGTCTTGCAGCATTTCAGCACGGCAAGATCAATGTTAAGGAAAAGAAAGCAGTTGCAGTTCTTTCAGGCGGTAATATCGATATGTCACTCATGGCAAGAGTCGTTGAGAAAGAGTTGTTCCGACTAGGCCGATCTGTGAGAGTGAGAGGTTCAATTCTTGATAGGGTGGGCAGTATGAATAAGGTACTCAGTATTGTAGCTCAATCCGGTGTGAGTGTAATTGAAATTAATCAGGATAGATTTGACCCAGATATACCACCAAATAGAGCCGAGCTTGAGATGATACTTGAGGTTCCTGACGATAAAGCTGTAAAACTTATGCTAAAACTGTTGCACGACAAGGGTCTCGACTTTCAGGTCGTTGAAGACTGATTTTCAGACTTCCTTTGAATGGTACAATGTATCCTCACCTATACTAAATGCAAGAAATTCTGTCTTTGCCGCGACAAGTTTATACTGCTTCAACGGATAGAGCATTTGACAGAGTGTGTGAGGGAGAAATAATAGAATCCTCGAAGACCTATCTTTCATGTCTAGTGGTAATTCTATTATTAGGGGTATCCCTTTTTGGACTCCAATCTGTGTATGGGTTAGGTATCGATTCAGTTGTTCCCTCAAATGACGTTATCATCTGGGAAGTATCTGGAGAGCCAGAATCGCTCGATCCTCATGTGAATTTTGAGCGATTTGGTAACTGGATTTTCTACAATGTCTATGAAACTCTCTATACATATCCATTTGGTAGTACCGACTCTGAACCTATTCAACCATTGCTCGCAGAATTCTCTCCCATTGTATCATCAGATGGGTTGGAGTATACAATTGGGCTTCGACAAGATGTCACCTTTCATGATGAAACTCCATTCAACGCAAGTTGTGTAAAATGGAATATAGAGAGAGGAATGAAGATTTTTGCTGATTGGGGTCCGATGTGGATGATTGCTGAACCTCTAAAAGGGGGACGTGAATTAGAGAACATTGCATACTCTGAAGGTTCCGGTTCCATTGCTTTTCAAAATGCGTTCAATGATTGGATATCGTCCTCAGGTGCTATTAATGTTCTAGATGAGTATACAATACAGTTCGTTCTCGAAGAGCCATATTCACCTTTCATTGCTGCATTGTCATCTTCAGCAGGATCTATAATGAGCCCTTCTTATGCATTATCACATGCTTCTGATTCATCACTCAAAGTGTGGGGAAACTACGGAGTCCATTTTGGTGACACTGATAATTACATGGCTGAACAAATGTGTGGGACAGGTCCTTACAAGCTCGTAGATTGGTCCCGCTACAACTACATCGAACTCGGTTTGAATTCTAATTATTGGAGGGATTCAACTGAACCAATGGCTGGGAGCATAATCAATGTCATTATTCAAACTAATGAGGACAGATTCTCTAGACTAGGGAACCTTCAAACTGGAGAAACAGATGGTTGTGATTGGCCAAAAGTTGATGCTTACATAACATTGAACGACATATTTAGCACCAGCACTAACCCTGATCTTTTCGTTTCTACTGGCGGGTTTAGTTTTTCTCTTGTCTTTGCTGGATTTAATTTAGGAACCATACGGATAAACGAAATCGAGTACCCAAACCCCTTCAGTAACCTTCACTTTAGAAGAGCTATATCATATGGATCCGTTCCTGAAGCTTTCATTCAGGAGGAACTGGCTGGTTTTGGAATTCGACCTTTAGGACCAATCCCTATTGGAATGTATGGTCATAATGGGACTGCATTCGATTTATCATCAGAATATACCAAAGCTGTGGATGAATGGAATCAGGCTATGTCTAACTCTACATTTGTCGATGTGCTTAATTTACTCGGCAATACAATTGAATTGAACTATGTTATTACTTCATCTTATCCAAGTCGGTTTTATACCTCAATGGCAGAATCTCTTACAAATATCTGGAATTCTCCCCTTACTAACCAGACTGGACTTGATCAACCAATGAAATGTGCTTTAGGAGGTCTATTATTCTCTGACTATATTAATGCATCA
>JBHLQJ010000129.1:0-8073 GCA_048884945.1 Candidatus Thorarchaeota archaeon | reverse complement strand
CAAAACGCATGGAAGGCAAATCTTGGTCAGAGATAGTAGGTCGTATTGATGTTCCAGCAGGTTCAAAGGCATTCTGGGCCATGATTAAAAAAGACCTCACAGAAAGAGAACCCTATCATCTCTTCATTAGGTTCGATATGAATGCAGAAGGCGAAACTATTGAGGACGCTCGCTCGAATGTGAAAGCGTGGGTGGAAACAAATGTTGTTCCTAAGATTGAAGGACAGACAAATGTGAAGACCATCAAAGTGGTCCAACCGACTGAACTCTTTATGCCTCGATTAGACTAGTAATAATTATTCATCAAGAACTTCAATTAGATAGAGGTCAGATCCAACCGCTTGAACAAGCTCCAGACGTGAATTTCCATCCACATCACCAATTGCTATATGTGACTCCGTAGATTTCCGTGATGTCTTTGTTGATGTATCTTCAACGAGTCTGTTTCCCACAAAACCTAGAACCGTAATTGTCGAATTTGAATGGCTTGATATTACCTGTCCATTTCCATTATCCCAGAATTTACCTATTTTGATGGAGGTGACAGCTTTTGGCGCTTTCACGGAATCATGCTTTTCCAAAGCGCCTTTTACTATACCAAACAAACTAAGATTACGACCATTGGTGACTGTTAAAACCTCTGAATTACCATCTTGGGTCATATCCCCAGTGGCTACGAGACTGACTTCACCCCCTACGCTAATTTTCGCTCTCTCATGAAGTCTGTCATCAGCATATTGATAGACATATAGATAGCCAGAATCATCACCAAAAACAAAACGGCTGTAAGGGAGTCCTCTGCTGTGTAAAGGTTGAATAGAGAAGATAGGTCGCTCTAACATCTTATCAGCAAGCTTGTCCAGTGCCACATCATACCATCCATAACATCTTAGATGACCATCTGTTGTAGCCACAACAACCTCGGATCTATCATCACTCAAAACATTCAGCGCAGCGACTGCGGATGGAAGACTACCCAGAGGAGTTGTTGCCTTGACACTCAATTCTCCATCCATATAGACTAGCACTCGCAGGATGTTATCTAAACCTCCAATGATAAAGTCTGGTGTACCGTTTCCAATTACGTCTCCAATCCCCATTGCAGCTAGTGGCGGTAGGCCACTAACCCGGCTTATCTCATTTACTTGACCACTTCCATCCCCCTCAATCTCGTAAACAATCACGTCACCATTGAGAGTGGATACCACAGGATTTGCTTTTTTCTCCTTCACAAAATTGACAATTTCAACAGACGTGATGACCTCTTTGAAGGAAACCTTTGAGATTATTTCAAGTTTGGTCATGTGGGGCGTCCTCTAAGCTGAAGAAGTCGGATACCTCGTGGCAATTAAAATTTGTTCCATCAAGGTCTGTAGCATGCGATTCCAATTTTCCACAATTATGAACTGATGTGCTTAAGACTACCTTTACTACATGTGAGTATGCTATGAGAGAGGAAACTGGTAGTCCTAATCTGGATGAAAAGCTCTGGACAGAGAGGTCAGAAATAGTTGCACAAGAATTGCGACAATTCATTCAGGAGTTTAGATCGTTTACTCCTGAGCTCTTTGTTCAAATTAAGTTTCATCTCCTCAGGGGTCCAGGTTTTACAAAACAGAGTCGCGATGAGCTATGTGAACTCTCAATTCATAGCAAGACTTGTCCGAAATGTGATCTTCTGTATGTGGCTAAGAAGTGTTTACTATGGTATAAGTTGTTTAAGATAGTGCAATGGACAACGGTGGAACGAGCTCCTCCATGTATAAGATTAGCTTTTGCCAAGAAGAGCATTAAGACCGTAGCAAATTATCTTACCAAGACAAATCTTATTGACGCGCCATTCTATAGAGCACGAGGTTCCACATCATGCAATGTAATGCGCCGTTGGGGATATTGTCAACCAAACGAATATTGTCGAGCAATGGAAAAAGAGAACACACTTGAGTATAATGCAGCTCGAGAACGCGTGAAGAAGTCGAGGAATCTAAAATAGCCTTGAATTGTGATGGCTTATATACAGGCTCCGAGTCACGCTAATGGGGCCTCTAGGTAATGCCAGATGATCTCGATAATGATGTAATTAAGCTCATCCGCTTGACTGGATTTAGGGAAGCTGAGATAGAAGCTGCTCGTGAGCAGAAAGGAGCTGGCTGGGAACAGATTCAGAAAGCAATCAAAGAGCACAATCGCTTCATAAAAATGGGTGAGAAGCATACTCGCCAGAAAGCTGTTCAGGATCCAGTTCATGGTGCAATACTCCTTGAACCTTGGGAGCTTGATATTATCTCCACTTGGGAGATGCTCCGTTTGAGATATGTGCGACAGTTGGGACCAGCTCATCTGGTATATCCTGGTGCCACACACACGCGCTTCGAACACTGTATTGGTACAAACTTTCTTGCTCAGAAGTCAATTCGCGTTGTGAATTACTGTGAAGACTTAGATACTGCATGCTTTGTTCCATTCTCACAGCTTCTTACCGAATACCATCAAAAATTGTTCAGAACTGCGGCGTTGCTCCATGATGTTGGACATCCCCCAACTAGCCACACAATAGAGTACGCGCTGGATGCATGGGTTGGTGTTGATCATATAGACCTTGGCGAGTATTTGATACAGAACAGTAGTCTCACTGATGTTCTCTTACAGAATGATATCGAACCAAAGGATGTTGTGAGTATCTTTCGAAGGCATACCGCAGACCCTGTTATGGGTCTTCTCTCAGAGTTTCTAGACCACCCTCTAGACATTGACAAGACTGACTATTTAATCAGAGATGCCCACTTCAGCGGAGTTCAGCTTGGTATATTTCCAGCTGAGAGAGTAATGCTGACCAATCGCGTGGTGAAGAATCGGGAAGGCAAGTATGTGCGTGCCTTCATGTTGAAAGCCATCCACTCTCTAGAGGCATTGATACTTAGTAGAAATTGGATGTTTAGCGACCTCTATCTTCATCACGCTGTGAAACTCGCTGAAGCAATGATCTCCAAAGCCACGTACTTCAGAATGCAAGAAGAGGGTCTATCGAAGAAAGAGTGTATAGGGCTATTCACAAGAATGACAGATGGAGACCTCTTTCGGTGGTTGGAAGAATCTAAGATTGATTTTGTTCGAGAATATGCAGCACGAATCCGGTATCGTAGATTGTTCAAAGTGGTCATATCTCGACCGCTTGCATCATTTGAAACTGACTCACAAAATCTACTTCGTGATATGCTTCATGACATCAAAAAATTAGTCAACGCAGAAAATGAGATATCTGATGAGCCAGGGAGTGTGGTGATAGACGTAGTTTCTCCCCCACTTGGTGAGAAGACACTTGGGAAAATTCCGTTGTTGGTAGGTGGTGAAGAGGGCTTTGATATTGTGAGTCTTGATGAAACCAAGGAAGGTCGTCCATTGATGCACATTTTGAAACAACAGGCAAGTACTATTCCATCGGTTCGAGTATACGCAGACTCAAAGATTGCTGAAAATGTACGAAAGCGGTTCGACAATGCGTTCCCGATTTCCGATGTCCCTGTACATCGAGAAGATGAGTACGACCTTACTGAATATTGATCAGGTGTCTAACTAAATCAACGACTCGCTTGTATTCATGCTCGATATAGACGATACCATAGATGGCCTCTACGAGGGTGCCTTTGTCGTGCTCAACCTCAGACTTACTTGGTACATCAGGGTCAAAATGAATACGGTACTCATAGAGATTCCACTCATCACAGAGCTTAGCCATGTTCTCGTTCGAAACTATTTCCGCCTTCCTCAGCGTAATTTCACCCGCATTACTTAGGTGCGGTTTCCAGAGATGTTGAATGACTGCAGATGATATAACCCCATCACCAACCAGTGCTAAGACTTTCGCCATCTCACTCAGGTTGGTCATCATTCCAAACCCATCTTGTCCAAGTGGGTCGTCGTCACTCCCCTTGTACTGGGTTTCCAACTCCGAGAAGATGTTTTTTGTACTTGGTTGAAACATTGCAACCTGTATTAATTCAGGAGAGCTAAAATCAACACCAAGCAATCCCTCTAAATCTGGCACAAGATTTTCCCTAATTCTCTTCAGACAGTCCTGAATATACCCCATGTCTTGAACCCATCTATCTATCTTGTTCAAAAGCCTCGTGTTGTTTACAGGAGTTATTCTCTGGGTTTTCTGAACTCTGACGAAGAGGCGTTTGAGTTTTTCCTCAATATGGATTGGCTTCCAAGAGAGTACGGCAATCGTTTTTTTCTGTTTCAAAGAATCACATCCCTCAGTAGTGGCTGATTTCAGCATCACTGGCATCATAGGTGGATACATGAAAGGCCGTGATAGAGTATTCAGTTGCTAGCTTTGCCATCGCTAGTGTAATTAGCCTAGGACCAAGTGTCAGGTCAAAGACAATATCATTGGTCTGAATATGGTTTAGGAGTTCATTCTCGATGAAATCTACAGTCATCTGAAGACTCCCATACTCACGCTCATCCTCTGTCCTTGTGACATTTTCTGGTACTTCTCTCCATTCTGTTGTCCATCGTCGGAAGGCATCATCTGGAATGAAGCGGTCCACAATTCTGGAAACTCCACGAGTCCATTGACTTGCTTCTACAAATACGAGGAGCTTCTTTGGATTGAAATGCGGATTGTTCACCAGCCACTGGACAAATGGGCGCTGATCTTCAGGATTGTTCAGCGAAGTAATATACATTAACGGTTTTGAGATTTTAAGAGCCCTGCGAACCGGATGTATTGCTCGCGGATCTAACTCAAAGAGGCGATACTGAGATTGTTTCCAACTGACTATGATTCCAAGTTCCTCAAGTCGCTGTGTATTATGATAGAGCTTCGGACTAGTGACCTTCACCCTCTCAATCTCTTTTCTACTCGATCCCTCAGCCACCATCTGCGCTTTGATGTCAGTTGCAATTTTCTCTCGGAGTTCTGCCCCTGTCATCAGCCCTCCTTCAAGCTGGTCGAGGATGATTCTTCTTGCTCTGACTGTTTCAATCTCTTCTCGAATTATGTCTTCCAAAGGTTTTCTGAGCAATATCAAGCACCATTCGCGGATATATTAGCTAGTAATTACATGTAGGTTATTATTATACTTATCGAAGATAAACTCCCAGAAATGGCCAAAAATGGCTTGAATTGGCGATGAATTATACATAACTTAGATACTTTTCGAAATAGTTGATACTTATCGGACGTACCCTTAAATAGATTCAGCAAGAACGAATTGCTAGAAAAGAGTCTCAAAGCTCTGAGCTTGACGAATCTTTCTTTGGATTTGTCCGAACAAATCACTAAACGAGGACCGATAAAAAATGGCTGAAGACGAGTTTCTTGGCGCAAAACCAATTGTCATCGACAATGGTACTGGTTTGAGCAAGAACGGTTATGCCGGCGAAGATCAGCCACGCAGCGTCTGGCCCACACTGATTGGTTACCCACGTTACGAGTCAATCATGACTGACGTGGACCACTACACACGTGATTACTATATTGGTGAAGAGGCTATCAACCTCCGTGGTGTGCTCCGTCTGGTCTATCCGATCTCTCATGGAATCGTAGAAGACTGGGATGCTATTGAGAAAATATGGAGCTATACGTTCTATAATGACTTGAAAGTAGACCCAAGTGAGAATCCGGTGCTCCTTACAGAGGCACCATTCAACCCCCGGGAAAATAGAGAGCGCATGGCATCTGTCATGTTTGATAACTTCGGTGTGCCCGCAGTGTACGTTGCCACACAGGCAGTACTGTCACTGTATGCATCCGGTCGAACCACTGGTCTGGTCATTGACTCAGGCGATGGTGTCACCCACATAGTACCAATCTATGAGGGCTTCTCAATCAACCACGCTATCCGAAGAATTGACCTAGCTGGTAGAGACATCACTGAGTATCTGCGCAGACTTCTCAGACAGAGGGGTTACTCTTTCGTGAGCGGTGCAGAGAAAGAGATTGTCAGAGACATCAAGGAGAAGCTATGTTACGTAGCTCTAGATCCCGAGAGAGAACGAACAGTCGCTGACAAAGCTGGTGTAGACAAACCCTACATGCTACCAGACGGTGAGGTGATCACTGTTGGTGCAGAGAGGTTCCAAGCACCCGAGCTGTTCTTCAATCCAAGTGCCATTGGGCTAGATACAATGCCACTCGACGACCACATTGTCGAGTCAATCAAAGCCTGTGACGTCGACTTGAGGCGTGACCTATACGCCAACATCGTACTCTCAGGTGGCTCAACCATGTTCCCAGGACTCAAGGAGAGACTCCACAAGGAGATCACCGAGCTGGTCCCAGAGAACATCGAGGTCCGAATCATTGCTCCTCCAGAGCGACAGTACTCTGTCTGGATTGGTGGAAGCATTCTCGGCTCACTGAAGACCTTCCAGAAGATGTGGGTTTCACGAAAGGAGTTCGAGGAAGTAGGACCAGAAGTTATTCACCGCTGTATCTAGTACATACTCTAGTTTACGAAGGCGGGCTGCAAGGCCCCCTTCGCACTCTCTTTCTCAAAAATTCGCAGGTTTTTTTAGGAACATCCTTGATTATTCATCTGCTCAAATGAGCATAAAATAAATCTAAGGGGAGATTGAATGACAGAATACGGTCAACTCTTGCGAATTACATTTGTAATCCACATAATTATAGGCTTAGTCTTTGGAATCGGGTACTTGTTGGTACCTGACCTGCTCTATCCAGTGTTTGGAATGACATTTGCCGATCCAAGCGCTCGTGCGTTTGGAGCAATGATCATTGCATTGACAGTCGGTTCGATTCTTGCACTAATGAAAAAGGAGTGGGATCGGGTAAGAATTCTTGTAGAGGTTGAACTAATCTTCACCTTACTAGGACCAATTGCTATGATGTACCATATGTTTGTGCCACCAACACCCGGTGTTATGATGTGGGTACCAATCGCGATTTTGCTGCTAACATGGGTGCTTTTCCTCATTTCGTATCTTCAGGAAAAGAAGAAGTAGAATCCAAATGATACGCCTCTGTATCTAGTGTGCTTTAGTTTCCGAAGAGGGACTAGTTCCCTCTTCGCTCTCTTGTTTTTTCAGAATAATCTTTCTCTTGAAGAATTTATATCGCTGAATCTTCTTATACTTCAGTATGGCGGGGGACAGTATTTCCAGTGAAGCGAATGAATCTGCTGAAAGAAAAGAACGTAGTGTTGGTCAGAAGCTCTTTAGAGCACTCTTCATAGGCTTTTTCTTATTTACTGTGATACTTTTCTCTCTTGTAGGGATAGTTTCACTGTATCTTTTTGTTATCATTCCTCTTGAACAATGGGCCAATGAATTTGCAATTAGTTCAATACTCTTTGAAATTCCAATTATTGTGTTTTTGGCTCTTTCAATTATAGCTGTTATCTTAGTTATTGGACGTATTAGTAGAGGTGGAATCGAACCAACTCTGGAGATATCATTACCTCAAAACAGGAAATGTATTTTTACACAGGGATTGTTGGTTTACATTTCTGGTGTGGCCTTACAGATCAGTTCTTTTAGCCTTATAGTAAGGCTGGAATCATCACTCGAAACCTGGAGTAACCAAATGCCTGGGAATTTAGGTGATTTCGTAGTTGGAATGATCACTAGTTCAATATTATTTGTTGTTATTCTACTCACTGGTATGCTTGGATATTTAATAGCAACCAATCTTCCGATATTTAAAAACGCAGAGTATACTGATGTATCTAGTGTACTTTAGTTTCCGAAGAGGGATTCTTTCCCTCTTCGTTCTCTTGTTTTTAATTTCCTGATTACCGATGGTTATGAGGTACTAAGTTCTTGAGTTGTTTTCAGTCATTTATACGGACAGAACGTGCTGTCAATGTAGGGAAGTCCGTCCTCAATGCTCTTCCTGTATTTATTGAGAATCATCTTAGTCTTTTCATCAAGTGCATCATAGGAGCCCATTCCAGCCAAGTTGTAATCCATGTTAAATGCAATGTAATGAATAAACTCGAACAACTTTAATGCCTTAGGCAAGTCCTCTCTCCAGGAATCATTCAAGTAATTCTCTCTCATATATCCCGTCATGAAGTGCTTAAGATAGAAGTCCGCAAACTC
>JBHLQJ010000128.1:2285-8130 GCA_048884945.1 Candidatus Thorarchaeota archaeon | reverse complement strand
CGATCCAACCACTGATCCAATTGCCCAAACACATCCGTAGCTTTGGCCGTAAAGGCGTTCAACCGCGTCGCGCTCTCCCATTGCAGCTTTACCCTCGCTAGTTGGAGGTTCAGTAGCAACATCCACGGGACATATAACGACGCAGTTGTTGCAACCTGTGCATTTGCTCTCATCGAGTTTGATTCCTGTTGCTTCTGCAGTGAGCAATGGAGTAACCATTTCTCTGATTTTAGTAAGATTCTTCTCGAAACCTAATTCAAGAAGTGGAGGGCACTCATCCGGTGAAATGTCACCGAGAGCTAACTTGGTAGCGAAAGCCATGCAGGTCATAGGTGAGCATTGTCTGCAGTTAGTTTTCGGCAATAAATTATACAGGTCCATTGGGTTTAATTTCAAGATCAAGGGACTCCGTTGCTTTTCTTCTAAATTATTCTTCAGATTTTCATTGTGCACACGCCACAACAATTATCCGTTACGGTATGGACTTCTAAATACTACATTAGGACAGATTTATTGAACTTAACTAATCACAAAATCAGTCAAAATAATTACAGGAGACACTTGAGTCCATTGAAGTCTAACTCTCAATCAGAATCGGCCAATAACGAGAGCGATAAAGTTGCTGTGTTCCTGTGTAAATGTGGATCGAATATTGCTGGACCAATAGACATTGACGCTCTTAAGGAACGAGTGATGTCACGAGGGGTAGCAGTTGTTGAGATAATGGATCATCTATGCTCCGATCATGGTGTTAATGATTTAACTTTGGCAATTCGTAAGAGTGGGGCTGAAAAAGTTGTCATTGCTGGTTGTACGCCACTACTACATAAAGATCTCTTCAGCAATGCTGTTCGCCAAGCTGGAATCGATCCCGGTCATCTTCATATAGCAAATATACGTGAGCAGTGTAGTTGGGTACATAGCGATGACCGTGAGGCTGCAACATCGAAAGCTGCCACCATTATTGATATTGGTTTAGCTGAAGTAGGTTTCTCTAATCCGACTAAGACCTATGAGTTGCCTGTAGTCCGAAGAGCAATGGTAATTGGAGGAGGGGTTGCAGGAGTTACTGCAGCTCTGGAACTCGCGGATCAAGGCATTGAAACAGTCCTCGTTGAGAAAGAAGCTTTTCTAGGAGGTCATATGGCAAAATGGGACAAGCTCTTTCCCACCTTTGATTGTAGTATTTGCATTCTCGGTCCGATGATGGCAAGAGCTGCAAATCACTCTAGTATTCAGTTGATGGCACTTACAGACATTAAGGAAATCAAGGGCAGTACAGGACGATATTACGTGACATTGACTCAACGCCCCAGATACACATCTACCGATTTATGTACTGGCTGCAATAGGTGTGTCGAAGTCTGTCCTGTTGATGTAGTAGATGAATACAACTATGGTCTTGGTACGAGAAAGGCAATCGTACGCCATTCACTTGATGCCGTTCCTATTGCTCCATATATTGACATGGATAATTGTGTGGGTTGCCAGTCCTGTAGTGGAGTATGTGAGGCGAAAGCCATACGATATGACGATTGTGAAAAGACCATCTCACTTGAAGTGGGTGCTATCATAGTAGCTACAGGATTTCGTCCATTTGATGCCACTGCTGTAGAAGAGCTCGGTTATGGTGAGAATCCCGATGTCATTACATCAGTTGAACTTGAACGCCTCATTAATCCCTCAGGACCAACAGGTGGGAAACTCATAAGACCCTCCGACGGAAAACCTCCACGCAATCTTGTTTTTGTAAATTGTGTTGGAAGCAGGACAACACGATTCAATCGACCATATTGTAGTAGAGCTTGTTGTGCAGAAGCAGTGAAACAATCTATCCAAGTTAAAGAGAATTATCCTGATTGCAATACTTATGTTTTCTACACTGATCTTCGAACTGTCGGGAAGGGACATGAAGAGCTATATGTTCGAGCTGCAAATGAATACGGTGTCCAATTTATTCGAGGCGCTGTAGGTGAAGTTGCCTATGATCCAGTGAAATCTAAGTCCTTTGTAAGAGCAGAAGACACGCTTCTCAGGAAACTGATTGAGTTCGAAGTTGATTTAGTTGTCCTGATGGTAGGAATGGATCCCTCGCCAAGCAACAAACATCTGTCTAAACTTCTCAGAATCCCGTTGGATGAGAATGGTTTCTTCCTAGAGCAACATCCAAAACTGAATCTAAGCGGAACCGCTTCGATGGGAATATTTCTTGCAGGCGTTTCCCAAGCTCCGAAAGACATCTCTGATACCGTCGCGCATGCCGGTCTTGCAGCTTCAAAGGTGAAGACTCTTCTAACAAGTAATATGATCGTAACTGATATCAGCGTACCCATAATAGACCATGAAAAATGTATAAACTGCCTGCAATGCCAACAGGTTTGTGCTCCGAATGCAATCCGTTCAATCAATGGAGAAAAGCCGGTTATCACTCAAGCTGCATGTAGAGGTTGTGGCGCTTGTGTTGCAGCCTGTCCAACTGATGCCCTCGATTTACCAAGCCTGACAACAGAGCAATTGATAGCAGCAACAAGGAGTGCTGTGCGGTTCAGTGGGTCAAAACCAACCATAGTTGGCTATCTATGTAGATGGTGCGCATATTCTGCAGCTGACCGGGCGGGGATGACAAGATTAACTTATCCTGCCAATATTCTTCCTATCCAAGTGACTTGCACAGGCCGTCTTGATACTGAGATATTATTGACCGCCTTCGAAGAGGGTGCTGATGGAGTTGCTGTAATTGGTTGCCATGTTCAAGACTGTCATTATCGCTCTGGTGCCCTAAACGCTCAAGTACGTACAGGGAATTTGAGAACGGTCCTAGAGGCAGCTGGAATTGATAGCAGACGTTTGTATTTTGGTAGTGTGTCTGCTTCCGAAGCAGGCGAATACGCCAAACAAATCACCGAGTTCACCAAGAACATCATTTCTCTTGGGCCCCTTGGAAGTGAAGCCACTATAAAAGCAAAAAGAAATCCAAGAAAGTCAGCGAAAAAGGATGTACTCAAATGAGCAAGGCACGGATAACAGTTGGTGAGAAACCAGTCATCACGATGGACCTCATTGATGGTACAATAAAGTATGTTTGGAAGACTTCACTTCTTACAAAAACCCTTGACTACTCGATCGATAAATGTGTTGGATGCAATCTTTGCCTGTATTGCCCTTGGGATGCAATTACAATCGGTCCTGTTCCTGAAGCAGCAGCAGGAAGAATTGAAGGCGCGCCTCTCATTAATATTGATCCTGATCTATGTACATTCTGCGGGCTCTGTGACTCAGCATGCATATTTAGAGCCTTCGCTACAAAATACGAAGGCGAGCAATCAGTAAATGACTATAATCGTGTATCAGGAACGCATGAGATTGACCACGATAAGTGTGCTCCCTGCCTCTTATGCGCAAAAGTCTGTCCTACCAATGCTCTTGAGGTTACGGTCGAAGTTGAGAAGAAGAAAAATCTAGTGACCTACAAGGAAGAACCACACGCCATTGGTAGCATCAAGTTGATTGAGGACAAATGCTCTTATTGCGGATTATGTGAGCTTCTATGTCCCGAAGTATTCACAATCTTCTGGTCAGATTCCGCAGAACCTCCTGAATTCAAGCCTGCAGCAGCTATTAGAATGGAAGAGAAGGAATGTGACTATTGCAAGCTCTGCGAGAAGATATGTCCTGATGATGCTATAGAAGTCACATGCCTTGAAGCAAGTGCTCGTATTATTGAAGATCCAAAGATTTCTGGCAAGTTAAAGCAGAGTGATATTGCTTGTGTCAAATGTGGTCTTTGTGATCAAGTTTGTCCCTATGATGCAATCGAGGTCTCAAAGCCCTTTTCAGGGGAGGTTCAAATAAAGAAACTTGAGAAATGTGACCCGATTGGATGTCATAACTGCTTCAATATCTGTCCCGTAAAAGCGATTTATCCAACCGGAAAGGAGGATAAGATAGCTATACTTGACCATTGCGTTTATTGTGGTGCTTGTGCGAATTCTTGTCCATATGATGTTCTCGAAGTTGTGCGAGAAGGTTACAATGTTGAAATGCTGGAGGAAGCTCGAGAATGGGAACGAGGCAGGTCAATATTCTTCAATGAGGTGGTCGGAAAAGAGCATCCTCATAGTGGACTTTTTGAGAGAAATATAATCCTACACACCGAGGAAATTCAACCTGGCAACATGAAAGCACTTAGTGCTTGGAAATCAATTGATGGCAAACGAAAAAGAGCTATGGCAATAGCTAAGAAACTAAGGACAATGCTTGACGATGATCCCCACCTCAGCCTTCAACTCGAAAGAGGTCGTGTCGATAAGGTAGTCGAGAAACTCACTCAAAAAGAAGATCTTCAAGAGAAGTGATCTTCTCTTTTGTGCGTAATGCGGTGATTGCAATGCCATGCAGGGTAGGGGGCGTTTCATCTTTTGGAATTGCTACTAATGCTAATGCCCAAGGACCATGTGGCATGACTGCACACCCCTCAGGAGTCTTATCATCAACAGTAGTTCTGACAATGACTAGTCCATCAGGAGACTTTAGGCTCACATTGTCGCCTTCTTTTAAACTCAATCTATGCATGTCTGTTTGATTGAGATGCACTAATGCTGTTTCTGCGACATATTCTGGTGAGGAAATATCTCTAGCGTATTCTACATCTGTTTTGAATGATCTAACGATGATTAACTTCAACTCCACATGAGGGAACAGAAGGTCTCCAAGTGCCATATCATTGTTCTCCAGAATAGACTCTTCGAGAACTTTCGCATGATATGAAGTGTATATTACATTTCTGATTCCGCCTTTTTATTTTAAGCCACAATCACCATCCTTTTTTAGTCCAAAAAATAAAGTGCGATATTTCATGGTGATAGTCTTGAGAATTGCCGCGGTGTACGGAGATGTGTTTGCTGAACGAGTTATAGGGAATCTCATTAATTTCAAGTCATTCTGTGAGGGTTGTGAACCAGTCTGTGCTGAGTGTAGGAGCGGATATGGATCGTTTGTTGGTGATATTGTTGGAATCCATCCAACTGATCCTCCCTCTCCCACAATGATTGAAGACCCTCAAGAATTCATTAAAAATCTGAATCTGACTCCTTGTGACTTACTCTTGATTGTTGCTGTCCACCATGACATCCTAGCAGCAGTTGATTTGCTGGTAGAAGCGACAGGCGCGAAAGCTGTCCTTGTGCCTATAGAGGATCCTACATGGGTGCCTCCCGGTTTGAGAGCACAAGTGAAAGAAACATTAGATAATATAGGAATTGAATCAGCATTTCCTAAACCATTTTGTACCCTTGAACTTGGCGAAGGTAAGCTGATTGATGAATTCATTACAAGGTATAGGGTTGGTAGCCCAATTCATTATATTGATATGAATGGAGATGTGATTGCTGAAATAGGACCAATAAGGTCTGCTCCATGCGGTTGCACATGGTATGTCAGTCAAAAGATTAGAGGCAAGTCGATATCTGATACCGATTCATTGTTTGATGAAATTGCGAAAGCGCACCATTCATATCCATGTACAGCGTCAATGGCAAAGGACAGGGAGCTTGGGGATGCTCTCCTCCATATTGCAGGATACAATGCACGCCATGCAGTCTGTAATGCTACTGGCATCAAAGATTGCAGTTTCTCCACCGATAAACATTGAGTGATGAAGAATGCCCGATGAGATATACGAGTACTGGATGGTTGTAGCGAAAGACCTTGCGGTGAGATTCAATATAGAGCAGTTCGATACAAGCTCAGCCATGTGGAGTTGGGAAAACTTTTCTGAAGATATTCAATCACTAAGTGGGAGGTTAGGACTAGGAAACACTCATGCTGAGATTCTTGGATTGAGGTT
>JBHLQJ010000128.1:0-2275 GCA_048884945.1 Candidatus Thorarchaeota archaeon | reverse complement strand
GAAACTGGTGAAACCAATGATACGTTACTGGATAAACCAGCACATGGAAGCCGTCTAATACCACATCTGTTCTATTATAGTAAAGCAAAGGATGTGGGAACAAGCGGCGAATGGGTCAAGTTCAACACACTTCGTGGATCTTGGGCGTGTAGATTTTCATTCGATGAAGAAGATGTGGGTAAACTAATCACAGCTTTCAATGAGAAACAGGACGCAATGTTTGTTGCGATTGAGAGATTGGGTGGAAAACGCGTTGACTTTGGTGATACCGCTTTTGAGGTATCATTTCTTCCAAATGTAAATGTGCTGCTGATTTTTGAGGAAGCTGATGAAGAATTCCCCGCAGCTGTTAGATTGCTCTATGATTCAAATTCCGTTTTCTATCTACCACATGAACTACTAGGGACTATCAGTTGGTTTCTCGCAGAACGAGTGATGAAAGCCATCTAGAAGTTCCAAAAAATACATTTTACAGTGAATATCAGTTCGAAAACGAAATGCAAAGCTCCAAACTTGCCCTAGGGCTTTTAAGGAGGAATTTTTAGTATTGGTTGCTAAGTAAACCAGAGTCATGTTGCTGTAAGTCATGCTTCAGACACATAATCTGGTAGTCGCAAAAAGTTACAGAGGCGATGAACAAAATGACTGAAAAAGTTTTGAAGACAGTCTGCGCTGGAGTAGGTTTTGTTGGTGGTGCAGCTCACGTTCCATCATTCCGTAAGGTGCCTAACTCTCAATTATATGGTCTTCTAGCTAGGAAGGGCAGAGACAGTGAGAAGTATGCTTTGGAACTAAAGGAGAAGATGGCGAGGAAAGAAGATTTCGACCTCAAAATCTACTATGATTGGAGTGATGTCTGTAAAGACCCTGAAGTTGATGCTGTGTGTGTAGCTACCCCTACACCATTCCACTATCCAATGGGTAAAGAAGCCCTTCAGGGTGGTAAGCATGTCTACTTGGAGATGCCAATTGCGCCAAAACTCAAGGATGCAGAAGAACTTGGTAAACTTGCGGAGAAGAAAGGTGTGGTTCTCATGCCAATCCTGAACTTCAGACGCTGTCCTGGTTATTTAAAGGCAAAAGAACTTCTTGATTCTGGTGCGGTTGGAAAACCTATCGCAATTACATTTAGAGAGTTTATTGCCGCCAAAGATTTAGCGGACCAATGGCCTCTAAGTGGATGGGCTTGGGATATTGAGAAAGCTGGAGGGTATCCAGATTACACATTATCAGTTTGGAGTCTTGATATGCTTCAGTGGTTCTTTAACAGTCCTCTAGAAAACGTACAGTGGACAGCAAACTACAAGCCTATTGAAGGAATTGATGATTTCAAAGGCTATCAAACTGTAGGAATAATGAAATTTGCCAATGGAATAGTTGGCACCACAATGCTTGGGTCATCTGTAGCAAAGGGTCTAGATCTCAGCAGGTTTGAAATTTTTGGAAACAATGGGAAGACTATTCTTGTTGACTGGATTCCAAGTAAAAACCGAGAGGTCTTTGATGTGACCCTTTTTGGTGAGGGCGATGATAAGGAGAATTGGCAGGTAGAAGGACCCGGTCCACAGATTTGGGGGCACAAGCAGATGATTGCTCACTTCGTTCAAGCCTGTCTAGGTAATGAGAAACCTGAGTTTGGTTATAAAGCTGCAATCGCAGCACAGAAGTGGGCAAACAAGATTGTAACCGATCTTATGTAGAGAGATTAATGAAATGTAAAGGGGGTTATCCCCCTTCTTGTCTTTTTTTCATCAGGAGAGTTTTTGAATAATTAGACCCTAATGGTGCAATGAATTAACGTACAAAATCCTGATATTTTATTGAAACATTTCATTATCTTCTTGATACCAGTCATAGGAATATTGTGTCCAGTCATCTATTGGCAACTGAAAGATGCTTCCACAGTTCTGACACATAACAGTTCCATCATCTCGAAGATGACTTTTATTGTACAAATATGCTGCATTACAATATGGACAGGGCGTTCTTCTGTTTCTGACTTCTCCCCATTCTCTTTCAGTTTCTATATGTTCATGAGGACCAAATTGCTTCCCACAGTTCTGACAAACCCGTGTGGTAGTTCTCATGCTCCTAGCCTTATCATATACATACGTGGCTTTGCAGTGAGGGCACGTGTCACCTCTATATAAGGTAGGAACTCGCTCAAATCGCCAGTTGTTTTCTGTTGCAATATGACCTATACTGTGAATCAAATCTCTCATTTTTCTATCCGGAGAAGCATATCCTGTCCCGAAAGGTTCAATCCAAATTTGAC
>JBHLQJ010000127.1:0-8182 GCA_048884945.1 Candidatus Thorarchaeota archaeon | reverse complement strand
TGGATGAACATTGAATATGGTTCACCTAGAGACCCCTCATAGAACAGTTGGGGGGTGAGAATGAAGACTAGACCAATGATCGAACTTACGATTCCCCAATATGGGAAATGATCCTTGTCCACCAACTCTTTGATGTTCATTCAATCACTTCATCAATTCAGAACGAAAAACCATCAGATAGTTATGTCGATTGACTCCAATTCACTCTATGAGCTCATCATTCCTCTTGTTTCATTTTTCTCTGAATCTTCGAGAGGTACGATGATGCATAATCTGTGAAATAAAATGAGCCAATTGGGTCGGGAAATGATGCCTCGAGCTTTTCTGGGGGCATATCTGAAATTGCCCCTAATGCAGAAATGATCTTTGCACCGTGGTCAATGACTGATGGTGGTGGTCCAAAGCATCCTTTACATGGTGTGGCTTTTGTTGGACATTGTGCTCCACAGAGACCTATGGTAGCAAAACCCAAACACAGGTATCCTTGATCAAGGAGGCACTTTGTCGGATCAATCCTTCCCTCATGAGTCCTATGGAATTGCTTGATATGTTTCTCTTCTCTTTCCATCGGACATTGGTCACAAACAGTCTTGTCCGGGAGGTCATAGGGTTTGTTATTCAACAGGGCTGACAGAGCATCAAGAGTGTTCTCGCTGGTCGGAGGGCAGCCCGGAAGGACCAAATCAACATGGACAATATCAGTATTTGGTATGATACTCTCTGTGAATCCAGGCACGTTCTCATTCGGAATTCTCCCCTCTGTGATGGTTTCTATCTTGAGGAATTTCCTATCAAGTAGTTCACTCAAATCCCATTGATTAGCCAGACCTTGAATGCCACCATACACGGAGCAGGATCCCCATGCGACAAGCGTCTTGCTTTTTTCCCTCATCACCTTCAGTAGATGAACATCCTCATCTGTTCTACAACCTCCTTCAACGAGTCCGATATGAATCGAATGTTTTGGGAGTGCTTCCAGGTCATGAAGCTTATAGTCAACAACCGCGGGCCAGTAGACAATATCCAAAGATGGAAGGACATCTAACAGCTTCAGATGAAGATCTACGAGTGCTTGATCGCAACCCCAACATGAGGTCAGCTGAGCGAGTGCGATACGTTTGGTCTTTGCCATGGTCTATATTCCCTCTCTTGCTGGGTTTGGTCCCAGCTTCTTGATGCGCTCAACCATGTTTGTGACTCCTGCTGTGAAGACATCACCCTCTGCTGCACTAGCCCATTGAAGGTGGACTCGTTCTGGATCAACCCCGGCCTGTTTCAAAAGGTGCTTCAATAGTGTGTATCGAGCCTCCATCTTCAAGTTGCCACTGGTGTAGTGACAATCCCCAGGATGACAGCCAGAGACCAGTACACCATCTGCCCCTTGATACAACGCATCCAAAATGAACGAAACGTCAATCCTGCCGGTGCAGTTCACTCGGATGATTCTGACGTTTGGTGGCATCTGCATTCTGCTCGTGCCTGCGAGGTCAGCTCCCGCATATGAGCACCAGTTACAACAGAACGCGAGGATACGAGGTTCGAATTGACCTGTTTTCTTTAGTTTCCCTTTTGGTTTCGAAATACCAGTTGATTTGGGTGTGACGCTAGACACGCACGAGGCCTCCTCGAACGAGTCGGCGTCGAAAAATCCCTGCTATTAAGTTTCCTGCTTCAGAAAAGATGAAATTGAACAAAAGACAACGAATTCTTTTTTCTAGCAACAGTTTTATGCTTGGTAAAGAAGAAAGAACAATGTTCAAGAAACGCATGGTGGGATAGAAGTGATTATTGCCTTCATCATGGCCAAGGTCGAGTCGACAAAGTCGCGAGCAATTCTGGAAGCTGTTCGTAATCTCGAGCAGGTGGAAGAAGCCTATTTGATTTATGGAGCGTATGACCTTCTCATCAAATGTGTCTTTAAGACTCCGGAGGCATTAAGCTCTTTCGTAGTTAATGAACTTCGGAAAGTAGACGGTGTAAGAGACACAATCACAAATGTATGCGCAACCTGTGAGTGATCAAGCGTCTTTACTGAGACCAAGTCGTTTCAATGTTTCTTTCAAAGGTAGCCCTGTCTTGAGGTCCCACCCTCGCTCAGTATAGTACTCATCTAACATCATGTCTAGCTCGACAACTTCGCCCGCTGATGGTCCTAGAGGAGCTTTTTCCTTTGTAAGCCTATCAGGCAAACAATCATCCTTTCTTGAAACTCCAAGACGAGCATTGAACAATCTATTGAGATTGACGATTCTCTCGCCAATTACTTGTAGGTCTCTTCCAGTCAGGTCAAGGCCATTATGAATCTTGAGAGCAAGAGCAATATCATCGTAGAAGAATTCTGGAGGAATTTGAGTCCCATACTTACACAGACCAACACTCTCAACCATGACCATGAAGTCCTCACACTCCTTGACCATGATTCCCTTATATTTTGGATTCAAACGGTCCGCCATTTCAGGAAGGTATTCTTCGCCGAACCGCTCTCTGATATCATCGTCAAAACCAGCCTCGTCAAGAACTGGGAATGCATAGAGATGATCGGCCCCTCTGGCTGCAGTGACAGCCGCAAGCCCCATGGACTTTTGGGCTCTCGGTTCCTGCCCAGCAATCTCTTGCTTTTTCACAGCCATGACGAACTTCTCAGTTCCTCTGCCAATTCTCTTAGCTGCTCTCGCACTTCCTTCTGCGAGTATATCCCCAAAGCCCTCTCTCAATGCAATCATTCGCGTCAGGTTTACAACGGTTTCATGATTCCCCCAACTGAGATCAATGCCACCAGTATCTTCAGCAGTCAGAAGACCTTTTTCCCATGCTTCCATAGCCCAAGATATTGTCCCACCAAGCGAGATGGTGTCCATTCCATACTGATTTGAAAGATGATGTCCAAAGAGTACTGATTCAAGGTTCTCATTTCCGCAACGAGACCCCATGGCAGATTGGGTTTCGAACTCAGGCGCACCACCTTCATAGGCGTATGGCCCAGTTCTCACTGCGGTATATCTACCACATCGTTGTAGACACGAGAAGTCCGCTCTAGCTTTCACAAGATACTTCTCATTGATGGCATCACCGCTAATCTTCTCAAACCCTTCAAACACGCCCTGTTTCATATTATAGCTTGGCAACCGTCCTATATGCTGCATAAGTTCCACAAGACTTGTGGTTCCATACTTTATACGGCCGGGTGTGAATGGATTTGCCATCATTCGTTTGTGAAACACATCTATCTGTTTCAAATAGTTCTCAGGGTCAGCAACTGTGAGTTTTCCAGTGCCTCTCACGGAAACTGCCTTCAGTTTCTTTGCTCCCATGACCGCTCCAAGACCTGAACGTGCAGATGCACGGTCTCTATCATTCATCACCGCTGCGAACCTCACAAGGTTCTCACCAGCTTGGCCGATTGACAGAGTCCTGATTCTCTTACCATGTTTTGCCTTGAGGATGTCATCGGTTTCAAAGACGTCCTTCCCCCAGACGCCTGCACTCTCAGCGTCTACGAGTTCTACATCTTTGTCCTTTATGTTAAGATATACAGGATTCGGGGATGCTCCAGTGAAGACGATTGCATCATATCCTGCAAACTTCAGTTCAGCTCCCCAAAACCCGGCTGCGTGACTCTCACCCCACACATCTGTCAAAGGTGAAAGAGCTGCAATGACATGTCTTGAAGCCTGCGGGAACATGGATCCTGTGAGAAGCCCTGTCGCCATGCCTAGTACATTCTTATCGCTGAGAGGATCGATCCCTATTGGAATGGTATCAAAGAGAACTCTAGACAGATACCCCGCACCCAGAAGATAGTCTTTGAGAATCTCCTCATCCAATGGTCGTTTCTCAATAGACCCCTTTGTCAGGTTTATCCACAGGATTTGGCCACCAACTCCCTGTATCATAGCATGTCCTCCTTGTTGTAAATCTCTTCGCTATACTTTTCATACAACTCTCTCATGCTACCATCTTTATCACGCTTGGCAAGTTCACTCTCAGTAGTCATCCATATCGCATCTGCAGGGCAACGATCCACACACTGTCCGCACTGGATACACTTGAAGGCTTTACCAGAATCAGGATGTATGCGAATCGCATAGTATGGGCATGCTTTAACGCATTCTCCATGTCCTACACACTTTTTGTTATTGACAATGACAACACCCTTGGATGTCCGCATCAGTGCTTGTTCAGGACAAGCTGTTATACATGGTGCATCATCACAATTCCTGCAAAAGAGCGGAAAATCGAGAGCTGGTTCAATCCTAACGACTCTATTCCGTGCGCGCGCGGGACTAATCACCTTGAAGTAGTACATACTACAGGTATTTGAACATGTCATGCATCCTGAGCATACCCGTGGGTCTCCAAACACAAATTTTAGTTCTGTCAAGGGTTAGTCTCCGATAGGTCTTTCTCCACTTCCCATTGCTTGGAACGTTCCATGACCTGGTTTAGCAATCACATTACCTTCGTTGTAGACCTGCGTGCCCCTGATAAAGGTCATTACTGGAACTCCCTTCATGGTCATTCCCTCATAGAGTGTCCATCCACACTTCGACTCCATCATCTCAGCAGTGATTTTCTCTTCCTTTGTCTGGTCAAGTATCACAAAGTCTGCATCTGCTCCAATACGGAGCACTCCTTTCCTAGGGTATAGCCCGAAAATTCGTGCAGGATTACGTGAGCATACCCGTAGGAGCCTTGAATAAGTCAATCGTGATCTATTGATGCCTTCTGACAGAAGGACTCTCAGAATCATCTGAATACCATCGACGCCTGACCATGCTTCCCTGATATCTTCAGAACCTGCTTCTTTCATCTCAACTGGGCATGGGGCATGGTCACTCACGACCATATCAATGCCGCCGCGGAGCAATGCGGACCAGGCTGCAGCTCTGTCCTCTTTGGTTCTGAGTGGTGGGTTCATCTTGCTCTTTGCACCAAGGCGATTCATGTCATCTCGATAGAACACAAGGTGATGAGGGCAAACCTCAGTGGTCACCATGATTCCTCGAACTTTTCCCCTCTCAACCTCCTGCACACCTTCCCTGGTCGTGACATGAGCGATGTGGAGATGTCCCCCAGTCTGCTCTGCAATATCTATACTCTGCTGTATCGCCAACTGCTCAGCAATGTTTGGTCTTGCTAGAGAATGACTGATGGGGGCTTCCCAGTCATCCTCCATTTCGGAACGAAACTCGTCTAATATGCCTTGATCCTCTGCGTGAACTGTGAGATGGCCTCCTGTTTCAGATACCGCACTCAAACACTTCACAATGACTCCTGTGGTCGTCTGATATGGCTCACAGGTGAATGCCTTGAAGGCAGCAATCCCTTTTTCGACAAGCAGAGGAATAGCTACATGGTTTTCTGAGTTCATCATTCCAGCATAAAACGTGAAATCTGCAACACTCATCTCCTCTCCCTGTACAACCTTCTCTTCTACTGCATTGACTGTGTCAACTTGATTCGTGAGCGGCATGTCAACAAATGTAGTAACACCTCCAGCGACTGCAGCCTTTGAACCAGTTGTGAATGTCTCATGCTCTAGCATCTTAGGGTCATGAATGTGTGCGTGCGCATCAATTAGTCCTGGCATCAATATCTTACCATCAGCATTAATGACAGTACCTGCTTCTGGAAGGTGTTCATCACTCGCAATAACAACGATTATTCCATCTGTCACGCCTATCCCTCCCCGAGCAATTCCGGACTCAAGGAGAAGTTTGGCGTTTTTCACAACAAGATCGACGGACCCCCTCGTCTGTTTTCTGAAGGTTGACGTGAGGGTACTACTCATTTATCCCCCTCCAACTGGTGGAAACAATGCCACAGCATCATTGTCCTTCAATACAGTGTCATATCCATCAAGCAGTTCGATACGTTTTCCATTGATCATACATGAGAAGAACTGCTTTAGTTCCCCAGTTTTGTCATCGAGAACCACATCTTTGAACTTGTTTCCATAGGTCTTTACTAGCAACTGTAGAAGTTCTTTGATGTCTCTTGCTTCCATTTCAACGCTCTTGACTCCTGTGATTTCTCGGACAGTAGCAAAGAACTTCACCAAGACTTGAGCCAAAATGTTTCACCTAGTATTCGAAGAAGGAACTACAGATTAAAACCGTTGCCTTCTGTTCTCTTCCGAACGTAGAAGTTATAGGAGCCATTCGCAGAATGTGCCATCGAACCAAAAATGGAGATTGTTGTAGTCGGACACCTAAGTAGGGACCTGATAATCACGCCTGACACTAAAATGGAAATGCTTGGTGGAGCCCCTGCTTATGCGATGCTAGCCCCTGCAATCGGTGCATTTGGTGCTGGTATCGTTTCCAAGGTCGGTTCAGACTTTGACGCTTCGTACAAGATCGACTTAACCGCATCTGGACTCAATCTGACAGGACTTCATTATGAAGGAGCCCACACAACTCGATTTGTAAATGTGTATAATGCAAATGGAGAACGAACGCAACGAGTTGAAGCTCTTGCTCCAAAAATCAAACCTTCAGACTTCGCAGATGTGCATGTTGAGGCGAGTACAATTCATTTCTCACCACTTTCACCGAATGAGATTGACAAGGCATGTTTTGATGTCGCATGCGAAAATGATGCTCTTGTTTCTCTGGATGCACAGGGTTACCTAAGGTCAATATCCAATAATGGTGATGTATCTCTTAAGACATGGGCTGATAGTGATAGAATCCTTGGAATGGTCGATATTGTTAAGCTTCACGACTCTGAGTTGAGAATGATTAATGAGGATAACTCTGAGCTGTCCACTGTATCACATATTTTGGATCTTGGCCCAAGAATCGTCATAGTCACTAGAGACCATCGAGGCTCCACAATCTATACTCGTAACGCGCAGGTAGACATTCCGCTCGTTCTCGCGGATGCACAGGTGGACTCAACAGGGTGTGGAGATACATACGCAATCGGTTTCTTAATTGAATACATGAGGTCGGCGAATGTGAGTCGGGCAGGGCTTTTTGCAGCTACATGTTCCTCCTTTAACGTGGAAACAATGGGCCCCTATGACATGCCTGATCGAGTCATGGTAGAAAGTCGAATGCGTCGTTATCTTCAAGCATGAATAGAAGTCTTTTTCATGTGTTATTCGCACGACTGATGTAGCAGGGGAAAAATCAATGCTTGATGATATTCATGCTCTAATGGAGAAGTATGAGATTGATGGACTCTTCGCATTCGAAAGTCCATTCGACTCTTCAAATCTTCTATGGCTCACAGGGTTCCGATCTAGTGACGCAATATTCTATCTCCAAAACAAGGGTGAACAAGGTATCATTGGCGCATCGTTCAACACACTGGATCGTGTCAAGAAGGAGAGTTTTGTTACGAGAACATATGATCTCAGTGAAATAGTTATTCAACTTCTTAAAGAGAAAAAGAAGGTCCTTGAACACATAGATGCACTCATCGGACCAATGCTCCGTGATGAGTTCACTGGAACGAAACTTGGGATTCCGGATGATCTTCCTGCTAGTGTTCTAATCATACTTCAAAAATTGGGATATGATGTCAAAGTTGTTCGTGACCTAGTTCCCGATGCGAGGGCTACCAAGTCTTCTGAGGAAGTTCGGAAAATCAAGAAGGCTGGAGATGCCACAGTAGGTGCAATCTCAAAGGTCATAGAGCTGATTCGGGATGCAGATGTTGGCCCAAACAAGACATTGCTCTATGAAGGCTCTCCACTCACTGTTGGAAAAGTGAAGCTTGCTCTCGAACACTTTCTACTGGACAGGACTGCAGAATGTTCAGAGGACACTATTCTCGCTGTTGGTAACAAGGCGTTTGATTGGCACTATTTAGGTAAGTCCAGTGATAAACTTAAAGCTGAGGTGCCAATCATACTTGACGTCTTTCCACGACTCAAACAGGAACGCTATGTTGCTGATGTCACCCGTACTATTGTAAAGGGAACACCGTCTGCGAGAGTAATAGAAATGTATGAAGCTGTGCAAGCTGCAGCTGACGCAGCAGTCGATACACTCACTGCTGGTGCTAAAATCGATGACGTTAATCTCGCCTGTTTCAACACACTGAAACAGCATGGATTTGACTCTATGAGACTAAATCCTGAAGCAAAGGATGGAATGACTCATGGTCTCGGCCATGGTATCGGACTGGAGGTACATGAACAACCGAGTATGTACGATTTCGAAGCTTGTTT
>JBHLQJ010000126.1:0-8227 GCA_048884945.1 Candidatus Thorarchaeota archaeon | reverse complement strand
GTGTTCATTCTGGCACCTTCATTCAGAGCTGAAAAGTCTCGCACCCGAAAACATGTCACTGAATTTTGGCATCTCGAGGTTGAGGAGTCATGGTGCGATCATGAATGCAACTTGAAGAGGCAGGAAGGTCTCATCAGTCACATGTGTCATTCAGTTGCATTGAATCGTTCTTCTGAACTCAAAGAATTAGAAGTAGACCCAGAGCGGCTACTAGCTGTAAATCCACCATTTGATAGAATGACCTATGAAGAAGCGATTAAGTTCTGTCAAAAAGCCGGACTTGAAATTAAATGGGGCGACGATATTCGTGCTGAAGCGGAGGAACTATTGACAAAGGACAGTGATAATTTCCTCTTTGTCGAATATTATCCCAAGGAAATCAAATCATTCTATATGAAATATAACCCCAATGACCCTCGGACATACAAAAACAGTGACCTTCTTGCTCCTCGTGGCTTTGGGGAGGTAATTGGGGGTAGTGAGCGTGAAACCGACGCGCAACGATTGATTGACAATCTGATTCGTATTGGTGATGATCCAGAGAAATACAAGTGGTACATTGACATCCGTCGATATGGTAGTGTTCAACACTCTGGATTTGGTGTAGGAATTGATCGCATGATAACATGGATGCTTGGACTTGACCACATCCGTGATAGTATCCCATTCCCAAGGACAGTGAGTCGAATATTTCCATAGTTATGGAATTCTCTTGGAGGTTCTGGTGTATCCAATCTTTTTCGGATACACCTATCTTTTGAATTTTGGAACTACCGGTTTGTTATGAAGAGATACGTGTAGAGAATTACAAACAATACATGAAGTGCGATAATCGCCCACATCATGATATTTACTGCAGCTGTAAAGTATGCAAATAATTCAGCTACCACCATTAGGATAAACGCAAGATCAAATAGTATGAATATTGCTTGTCTGGTGTCTGAATGCTCCGCATTTCGTACAAGAAAGGCAAACACAGCTGCTGCGAGTATCCATGAAGCTGCATGTCGCCCCATGGTTAACCCTCCATCAAGATATGATGCACCTAATAGATCCAATATCATGGAAGGTACAATCATCATCGTAATTCCAAAAAATAAACCCACGATAGTTGTTAGCAAGAAAACTGGTTTTGCTTGCATTTCAATCTCCCAAGATAACGGGCTAAAGCCAGTATATATTTGTTTTTTTTTGATTATTTGCATATCTGATTAATACAGGATGGACTCTTTTGATGGATGAAAGATCATGCATCAATGTGAATAATCCATAATAGTCCTTTATTGAAGTAGTAGAGCATTAATTCAGGAACTTTCGTGGGATTCCTGTTTTTTCTTCTCTATTAGCTCTGACTGATGAATTCTAACCATTCTGATCGAATACAGAAGACCCAATCCTCCTACAGCAACCCCAATCAACCAAAGTGGGCTTGCAAAAGGATGTCCAAAAATGAGTGTAAGTGTATATAGTAGCAAACTGGCAAAGAATATTCCAAATGATACAAGTACTGCATAGAATGACCATGGCATATTAGTAAAACTCATGCTTTTCACTCTCAATTCTCAAGATAACTGCAATAAAGACATTGTCCAACTCAGAATCTGCCACTCATTGGTTAGACTGGAAATTATTACTCTCTTCATCTCCAGTGCTCAATGGACTTACTAGCAGTCCTTCTGAAGTAGCCTTCAGAACGACTCGTTTCTTTATTCCTGCCAAACGTCTAATCGTTTCTGGAATTACCATTCGTCCTTTTGCATCAATTTCAGTGATGTCTCCATATAGCGTATGTTTCTGTCCCTCGATGAGACCATCTCTAATTCTCAAGACTCTATCAGCATACTCAGCTACTCTTGGATTATGGGTTACATTGATGATGGTTGTTCCAAATTCCTCATTTGTCTTCTTTAGGGCTTCCATGACCATCTCAGTTGTTTCACTATCTAGCTCTCCTGTAATCTCATCGCCAAGTAGAAGTTCTGGGTTGTTTGCTAAAGCCACGCAAATTGCACACCTTTGGTTCTCTCCTCCAGACATTTGATTCGGTTTATGGTGCGCTCTTGGACCAAGTCCCATCGTCTCGAGTAACATCTGAGCTCTTTCATTTGCAAGCCTTGTTGGTGCACCTGCGAGTTTCATAGGTAGAGTGACATTCTTGAATGCTGTTAGTCCAGGCACCAGATTACCAACCTGCCAGATGAAACCGACCTTCTGTCGTCGATACAACATAGATCTTCTGTCATCAAGAATTGAAACGCTGTGGCCATCAAAGAGAATCATTCCTGCAGTGGGCTTATCCAGTGCTCCCAACATCTTCAATAACGTTGATTTTCCTGAACCACTGGGCCCAACAATTGATAGGAACTCACCTTCATGTACTTCGAAGTCGACTCCTCTTAAGGCAATGACCTCTTTCTGTCCCCGCTTGTAGACCTTCATTAAGTCTCTAACAACAACCTTGTATTGTTCCGCGATTTCATCTAGGTTTTCTGACATGTTTTTCACCCTGTGTATTGAATTTCCTCTGCGATATTGAGCTTGAGTGCTCGAGACACTACAGTATATGTTGCTAGAAGAGATACTACTACAGCAGTACCAATTATTCCTACTAGCAGTGACCATGGTACTATCAGGGTCACTGGAAGTCTTGTCCACAATACGTTAGTTGATAGTCCCATGTACAATAGCGGTATGTCTTTCAATAATAATGCAAGCGTAGCTCCCAAAGCTCCACCGATTAAAGCTGCAAGAAGCAGTCCAATCGATGTATCAGCTAATGTCGCTATAATCATTGACTTTGTTTCAGCTCCCAATGCCCTTAGGACGGAAAACTGCTTTCTCAGATTTCTGATTCTGACAGTTGTAACAATAATCATCCCAAATGTGAGATATATAATCGAGAATATGACATTAAGTGTATAAGCTCCGAAGATGGATTGAGTGGCTCTAGAATCAAGAACTTCATCAATCGACTCTTGGGCTGCCTTAATTTCATTGAAACTTGATGGTGCAATACGGTAAATGTCAATCATAGCTTGAGTGTAGTTCGCATCTGGTGTGAGATCAACATAGAATTTTGTGACGTGTGTACTATTAATCCAATTGTGCAGGAGACTGATATCCATGATAAGAAAATCAGACAAGTCTGATTCACCTGGGAAATATGTTCTCTGACTATAGCCTTCGATGCCGCTCGTCATAAGATCAACAATTGTGCAACTAGTTTCATTATACCATGAAGGACTAAAGACCTGTAAATCAAGCAATGGAGAATATTGCGGTATAGGCATACGAGTGATCGAATCGATAGTGTAATAGCTAATTGGTTTGAATGTGGTAACGATGTTAATGCCATCATCTGAGGAATCGTTGAGCTTTGGTATGGAAATCTGTGGTCTATCGTACAATGTGAAATAATCAAGCCAGAAGGCAGTTTCAATCCAAGAATTAGGTTGTACTCCAAACACTGAAATTGAACGGTTGACGTTCTCGCCTCCCCCATATGCATATGCATTCCAGTACTGAATATAACCTGTAACCCTGACTATAGGGCTTACTTGAGCTACACCACTAACTTCTGTTATATTTCGAATAAGGCTCATGGTGACATTGGTAAGTGCGGGATCAACTTCTATAGTGATATCAGCTCCTGTTTCAAAGAGGAATACATGTTTCATATGTATGTCTCCAGTTGTAGCTGAGAGCGAAGCGAAAAGACCTGCTGTGAAAACCATCGCGATAAACATCGTTCCAATTGCTTCTGATTTTTTGAACATCCTAGTTGTCCTTGATATGAGACGAGCGCCAACAACTAATGAAGGCCTTTTAACTCTCGATAGTAGCCTCGATTTAATAATTGCAGTTCCTCTTGACAGCAGCCTAGTAAAGGAGTAAAGAAAGATGGCCATCATCGGTATAATGGTCATTGCAAAGAATGTTGATGCCATTGTCGTTAAACCGCCGAATGCAAACATCAACATCAACATCAATAGGAGATACCCGGAAACTCCCGTAACTAGCATATCGATAGCTGGACTTGCCATTTTTTCTGATTCGGTCAAGATCTCTCCTTCAAGAACACTATGTGCTTCCGTGGGAGTCATTAGAAGGGCTTTCACAGCAGATGGCATAGCTACGATTAAACCTACTATGAATGAAAATGAGAAGACAATAATTATGGCTGTGGGTTGAAGGAGCAGCGTGAATCCAGATAGTTGGTCGAAACTAAATACTAAGAGCTCCCTTACAGAACCAGACAAAATAGCAGCCAAAAATCCAGTAAAAACCGCTCCTAAACTTCCAACAATTCCAGTGGTGATTGCACTGCTTAATACCCAAAAGAATGCTTGTATCCCTGACGAACCTCTGGTCTTGATAGTACCGACATCTCTACGTTGTTCATCAGACAGAAGTTTTGAGTTGTATTGTATGAGCATTATACCCATGATAATTGATGGTATTGAAAATGCAATAGCAACAGCTCGCACGCTCATAGACCAGATAGCAAATTCATAAACTGCATTTTGAAGTTTGAAAGAATCATACCGAATTATACCAAATGGCAAGGTTTCCTGTTCAATCTGTTTCTTTATATTCTGAAGGATTTCAATCATTGTTTCTGCTTCATTCTGTATTATTCCCATTCTGTCGAATTTGACCCAGATTCTATCTTGAATACCGTAGTACTCGTCATGTGGTAAAAATCCAAATGTTGAGTTTAATGCTTCAGCAGTTGTAATTATCTGTAAATATGAAAATTCGGGCTGATTCCAATACTGCTCCATCATGTAGATTTTTGAGCTGAATGTGCCAACTATTATGAATGACTTGTCTATTTGAATTTGAGACCAATTTCCAGTAGACCAATCATCAATAGTAATGGATATTGTATAATTCCCACCTAGTTCAAGACCCTCCGAGAGAAATAAGCTCTTTTCCACAAGACATTGGTTATTGTCGTACGACAATGTTCCACTTTCCAGATTAATTGCGTCAGGAAATGTGTCAAAGGCGGTTCTATTGATTCCCAAGAATCCTCTTCTGCTATATCTATAATCTTCCGCATACCAATCGAATATGTTTACGAATGTAATGGGTTCTGTGGCAACCACATGATCTTGTGATTCAACTATATCTCTGATCTCATCAAAAGATGTTGAACTAGGTTTAGAGAAATTCTGAATATAGAATTGATAACCTAGTGAAACCTCCATATCAATCGGTACATCTTCTGTCATATCATTCAGAACAGTTGGTGCAGTAGAGTCCATGTAAAATAGAATCCCCCCAAGTACCCCGCTTGATAACGAGAAGATTAAGAGTGTTGTTAAGACTTCTGGGGCTCTCGCAGATAAACGTGCGAATAGAAACAACTACACATCACCTCCATATGGTGCTGCTTCAGCCCATGTTGCATTCAATGTCGATGCTAGATTGATTTGCGATCCGAGCACAGCCACAATCCCAATGAAGATTACCACTGACACAATGAAAAACGCAAGAACCGATAGGATTGTGATCCATGGAATCACTGCAAAAATTGGTACAGGATATATGGTATACCACGAAGCATATCCACTTGAAGAAGAAGCTATAGACGTAGTCAAATACATCGGGGCATATACAAATAGAACAATAATACTGAACAACATCAAAACAAGCATTTCTGCACCTTGAGCTCTTATAATTACTCCAACATCAGCTCCGTTTGAACGTAGGAGTGCAATTTCTCTTCTCCTCTCGCGTACTCCTTCCAGTGCATAGACTGCAAAAGCTCCCATGATTGTGCCAATAGTAAGAACTGTCAGCATAGTATCGACAGATCTGTCCATATGGTATGATACTTGGTTTAGGTATTCATCAGTCCTCGTATGCACTGAATCCCAGATACCATTATAGAGTACTTGCATTCCTCCATGATTAAGTACATCAAGCGCAATTTGAGTTCCATTTGCATCTTTTACAGTTGATACACACAGAAATGAATTAGTTTCATTGACAATATTGATTTGCGTGCTGAGGAAGTCACGGTTTACTAAGACTCTCTGCTGACCCACAATCTGATAGTATCCAGGATAGTATGGTATTGGACCAATCGGTATTGGATCATAGTAAAACCAATCATCTCTTACTGGCATCTGTGGGATAGATGTAACAATTCCAAGAATCCTGAATGAGATTGGTATTGTGTCATCAGAGAGCTGACTTGCACGCATGACATCTCCAACTTCAAGGTTGAAATCACTCGCAATGTCTGATGATATTATTGCACCATCTGGGATGGACGAAAGTGATTCTAGCATATCTGTCATTTCAGACTCATTCAGTCTATTTCCCAAATAGTGATACCCAATCCTTGCGTACTCAACGGGATTCACTGCTAGAAACGTGTTTCGTCCTTCATATCCACTAGTCAGATACAACTCAATCTCTGAAACCAGCGAACTAGAGGCAACTTGTTCATGATCTGTGACATTTGTAATGAAATCATTCCAGATATCATATTGTGATGTATCAAGTGCAAAGGAAATGTCGGCACCAACACTCAATCTTGATTGATACTCAATAGTCACAGGCAAAGATGCATCGATAATAGCACTATTCCATGAGAGACATATTGCCAGAACCAACACCATTGCGGCTGCCCCTCCAGATGAAGCACCTTTACCAATTCTACGAATACCTATGGACGCAGAAATTGGTCCAACTATTTTTACCATATATTTGGATATGATGTTTGCTCCCCGTCGAAGCAACTTAATTGATAGACTAGCTACTCCGAGAAAGAGGGGGAGCGGGATTACTGGCAGAATAAGTCCCAAGATTGGATCGCTCACGACTGTGGCCCCCCCAGTTGATAGAGCAATCAAAAGTAGACCTGACATCAGAACGACTAACAAATCCCATCTGATGAAGTTAAAGCCTTTTACAAGCTTTGCAATTTTACCTACATTCTCGTCAACAGATTTCTTGGTCGAGTATATAGCTCGATATCCGCCTAGTGTCAGTATCGGTAAAACAATCCCCACTATAACTGATATTATCAATGATTCAATGGAAATAAGAAATGGTTCAGAAATCATTAAACCAAAATCAAACGTGAAGTACCCACTTGCTGATATGGCTACTCTACTAATTCCTATTCCTGCTATTATCCCTATGACACATGAGAGGATAGATAGGATGAATATTTCCCTGTTGATAATTTTGTCAAGGTCCCCAGTCGCTGCACCTCTCGAGTATAACACACTTGACTCATATCTTCTTTCGTTTACATTATGCCGAATTGCGAGAAATATAACAAAAACAATTAAGACGATAATCCCGGAAGATCTGAAAAGTTGCCCCATCCTGGCAAGTTGAATCCAAAACATGTATTGGTTGATTGCATCTGCAATACTATTTGATATCCAGAATCTAGATGACCATGGATATTGTGGGTCGTAGTAAGGGTCTAGCTCCCTTATCTCTTGTGCAATCCCATTGACATATGCCAAGGAACCTCCTGCATTGAAAGGTGTGACTCGTGTCCTATCAATGTCAAGGTATACTCTATAATCAATCTCCTCCATAAGGTTTGGATGCACAATTGCGATACTCTCATAATCCCAATAGTACTGATTGGATGAATCTGATTCACCCTGTCTATAAACTCCTATAATTTCGACCTCTTCAGTATCGCTACCCCAATATTGGCTGAAATTCACAGTATCTCCAATATTGAGATCATAGTATTGTTCAATTGATTCTATGATTGCGATTTGCGAGCTATTCGTTCCTGGAAATGCCCCTGCAACAAGAGTGATATAACCTGGAAAAGTATCCATGAACTCTTGACTCGGCGCTATGATATTACCATAGATTAGGTCTCGCCATGATCCCCACTCATCTGTGAACCAGTATTCGATACCCCCACTACTTCTTTGAATTGCTGCGGCCTTTGAAACACCATCGATATTTCTGATACTTGTAACGTAATTCTGGATGGTTTCTCCTTGTGCAGACATGGCTATTGGTCCAATTTTTGCCATATTATTGTCCCACTCATGGACAGAGTATGAATCTACATACACTGTGATACCCATTGCCATTGCAGAGGCAAGAAGAAAGCAGAGGAGGGTAACTCCCTTGCGTCTCACACTATGAAATGCCTCATAGCCTGTGGGTACAGCAGCCATCATCCTATTCCCTCATCATTGATTCTCTATCATGCCATCTCTCATTCTAT
>JBHLQJ010000125.1:0-8288 GCA_048884945.1 Candidatus Thorarchaeota archaeon | reverse complement strand
CGGCCACAAGTTATTCCTATTTCATATTGGTGCAGGTCACGGTAAGAAGAGTGTCACTCAACGCATCTTAGAGGAGGCTGGTGCAGTGGTATACCAAATAAAGTCAGCAAAGGATTTGCTAGGTTTAGTCGTAAAGGAAGTACGTAAAACGTATTTGTCATAATTCTAGCTTGTCATATATTGTCCCTCACCCAAATGCTTATCTCAGGCATCCCTTCGCAACCCACGTCACTCGGAATACTCCGAGCTCTCTCGAGGCAGTGATTCCATGTATGAGATCCTCTTCAAAAAGGTCCTGAATCCAGTCACGAAGATGATGGAGGTCGATGCACCTGAAATCGCTAAGGTGTGCAAACCTGGTCAGTTTGTGATGATACGAGTCAATGAAACTGGAGAACGATTCCCACTCACAATTGGTGACTTTAACCGTGAGAAGGGTACTATTACCATTGTATTCCAAGAAGTTGGAAAATCAACCCGTCTTCTTGGGAGTTTAGAGAAAGGTGATAAGATTCTGGATTTCGTCGGTCCCTTAGGCAAGCCTTCGCCAACAGACAAGAAATATGGAACTGTCGTTGCAATAGGTGGGGGTTGTGGGAGCGCGATAGTATTTCCCGTTGCTAGAGCTTTCAAAGAAGCAGGTAATTATCTGATTACAATAAATGGCGCTAGAAGTATGGATTTGTTACTCTATCGAGACGAGATGGAGAAGATCAGCGATGAGACCTTTGAGACTACTGATGATGGATCCTGCGGAGTACATGGATTTGTGACAACTGTACTAGCTGACCTCATCTCTAAAGGTCGTCAGATTGACCTTGTCTTTGCAGTGGGACCAGTTCCCATGATGAAGTTTGTATCTAAGACCACGGCGGCGAAAAAGATACCCACTCTAGTTAGTCTAAATAGCATAATGGTTGATGGGACTGGGATGTGTGGAGCCTGTCGTGTCAATGTTGGTGGACAGATGAAATTTACCTGTGTTGATGGGCCTGAATTTGATGGTCACGAGGTTGATTTCGATGAGCTGATGGGACGCCTGAATGCGTATGTTGCACAAGAAGAAGATTCTGAGAAAAAGTGGATCGAAGAACATGGAGGTGCAGCATGATGCCCGAGAAAGATGAACAAGTCCCGACGAAGAAGCGTGAGAGACCCCCTCCGACCAAGAAGGTTCCAATGCCAGAACAAGATCCATTTGTGAGGAACAAGAACTTCCAAGAAGTAGCGCTTGGATACACAGCTGAGCAAGCTGTGGAAGAAGCCAACAAATGTCTACAGTGTCGTAATCCGAAATGTATTGGTGGGTGTCCAGTAGAAGTCCCAATCAAGGAGTTCATTGAACTCATCAGAGAGAAGAAATTCATGGACGCAGCTCTTAAGATCAAAGAGACCAACAGTCTTCCGGCTATCTGTGGGCGTGTTTGCCCTCAAGAAACCCAATGTGAATCTCCGTGCATCTATGGTATCCGTAATGAACCGATTGCAATTGGTCGCCTTGAACGATTCGTTGCAGACTATGCACGAGCGCATAGTGAACCATTGCCAAAGCTTCCTAAAAAGAATGGTAAGAAAATTGCTGTCATTGGTTCAGGTCCTGCAGGATTGACCTGTGCTGGTGATCTTGTGAAATTGGGTTATGATGTCACAATTTTTGAAGCCTTTCATAAACCCGGTGGGGTTCTAATCTATGGTATTCCTGAGTTTAGGTTACCCAAGGAAATTGTAATGGCTGAAGTCGAATATCTTGAGAATATTGGTGTAGAAATCAAGTACAACCACGTAATTGGCAAGATTCGAACCGTTCTTGAATTAATGAATGATGATGGGTATGATGCTGTCTTTCTGGGAACTGGAGCGGGTGCTCCTAATTTTATGAATATTCCAGGAATGAATCTAATTACTGTGTTTTCAGCAAACGAATTTTTGACTAGAGTAAATCTCATGAAAGCCTACGAATTCCCTGAGTATGATACTCCGGTTCGACTTGGGAACCGTGTTGCAGTCATAGGGGGTGGGAACGTGGCAATGGATGCAGCTAGAACATCACTCAGGCTTGGAGCTGACGAGGTGACAATTGTCTATAGACGTTCTCGAGAAGAACTTCCAGCTCGCCTTGAAGAAGTGCATCATGCAGAAGAGGAAGGCGTGAAGTTTCGTTTACTTACAAACCCTACAGAAGTGTTAGGGAATGAGAAAGGTGAAGTCATCGGTATGCAATGCATCCAGATGGAACTTGGTGAACCGGATGATTCTGGAAGACGCCGTCCAATCCCCATCGATGGTTCTGAGTTCATTATAGATGTTGACACTGCAATTGTTGCGATTGGCAACTCACCCAACCCAATCATCCCACAAACCACCCCCGGTCTTGAGGTCACTCGGTGGGGTACCATTGTGACCGATGAAGAAACAGGTATGACTACACTTCCTGGTGTCTTTGCTGGAGGAGATATTGTCACTGGTGCCGCAACAGTCATCAGTGCAATGGGCGCTGGGAAGCGAGCGGCTCGAGGAATTCACAAGTATTTAGGTGGAGAATAAACTATCTCTGGAGTCCTTTCTGGACTCCATTACTTTCATTTTTGAACCTCTATTAAGCAAAATAAGCTAGATTCATCGACTTCAATAATCTCTGCCTTTTGACCAATTAGAGTAGCAAGGTCTCTGAAATCTTCCTCCCGAAAGGTTATGGATTTGAAACCATCTTTGCAAACAATAATCCCATCTTTTGTTTGGTCCCAATCAATTTCCCCCAATAGACCTTTCTTTGATTGGATAACGAACCATTCAAGTCTATGATCCCAAAAACGATCAGAATAACTGGAGAAGATACAAGTTCCTCCATTTCTGGTCACTCGGATTGATTCCAAAACAAGTTCCTTGGGCTCAATTTTGAAGGCTGATATTCCATTCTGAATGCAGATGGTTTTGTCAAAAGTGCTATCTTGAAACCCAAGAGTCGCGGCATCCATCTGATACAGATGACATTTGGGAGTTTCATAGAAGGATGCCTTTGCAAGCTCAAGACTGCTCCTTGAAGTATCAATTCCTACAACAGTGTATGCTAATGGTACACACCGTTCTAGAACACGACCATATCCACATCCAAGTTCAAGTACAGCATCTGTTACATTGATTTGCGAGAGGACATACTTGATCTCTGCTTCTAAATATTCAACAACCCTCAATGGTGCGACATTATAACACTCCTTGAGCCGATTTGCTGAGAGCTTTGATGTGTAGTATTGATCTTTCAATTGATTTCTATTTTCTTGGACTAATTTGAAGATGATGAGTTTTACGAATTGAGACTGAATTGATATAGGGGGGCATCTACAAGATATGTAGTTCCAAGCTGAGCGTGAAGCAAATGGGGACAGAACCGATAACTACTGAAGATATGCGTATCCTCGAGTTGAATGCAGAATATCTCGGTATAACACATAGTATGTTAATGCAGAACGCTGGTCGTGAAGTAGCTCGAGTAATTGAGAAGACATCCAAAGTTGAAGGGCAAAACATTGCGATTATCTGTGGTCTGGGTGGGAATGGAGGAGATGGTCTTGTTGCTGCGCGTTATCTAGACGAAGCAGGAGCTGAAATTGATGTATACTTGTTAGGTGATGCGCAAATGATAAGGAATAAGGACACTCAGCATAATTGGCGCATTCTAAACAATCTGCATGATATCCTTGCATCAGAGTTACTAACCGAGTCTGCAGTCAAAACATGTCGGTCAATAAAAGAAGCCGATATTCTAATAGATGGCATAATGGGATTTGGACTTCATTCCAAGCTAAGAGAACCTTTGCTGACAGCTGTAAAAATGATTAACCAATCACCTGCCATTAAGTTTTCCATTGATGTCCCGAGTGGTATTGACTCTGAAACTGGAGCTGTCCATGGCGCTGCTGTAAAGGCTGACCATACCATCGCACTTCATGCGCCGAAAATTGGAATTGTTAAAGCCAAAGAGTTCGTCGGCAAACTCCATATTGTTTCGATAGGAATTCCAAAAGAGGCAAAGTATACCTGTGGTCCTGGTGACTTAATTCCGTTCAAACAACTACGAAAACCCTATTCAAAGAAAGGAGATTTTGGTCGAATACTCGTAGTGGGCGGGAGTGATGTCTTCTCTGGAGCGCCAGCTCTTACAGGGCTAGCTGCTCTTCGGACTGGAGCTGATCTTGTTAGTATACTCGCTCCTGAGCCTGTTGTTTCAGCTATTAGATCATATAGTCCAAATCTAATGGTGACAAGTCTAGGGACTCATGTATTGCTTCCAGAAACTGTCGAAGCTGTTCTCGAACAGGCCAAACATGCTAATGTCATTGCGCTCGGTCCTGGTCTTGGCCTTGAGCAACAAACAAAGATTGCAGCGACCTCCATCATTCAACAGCTAGTCAACTTGGAAAAACCGTTTGTTCTCGATGCTGATGGATTAAAAGCGCTAGCATCATCTGAGCTCACGTTAGACCCTACTTTAGTAGTACTTACACCTCATTGGGGTGAACTTTCTATTCTCATGGATACAGATTTGGGTGATAGCATGTCTTTGCCCAATCGAGTTGACCAAGCAGTTGCATGTGCAAAAAAATACAATGCTATTGTCCTTCTCAAGGGACCAGTAGATGTAATAGCTGACCCGAATGGCACTATCAAATTAAATCGGACAGGAGTTCCAGCAATGACAGTCGGTGGAACTGGAGATGTGTTGACTGGAATTGTTGCTTCATTATTGGCGAAGCAGTCGTCACCATTTCGAGCAGCATCAGCTGCGGCATTCATCTCAGGCATGGCGGGCGAAATCGCTTTTGACCAAAGAGGTGACCATATTGTTGCAACGGATTGCATTGAGAATATTCATCATGTATTTGACATATAATTGGGTAGATGGCTCTGCTATTGTATAATTGGCATCTTTTCAAGAAGATCTCTGGCAATTTTCTTGTTCTCTTTGTTGACAGGTATCCAGACAATTCCCACATCCGGTTGTCCATAGAGTACTACTGAACCATCTGGAGCGAGAAGGACTGCTGGGAATCCCATTAAATCCTCTTCTCCTTCCACAATTATCAACGATTCAGTATCCTCATGGATAGCTGTATCAATGACAGACCATGCTTCAGGGTAAATAGCTGCAGGAGGGTTGTAGATCGTGTAAACCCGCTCAGCTGAGAACTGTTCATTGAATGGACCTCTCTTGGTTATACCATCAATGATCATCACATGTGGTGAATACCCTTCGCCTAGAATGGTATTTGCTGTAACATCTCCAACTGCAATTACACACACTGGCGCTTCTTTCCTAATTCTAGCCACGACCCTCTTTTCAGGAGGCCCTTTGTCTGTTGAGTACACATCTCCTTTTGGAGTCTTTAGACTACCTCTCCCGTCTTCGGGAAGGATTCTTGGAGGTTCATTTGTTCCTCTTAGACGTCGACCGTCCCTGTCTATTTCTCCTAATCTTATACGAGCTGATGCCAATTTTCCTCCATCATGAGCACGAACAGGTTTTAAGAACTCGAGAGTGTCCTGTGCACCCAATTTCTTTTTTCGTTTTTTTAGTGCTCCTGATTCAATCTCCTCACAACAAGGGCCCTGATACATGATGAAGGTGGTATCTCCTACAATTGAGAGAAGGTCATCAAACTTCGTGGCCACTCTGACCGAAATGATATTCTCAAGTTTGAGACTACGAATATAGTTGAACAAATTCCTCTCGCGAAGGTCAATTGGCTGAATAAGCTGTTCGAGCTCAAGCCCTTTACCTACAAGTTCCCCTCCAGTTACGCATGCAATAGGGTCTGGCATTTCTGAAAGTCTGTCAATCATGACCTGATGACCAATATGGAGTCGGTCGAATAAGTTGAGCCCCCATGTGCCAGGCATGTGTTTCACAACAATCAATTACTAATTGGAGTACTTAATCTCTTGCTTAGTTCATTTCATCATATCATCTATCGTATAGTTACTAGAAACCTAACAATGTACTGAGCAACGAACTAATCAGGGGAATAGCTGAAGTTCCTAGATATTTGATTACTGTACTTATTTCAAAACCCCAGGTACTTCTTTCTTTCACATCCGAATAGATCTTACTAACTCTGTCTGATGCTTCTCTCTTGAATGCGGCTTCGTTCAGAGTTGATTCTGTTCGTTCAGCTGCCATGACTTTGGATGTCATGAAAATCACTTCAGTATCAAGCTTGTCTTTTTTGAGAATTAGTTCACGCAAAATCTCTTTCTTGCGTCTATTTAGTAACCCATGAAGACCTACTTGTGGCCACGTGAAGAGAATGATCGCGAGACCAACTATGAATAATCCAATAGAATACACACCAAGTCCAAGATTCAATTGATTCAAAAAGCTCACAAAAATGAGGTTCAACGCATAAACTACCATAATGATAAGTGCTCTAAGAGTCAATCTATAGATGAATGAGCCTATAGCTGTTGTTTGTTCATAGAAAGTGTCGTAACCCATAACTCTGTCTAAAGATTCGAATTCTTCTCCTTTCAAAAGTTGAAGGTAGTTTGTTACTTTAAATCCCTTCTTGCACTTCTCAAGCCTTGAAATACTCATTATCATTGAGAATATAATCCAGACAAGAGATGCAAGACCAAAGGCAAACCAAAATCCTATGATGAGATTGGTGGCAATGTAAACATACAACCAAATAACGGGTTCTTTTGCTCCATATACCCCCACAAAAAGGTAGGCATTTACATAGAAATATGATATGATTGGACTAGCAATGATGACTGCAAGTATGAAATATCTCTCGATGCCGCCAAAGAGTCTTTGTCTTACCTGTTTTTTGAATGCTTGATAGAACCTGTCTTCAATGAAAATTGTCCTAATGCGCTCTTGATTTAATGTATCACTTGGTAGATCAAGAGATTTGTAGAGTTTCAATCTCTTTTCAAAATTAGGATCAAAGATTCCAAAGAGGTCATCATACCCTGAAACTGCAGTTCTTGCTATATGAACAACCAATAAGAAAATTGGGAGGTACAAGTATGTCCACCAATCCCATACAAGATTTTCGAGTACGTTCATTTGCCAGTAAATTACAAAATTTAGAACAAGCCAGCCAATAATAATCGGAGCAGTTCTTTTGTAACAATGAAGAAATCCTGTCCTCAATATCAATGGCGTGTGATAGCTAATTTCACTTTCACCCACAACCATCACCCTATCCAACCGATTCTTTATTCTCTAGAATCACGAAGATTGAAGTATTATCGGATTATTAAAGAATGCTACCTTTGTTTAATTCCGATACTTGAAACACTTAATACTCGCGTTTGATATGGACACTACAGAATATTGACAAGTGCCGAAGGTGAAAATACTAGCAGTAGCAGATGTTCATAGCCCGAGATACTTCGAAGAGTTTGCAGCAGCTTTAACAAAACATGAACGACCAGATGTGTTCTTGTTTGCAGGGGATATGATAAATCGCGGAAATGCAGAGGAGTACACAAACGTACTGGATATTATAGAGAAGGTACTAGGTGACTCATTTCCAATCATCGGTTGTTTTGGTAATGAAGAGTACAGTGAGGTTCGAAAGGACATTTTATCAACCGTGGCGGATAGGATTCTACTCCTAGATGAGAAATCGCATATTATTAATTCTAAGAACAAGAAAATTGGTATTGTTGGCACTCAAGGCTCTCTTGACAAAGCAACGAGTTGGCAACGACGAAACATACCTAGTGTGAAAGGCATGTTTGAGAGACGTGCAAAACGAGCCGCCTCGCTTTTGAAGAAAATGAGTGACAAAGTGGATCACCAGATTCTCTTAATGCACTACAGTCCTTGTCTTGAAACCTGTGAAGGTGAGGATACCAAAGCTTTCTCGTGGTTGGGAAGTAGAAAGTTCTACTCTGTAGTCCTCGAACTTCAACCAGAGCTTGTTATTCATGGACATGTTCACAACTCGACAAGGCATGAGGTACGAATAGGCTCATCACTTGTCAGAAATGTTTCATTCCCAGCAACGAAGTCAATCACTGAGTTGAATTTGTGGAATTGAATAATATCCTGAAGGATTGAGAATGAGTCGGATCAAGATTGCGGCAGTCGGAGATGTTCATAGTCCAAGATTTCTTACTGATTTCACTATTGCATTGTCCAAGTGCAAAACCCCGGATCTTTTCCTTTTTGCAGGTGACATGATTAGTCGTGGAAAAGTTGAGGAGTACAGCAGAATCTTGGATACTGTAGATTCTCAATTGGGTTCTGGATTTCCAATTTTTTCTTGTTTCGGTAATGA
>JBHLQJ010000124.1:0-8322 GCA_048884945.1 Candidatus Thorarchaeota archaeon | reverse complement strand
AAAATTCTTCCTTCCGGATTCAAGATGTGCTATTCCGGTAAAGACATATTTCGGGCTTATTGTTTCCATTGTCCTTATATATATTTTGTCTCATCATATAATTGACTAAACAATTGCTGGAATCTCTGGAGGGAGAGCAGTCTTGAAGCCGATGGGGACCATTACAAAGTACTACCCGTTCATGGATGGTGAGAGCAAGTCTATACTGGACGCTATCATGGCTGAGTCGAGTAATTACTATGACTTTGCGCAACGATTGGGTCATCATGTTCTCGAGAATGAAGTACCCATCAATCTCGCGTATATCGCAGTGGTTCAGGTATGGTGGTGCAGACTGGAGGAAGTAAAAGGTCTGATTCGAGAGAGGTACAAAAATCTGCCTCACATTAAGCCATGGGGGTATCCTCATGCCTCCATCGAGAGTGACCAAGCGCAGTACCATGATACGGTCGCTAGAGCTGTTGATGAAGCGATAGATACATCCATTGATGACTGGATAAAGACAGAACTTCACCTACTGCATGCCTTTTATCACTGGCCGGTCCATGGTGATGTGCCAAGTTTGGTCGAGCCTCTTGAGAAGGCAAAAGATCTGATGAAAGCTAATCCTGCTCTAGTCTGTTTTGAACCGCTAGTTCAGCATTTTGAGGGGGTTATCAAACAACGTGAAGGTGATATGAAAGGCGCTATTCAGGACTTCGAGAGAGGGCAGAAGATTGCAGAAACATATGATGATGTGTTGTACAAGTATGTGAATATGCTAGGCAGGGCTGGTGTCCCTTTGGGTTTTAATGTTCAAGAGGCACTGGCACTATATGAAGATCTGAATGGCCTGACCCAGGACCTAGAAGTGCCCTATTTCATATATGAGGTCTTGAATGACTCAGCAATTGCATTTGAAGCAGCTGGTGAATACGATCTAGCAATAGCATGTTATCATGAAAACGTCAAAGCAGACAGTCAAGAGTTTGTATCCTCTCCCATGCTCTTGAGAATCTACTGCACATTGGGCAAAGGTGAGCTGGCTCTTGAGTGGGCTGACAGAAGCCTCAATTGTCCAGGAAATCTCAGGTATTCAATATTATATAGCAGGAAGGCTTGGGCATTGGCACTATTGGGCAGACTAGAGGAGGCAGAACATAATTTAGATCTGGCCCGTTCACTCGTGATGAAGAGTGGCAGTGAGAGAGAGTTGGGCTACTATTATCTTGCTTCAGGAACGATTGAGTTCAAGAGCGGAGATTTTCCGAGTGCAATAGATCTCTTTAAGCAAGTACTTGAGATTTCCGAACGAACTCTTAATCCCATAATTCGCAATCTTGCACTTCTGGGTCTGGCAGGAGTAGAAATCGCAGTCGCTAGCAAGTCCAAGGCTGGTACCCATGACGTCACGCCCGGAGAGTGGCTTTCCCAGCTCGAAAGATATGCAGTAGAGTGTGACCTGCCTGGTATCAGAATGCAGGCCGCTCTGCTCAAGTCTGAGTTGTATCAGAAGCATGGCCAGCTAAGAGATGCACATGCTATTCTTGTTGATGCACTAGACATCACTGATTCTCTCGGTGTCAAGACTCTTAGGAATAGAATCTCTGTTCGAATTCAGGAGCTTGAACGCCTCATGCTTGATGAGGAGTTAGTATCATGAAACAGATGGGGGTCATTACGAAATACTATCCCTTCATAGATGAAGAATCAAAGTTGGTACTGAACTCGCTCATGGACGAGTCGAGCAGCTACTATGATTTTGTACAGCGATTATGTACGTATATTCTTGAGAATGAAGTACCAGTCAATCTTGCCTATATTGCAGCAGTTCAGGCTTGGTGGTGCAGACTAGAAGCGAATATGAAGTTGATTCACGAGAAGTATATAGATGTGCCATGGATTAGACCTTGGATTCACTATCATGGCTCAATGGAAAGAGACCAAGAATTAACGCATGATGCTGTTGTTCAATCTATAGAAGCCGCGATTGACTCATTGTCACAGGATTGGATAGAAACAGAGCTTCATCTCCTTCACGCGTGGTTTCATCACCCTTTTGGTGATATTCCAAGTCTGTTTGAGCCACTTGAAAAAGCAAGGGATTTGATCAACACTAATCCTCTTTTGTCCTGTTTTGAACCTCTGATTCTTGCATTTGAAGGGCTCGTAAAATGGAGAGAACGAGAAACAAAGGATGCCCTTGTTGTCCTTCGAAAGGGTAAAGATCTAGCCAAGAAAAATGACGAAGCACTGTACAGGTACATGAATGCGCGTGATGAAGGAAATACACTCAGATGTGTCAATGCTCAGGATGCATCAGTAGTCTTCGAGGAACTCTATGATTTAGCCCAAGATTTGGAAGTACCCTTTTTCACGTGTGAGGTTTTGAATGATTCATCAATAGTGTTTGAAACATTGGGTGAGTATGACCTCGCCATCTCATGCCATCTTGAGATTCTGAAGATAATGGGAGAGTTACGCCAGAGTGACACTTTCTGGGAACTTCTCTCAAGGATCTATTCCACATTAGGAGATGGGCAGCAAGCACTTGAATGGATCAACAAAGGTCTCGAAAGCAGCGGGAAATTCAGGAGTCCATTAATGCTCATTTTGAAAGCTTGGGCATTGGCACTCCTAGACCAAATAGATGAATCCGAACAAGTTCTGGATAGTTCGCACGAATTGATAATCAAATCCGGTCTCGAAACATATCTGTGCGACTACTATCATATCTCAGGAGTGATTGAGTTCAAAAAAGGGAATCTCATGGTTGCGCTGGATTCCCTAGAGCAGGCTTGGGAGATTGCAGAACGGAGACCTACAGGTACTAACCAGAACCGGATTCTATTTGATTTAACAAGAGCCGAGATTTTGATTGACAAGCAATCACCGAATGTGTCAAAAGTTGCAGTCCCAGGACGATGGCTCTCGAAGCTCGAAGCGCTCGCATTCGAGCGTGATCTACCAGGTGTCAGGATGTATGCAGCTTTACTCAAGTCCGAGTTCTATCAGACTCATGGACAACTTAAGGATGCGCAAACAACGCTCACGGATGCATTGAACATTACGGACTCATTAGGCGTCAAGACGCTCAGAAAGAAAATAAATGACAGAATCAGAGAGCTGAATCAACTTCTGAGAGAGGCGGAATAATCCAGCAAGAAGAAGAAAGAATGAGGTCTAAAAGTTCCTGAAGAACGCCCAAAATATGCTTATTATATCATAACATCAGCTATTTCTGATGTGAAATATGATGAGTCTGCGGAAACTGACCCTGTACCTAACTATGGGCCTCACTTTGACAATGTGTTTAGGATTTATTCATATCACTACTGTTGCCGCAATAGAACCCTCTGATATGCAACTTGTCTATGATTTTGGGTCCCATGCTCTGGCGGTGAATGTTTCACATTATTCTATAAATAAGAATGACATTATTGAAACAATAGAGATACTAAAGAATGGTATCTTCTACATGAACAGGACATACGAGAATCAGTCTACCAATGAATGGGTGTATGATACCTTCAGCGTTTCAGCTGCCGTTGATGACAATCTTACAGTTACTGCACTCTGTTCGAAAGGACCTTTCATCACTAGATGGGTAATTGTCACATCTACCACTGCAACGAACACACCACCCCCCGATACAACCACCACCCCCACGACAACATCAGAACCAACTGGTGGTATTGATACACCAGGAACTCCTCTAGCTGTCGAATTTGCTATTGTTGCTGGGATTGGTGTTGTTGTCTTCCTCATCCTGTTCTTCGCATGGTTAAATCCGGATAATATTCCTGGTGTGTTCAGGCAACTCGGGTCACGAATACGGTCCGGACTCATTTGGTCTGGGGCAAAGTTGAGAGGAGCGTTTTCCTGGTTGAAAACAGGACTTGGTAACCTTCTTCAACAAATCAAAGCGAAAGTACCTTCGAAATAACTGAGCTCAACGCATTCTGATATCCTGCAAGAACTCTATTGTTCGAGTGAACAAGGCGTCTTTGTATTTGTTATGACTCATGATTGCATGTGGTGCTCCATCAACCATATACACATCTTTTCTACCTGAAGCTAAGCTTTGGAAGATTCTCTTGGCACTATCTCTTGACACCCCATCATCATCAGTACCCTGAACAATGAAAGCAGGACAGGTCACATCGCTGAGAGCTTTCTTAAGACGTTTCAAAGCGTCATGAGCTATGAGTCCTATACTTGTTGGGATCCATTCATATCCTACCCAACCTGCATCCAGCAGCCATTTAGGTGCCATAGACCCGTGACGCTCAGGAATGGCTCGCTTGATAAGTGGAATCTTGTTTATGGCTGGAAGAAGTGGCAAAAGCCTACTCTTGACCGTATATGGAGCTGCCCATGTAACCACACCACTGACCTCTCTCCTTTCTGAAGCCGTAAGCAGTGCAAGAACGCCACCCATGCTGTGTCCCACAATGAAGATCTGCTGACAGGTTCCTAAAAGGCGATCAAGTCCCAAATGTGCATCAGCGAGCCAATCCTCGAGACTGACATCAAGAAGGTCCTCTGGTTTAGTCCCAAATCCTGTTAGCGATGGCAACCAGACAGTCATTCCCGTCTGTTTATGCAGAATGTTCGAAAATTCCTTCTGATCCCATGCAGACCCTCCTCCGGCGCCATGAAGAATGAGGCAACCTGATGTATCGCCTTCAATGAAGAGCGGTTCTGCTCCTGGCAAATAGTCGGTCATGTTCACTCTCCACTATTTTGTTTCAGCTTGAGTGCCTCAAAATCAGGATCAATGTCAATATAACGAAGTATGAATGCAGCCACTAGGAGGAACGGTGCGAACACCGGTCCCCACCACATGAGTCCTGCAAGCTCTGACCCTGTTAGAATGACAGACAACTCCATGACTCCTCCAAGAACCAGACTGGAGGCTGCTTGGAACATGTTCAATGGTACACCGATGAATCCAGTGTATATCCCTGAGCGAGTTTCCCCTGTAAGAATCTCGTCGACCTGAGCAATGTCCGCCGGGACAACATAGCTCATGAGATAGTATATGGACATTCCTGCCCCAATGGGGATAAAGAACAATGTCGCAGCCAAGGTGTATCCGATAACAGAGCCAAGATCTCGCAGAAAGGGAGTGATGGGTGTGAACACTGCGAGAAGCAATAGTCCGATGATTAATGACTTCCTCTTTCCTAATCTGCGAATTCCCACAAGCCAGAGATAGAAGAACACTATCGTAGAGCCAAGCATAGCAAGGGCTGCAGGAGCCAGTGCTTCAATGGAATCTAGGAACATTACCTGTTGCAAGAATCCTACTAAGGACTGGTTTATTGCAATTAAAGTGAATGAGAGGAATCCTACTGCAAGTGTCCAGCCAACGAATGTTCGATTTTCTACCGCTACTCGAGTTTCATCTTTTAGGCTACGAACAATAGGTGTGACTCCTGGTTTTGCACGAATGACCAGCATCGATGGCAGCATGAAAAGGAGGGTGATGCCACAGAATGTAAGAATAAGACTGAAACCGGTTTCACTCAACTGCCTTACTGGTACAGTTACAAACAGTAATGGCAACATGAAACCCATGATTCCTCCTGCAGAGTCCGCCGCAAAGTTGAATGTGTTCATGAGTCCAGACACAAAGGGTCTCTCAGCCTCATCGGTAATCTCAGGTAGCCATGCCTGATGAGCAGTCATTACGAAGGCATAGAAGAACTTGAAGAGGCAAAGGAATGTCAGATAGTAGGTGAAGAGGACCATTTCGAGTGCTGGATTTGTTGTGTCGAGAAACCAGTTAGGCACGAAGATCATGAATGCAGTTATCACGATCCCTGGAGTCCCAATGATGACAAACGGTCTTCTCCTGCCCCATTTGCTCTTCAGGGTATCACTGTAGTATCCAGTAAACCAATGGGTCAGACCAATGACCACATATGATGCCGCCAACGAGATGCCATTCAAGAACCAATTGAGCTGAAAGCTAGTCCCATAGACATAGAATGCACTGATTTGGATCATGGTTATCAAAAATGATGGTCCAAATCTTCCCATTGAGTACCCTATTTTTTTTGGCAGAGAGAGCATCGGTATCATTTCTTCATTATCTGAACCTACTCTTGTATTTGCTGATTTCATGAGAACACTGCAACAAGCTATTTGTAGCTTGAAGAGCTTCAACCATGCAGCCCCTTTGACAATGGAGGTATGTGCCCGTTGGATGTTTCATTTTCAGCAAAACAGATTGTCCCATCTGCTACCTTAGCCATAAACGAACTAATCACAACCATCAGAGAACGTGGTGAAAAAGTCTATCACATGGGCTTTGGTGAGTCCCCCTTTCCTGTTCATTCTCTTGTTCGGAAAGCCCTCTGCGAGAACTCATGGCGGCAAAGATATCTACCTACACAAGGGATCATTGAACTAAGGGAGCAGGTATCAAAGTTCTATCAGACAATGTTTGGTTTGCAATACGCCCCCGAGCAGATAGTTATTGGTCCGGGAAGTAAACCTCTCATGTTTGCAGCCCTCACTGCACTGGATGGTCCCATCTTCTTGCCTGCGCCTTCATGGGTCAGTTACCAGCACATGGGTCGGTTCCTCTCTCGAGATGTTCATCACATCGTGACCTTTTCAGAGCACTCCTATAGATTAGAACCTGAACTATTAGAGCTGGCGATCAGAGCTCACGCACCTGATCGTGACCAACAGAAAGTGCTGGTTTTGAACTATCCTTGCAATCCTACTGGACATTCTTTCTCAGCGCAGCAGCTTCGGGAGATTGTTGATGTTGCTCGTGAGTATAATGTCATCATCCTCTCTGATGAGATTTATGCGCTGACACACTTCAGAGACCAGGAGCATCATAGTGTTGCAGAGTTTTATCCTGATGGTGCCCTCGTTAGCAGTGGTCTCTCGAAAGACCGGTCTCTTGGTGGTTACCGGCTAGGAACTCTTCTACTCCCTGCAGACGAAACACCACTCCTTCGAAGCATCCTGGCCGTCGGAAGTGAACTATGGTCCTGTGTATCTGCTCCGATTCAATATGCTGGAATTGAGGCCTATAGGACAGACACCAAGCTAGTTGACTACATGCGAGACTGCGCAATTATTCATGAGCTGGTCACAAGATATGTGTATCAGAGAATTCATGACATGGGTATCTCATGTCCTTACCCACAAGGTGCGTTCTATCTCTTTCCCGATTGGAACAATCAAAAAGAGGAGCTCAAAAAGAAGGGTGTTACCACTTCAGGCGAGCTCGCCAAACACCTCCTTAAGAACTGGTTTCTAGCAAGTCTTCCAGGGTCTGAGTTTGGTATGCCTCCAGATGATCTATCGATTCGACTTGCCACTGTTGATTATGATGGCGCAACTGCACTCAAGGAGTTTCAGAAGAATAGGAAGTCTGCCATCAGGAATCCAAAGGAGTTTGTTTTGTCTATCGCTCCTTCTGTTGTAGACGGTTGTAATCAGCTTGAGAAGTTCAATGCTGAACTCCGCGCTTGACCTGAAAAAATCTGAGGAATAAAGATGGAGAAGCTCATCATCACTGTTGCTCCCACTGGCTCTGTACCAAGGAAGAAGGACACTCCTCACCTCCCTGTTACACCAGATGAGATTGTTGAGACCGCATACCGTTGTGAACAGGAAGGTGCCTCTATAATACATATCCACTGCCGTGATGAAAATGAAACCCCTACATCTGAGTTTGCTCTCTTTAAAGAAACCGTAAACAAGGTTCGAAAGAAGACCAAACTACTTGTCATGGTGTCAACAAGTGGTGTTGCAGGAAAGTCTAACGAAGAGCGAGCGGAACCTCTTCGAACTCAGCCTGAATTAGCTAGTCTGACGACTGGGTCGTTGAACTTTGTGAATCGGAAACCTCCTGTAGTGTACCTAAACACCTGGGAAACAATCACTTTCCTCGCTAAACGGATGCAAGAGCTCAATATCAAGCCTGAAATGGAGGCATTTGATGTGGGGTTCATACCTCAAGGTACGATGCTCATTGATGAGGGTCTCGTAAAAGAGCCTCCTCTCTTCCAGCTAGTCATGGGGGTAGGTGGAGGAATACCCGCCACGATTGAGAACTTGTTGCACATGCGAGCGCAACTTCCTGTGAATGCGATATTCACAGTGGCTGGAATCGGGCGTAGCCAAGTTGACATGACTACAATGTCCATTATGATAGGCGGGCATGTCCGAGTCGGACTTGAAGACAACATCTACTTTGCAAAGGGACAACTAGCCCCAAACGAGGACTTTGTAGCTCGAACACGTAGGATTGCTGAAACTCTGCACCGAGGGGTTGCCACTCCTGATGAAGCGAGGTTGATTCTAGGGATT
>JBHLQJ010000123.1:0-8393 GCA_048884945.1 Candidatus Thorarchaeota archaeon | reverse complement strand
CGACAGAGTCACCATCAACAATATCCCAGTTTATCCAAGGAATCTTTACACCAGTATTATCTCCCGAGTTCCCACCAACGATTGGATGGACTGCATTTGGTCGGATTGGAATCTCTTTTGTTGCTTTACGACTTGCTTCTGTAAGTGCGGCCTTGATTTCACCCAAGAAAGGAAATTTAGCACCAGCTTTGACAAAAAAAATCATTATTCCTGTGTCTTGGCACATTGGAACTCCAGTTCTTGCTATCTCTAAATTCTTCAGAATAGCAGAGAGTTGGGTTATTGCAGTTTCATCCGTTTCATTCTCTCTCGCAGCCTCAATTGCGGCCTTGACATCTGAAGGTAGTTCAGTTACCGCCTTCTTCAACAGATGAAATGCAGTATCATGAATTACTTGATACGGGTCTTTCATTCGATCAGCTTCTGAACTGTAAATCTGTGAAGTGCGAGAGCTACTTCCCACGCACAGGTCGCGAGAACTGACGGGTGCCTAATCTGTGTTACTATCAAGACCAAAGGCTATGACTATATACAGGATTACTCAGATTGAAGAATAGGAGTCTGATGATTGATGAGTCTTGACATTACGTTTGCTTCTATAATGTCGTTTTTCACTATCACTCTGCTCCTTGTGGTTTATTCAATTCTAGACTTAAAAGATAGAAGAGTCAGAAACGAGTTTATCATTGCAGGCGGGTTGGTTGGTGGTATCGTCTTGATATTCACCGGGCATTTAACTAGCAATCTCGTCTTACATTCGACCGCCTTCTTGTTAGTAGTTCCAATAGCATACATCTTGTTTAGAATTGGGTCGATTGGTGGAGCAGATGTCAAAGTATTGTATGTCTTAGCTTTCATCAGTCCTGGGATTGAACTAGGGATTTTGAGTGAACCTGTTTTGGAGGCCATCATAGGACTTGGGGGAGAACTAGTGGTCATGCTTCTAGGAGGTTATTTCTATTGGAGATGGAGAGATGGAAATGAAAACCTAGCACCTCCGCTGATACCATTTCTATTAACAGGGTATCTAACAATACAGATATTCGCTCTATTCTAAGAGTTCCAGTATAATAGAAATTGTCTGAAGTTTTGTAGATATCACAAATATGCTTCAGAGTGTTGCTAGAATCTCAGGTGTGATTGTGAATGCATACATTAGTGTCCACAAAACAACCCATAACATCAGATACGAAGGCAATGAGTTTGTGATCATCTTCTGCGTACCACCAAGAGTGGCTAGGTCAATCTCCAATAGATATCGAATGACAAAAAGAGACAATATATAGACAAGAAAACCGAATATTACTCCACGACTCCCAGCGAAGATTGGTCCAGTAACTCCACAGACCAAAGCGCTAATTAATGCAAAGAAAATCTTCACATAGTACTGTTGATTATTTGGAGAATTTGCCCATCTCCCAAAGATGCGTTTGAAGATGTTCTTTAACGGAGTTAGGTTCATCATAAACCACTGCCTGGTTGGTGGCTGGTTCAATCGACGAGGTTATAATCGTGTCGGTTTGATTGTGAGATGATATGATATGAAGGACTCGATGAGTAATGTTGACATCAGGCTCATTCTACCAGAGCTGCGTGAGTCAGCAGAAGGAGCCTTCATTAAGAATGTATATCAATATGGAGAGATCTTTGTCCTCAAACTCTATGCTCCTGGCGGTGGGACTTCACAGCTTCTCATTCACCCGGGGCATCGTATTCACCTCACAGAGTTTGCACGAAGAGCACCACGTGTCCCTCCAAAGTTCTGCACAGTACTACGAAAATACCTTAGAGATAAACGAGTCAGCTCAATAAAGCAATATGAACTAGACCGAATTGTCGTTATCGAAGTGGGGGATGAGAATGAGTCCTACAAACTTGTTGCGGAATTGTTTGGAAGTGGAAACCTCCTTCTTCTTGACCCGGAAGATAACATCTTTGTAGCAATGCGATACAGAAAGATGCGCGATCGCGACATTTTACCAAAAGCAAAGTATGAGTTTCCACCACCACGTGGAATCGATATATTGAATCTCAAACTGGACGCGCTTCAAGAGATAATCGCAGATTCGAGTGCAAACATTGTTCGAACTTTGGCAAGCAGACTTAACCTTGATTCCTTGAGCTGCGAAGAGATCTGTGCGTTGGGAAAGGTTTCGCCAACCGTGATGACACCTGAGATCGATGGTCAGACCTTATCAGATCTCCAGACAGGATTAGCTGATTTTGTTTCAAAATTAAACACTGGCATCAATAAACCAAACATCGTTCTTGATAACGAACCTACTGACGACGAAGACTCAGAGTATGTTGCATTCTTACCATTCCCGTTCGAGCTCTATCGAGATATGCCAGTTGAAACGTTTGATAGCTTCAGTCAGACTATTGATGAATATTCAGGAGTAGCTGAAAGCGAGCTAGAAGACGACCAGGAACAAGATGCTCTCTCACGGGAACAAATACGACTCCAAAGAATAATCGATAAACAGAATGAGAGTATTGAAGACCTAATTGAAAAAGCGAAAACGCTCAGAGCAAATGGTGAATTGATATATTCACATTTTATGAGTGTTCAAGAGGTATTAGAAACGGTCACTAAGGCTAGGTCTGGCGGGATGCCTTGGGAGAGGATCATTGCTAAGATAGATGAGGGGCGGAAGCAGGGAATACCATCCGCTCAATTAGTGCAGAGAATTATTCCATCCCAAGGTCAGATAATAGTGAAATTGAACAACACTGATGTGACTTTGGATATAAGACTCTCTGCCCAGGATAATGCCTCACTTGCATATGATCAAGCAAAGAAATCAGAATCAAAGGTCGAAGGTGCCAAGAAACAGATTATGAAAACAAAGGAAAAACTGGAGAAATTAGAAGTAGCAGTTTCCGAGCCTGGAACCGAGAGGATTCCTGTCAAAACAAGAAAGAAACGATGGTATGAGAAGTTCCGTTGGTTTATCTCATCTGAAGGATTCCTAGTTTTAGGAGGACGAGATGCAAAGAGCAATGAAACTCTCGCGAAACACCAAATGGGCCCTAATGATGTCTTCTTGCATGCAGCTCTCCATGGTGCTCCTTACACCTTGATTAAAGTGCCTGATGAGCCACCAGGACAACAGACACTGGAGGAGGCCGCGCAGTTTGCAGTTACTTTCTCAAGCGCTTGGCAGGACGGTTTGTCCAATGGTGATGCCTATTGGGTAAACCCAGAACAGGTGAGCTTTAGCCCACCCTCAGGGGAATATTTACCTACAGGGGCGGTGATGATTTATGGCTCAAAGAACTATATTCGTAGAGTGTCCATAGAACTAGCAGTTGGAGTTGTCCTCGAGGAGGAGCATGCTATTCCAATCTCGGGCCCACCTTCTGCAGTGATTTCACAGACCGAGTTTTATGTACGAGTCACGCCAGGTGACACGAAAAAGGGACAACTCGTGAAAGAGGTAATTAGTCAAATCAAAAGTATAGTGCCTGATGAACAGGCTGTAATGGTGAGCCAGATACCTCAAGAGGATATGATGAGAGTTTTGCCTGCCGGGAGTGGAAAAATAAATCGCTGAATCTGGGCACATGCCCAACTATAGGAGGTTACAGACACATTTAAAATCAGACAATTCGCAGTTCAGCTCGAGAAGACACTCTGCCAGTTGGTTGGCTGAGAGTTGGACCAACTTCTATTAATATTGAGGTGAAGAAAACGTCTGAACCCTCTCATTCAATATTTGTAAAAGACATAATGTCGGTTAATGTGGTAACGATGCCTCCAGACGCAACAGTTTTCGATGTTGCCACATCTATGACGAAGATGGACATAGGATCCATTATCATTGTTGATGAAGATCGTCCTCTTGGAATCATAACAGAATCTGACATTGTTAGACGCGTCATTGCAGAAGAGAGGGATGCAAAGACCACCGCAGCTCGAGAAGTCATGTCATCACCGATAATTCATGTAGAAATCGGAACTTCGCTGACTGAAGCCATGCGAGTGATGGCAAAGAGTAACATTCGCCGTGTTGCAGTTTTGAAAAACAATTCCTTGGCGGGAATCATAACTTCAAGAGATTTACTTCGTTGGTCTCCAGAGCTCATCGATATCCTTGTTGAATCGCTGCGGCTCAGGAGTGAAGGGATTGAACCGAAAGAAGAAGACGAGGATATTGCCTATGGAGGCGAGTGCGATAGCTGTGGTGAGTACTCGACAGACTTGATTGAAGAAGATGGTCAGTATCTGTGCGAGAATTGCCGGAGCTAGTTGGTCGCACACTCACAAACCAACTTGTATTGTGCGAATACAGATTTGATAGGAGACTATTGTAATGAAAGTGAGCCAAATTATGGTCGAGCCGGTCACTATTGACAAGGACCAGAGGTTGTCCTACGCGCTCGAACAGCTAGAGAAGAAGGGTGTAGAGAGGCTGGTTGTGGTCGAGAATGGAAACGTAAAAGGTATTCTCACATATGCTGACATCGCTGATAGGCTAGGAGTAAGCAAAGTAGTAGCTCTATCGATTAAAAGGCTCCATGTATCCAGTGCGATGACTGATACTGTAATAACAGTAGGCCCTGATGATGAGGTGACTGATGTTGCTCAACTCATGGTTGAGCGTGGAATGAGTGGTTGCCCCGTGGTGGATAGCAAAGGTACGCTTGTTGGGGTAATCACAAAGGTGCAGATATCACAATTAGTTCAGAAATTCAAGGATATTAAAGTCAAAGATCTCATGACGACAGAAGACATTCTTCAGGTCAATCCAGTTTCACGTCTTGTGAAAGCCAGAGGCGACATGCTTGCAGCAGGTTATTCAGGTATACCAGTCACCGATGGTGGCAGGGTATTAGGCTTGATTACTGAACGTATGGTTGCCGAAGCTATGGCACGATTTACTGTAGAGGTGCCTGACAAACACCGAGCAAACCAGGTAAGGCAAATTCGTGTAGTGGATGCGATGCTTCAACAACCACCACTAGTAAAACCGGATGATTCGATTGCAGATGCAGCGGTAAAGATGCTAGAAGCAAAACTGAGCTCTCTACCAGTTGTAGGTGATGCAAACAGACTTCTGGGAATGATTAGCGCAACAGATTTCACAAGATTTGTTGCAAACAAGTTTAAGGTCGCAGGTACCTCAGAGTAATAGTAAGCCCAGCTTATTCTTCAGCTGGCTGCAATGGCGTTGATGTCATATGACCGTGGATGTGGTCCTAAAAGATGGCATTTTCATAGAGAATGGTAGGGAAACCATACGCTCGGTTGCAATTGAGGGAGGAAAGATTGAAGGGGTCTATAAACATGGAGATGAACCTCGATTTCGTGACTCGATTGATTGTAGAGGGCTCTATATTCTTCCAGGTCTAATCGATATTCATGTTCACCTTCGGGATCTAAAAGAGTCTGATAAGGAGGATTACGAAACAGGAACTATGGCCGCTGCTGCAGGCGGTGTGACAACGGTTGTTGATATGCCAAACTCAAACCCTCCAGTCCTGGATAAGAAGACACTCGATGAGAAGATATCTCGAGCAGAGGAGTTGAGTTATGTGAATGTGGGATTCTATGCTGGAATTCCTCACAATATTGATGATTTCGATGTCCAAATGCTCAAGGACATTCTTGGATTGAAAGTCTATCCTCACTCACCTTTAGATAAGCGCACCATATACACAAAGGACAGGATTAAGGACTGTACTAAACTAGCAGTGACTAGTGGAATCCCACTTCTTTTTCATCCGGATCTGCCTGCCCCCAAGAAGATGCCAAATGACATAGAAGAGTTCTTCCTTGCACACAGTTGTGAGAATGAAGTGCAGTCTGTTCAGTCGTTCGTAGATGCCAAAATTGAGTATGAAGCCCGATTACATGTATGCCATGTCAGTTGCGCAGCAACTGCTCGACTGATTTATGAAAATAGAGCTGAAGACACATTGACCGCTGAAGTTACTCCTCATCATCTTTTCCTTTCAGGCGGGGATTTTCCTCAAGATAACGGGATAGCCAAAATGCTTCCACCATTGAGGTCGCCATATGACAATAGGATGCTGATGGATGCGTTATGTAAGACATGTGCAATTGATTGTGTTGCTTCTGATCATGCACCACATAAGAAATGGGAGAAAACAGCTCCATTTCTTACAGCATCATCAGGAATACCCGGTCTCGAAACCACAATGCGTCTTATGTTGACAGAAGTGTTTGATAAACGCCTGGCGTGGATAGACTATCTGAGGGTTTGTTCTTCTGCACCTGCAAGAATTCTAGGACTTGAGAAAAAGGGAATTATCTCAAAGGGGTACGATGCAGACATAGTACTAGCAAGAATCCAAGAGGGAACAATTAAGGGCGATGACTTCTTTTCGAAAGCAAAAATTACACCGTTTGAGGGAAGACGAGTTCTAGCAAGCGTTGTGACTACTATTGTAGGCGGTGTGGTAGTGTTTGATAATGGTGAATTTGTCACAGGGCCTGGTATTGCAGGGAGAATACCAGTCCAGAAAACGGGATAAGTTAAGATAAATAACAATGATATTGCACTGTTAGACCGAGTTGATGCGTAGTGTCCTTTACATACTCAGATGATGACGGAGTCTTTCTTGTTAAACTAGCTAGGCAGACAGTGGATGAAGTCGTACAGACTCGTAAGAAACCCAAGATTCCAGAGTATACACCAAAGCATTTGCACGCAAAATCTGGAGTTTTTGTAACATTAAACTCGATTCTTGGAAATCGCGCTAGCTTGAGAGGATGTATCGGTCGACCATATCCGTCACAGGCTCTAGTTGAAGCTACAATAGATTCTGCTGAAGATTCTGCAATCAATGACCCACGTTTTCCTCCAGTCACTCCAAAGGAGCTTGATAAAATCATAGTGGATTTGAGCGTCCTTACACCGCCAAAAAAGATTGAGTACTCAAAGCCCGAAGATTTGTTGAACCTCGTCAAGGTCGGAAGAGATGGCTTGATTGCTATCAGAGGTATGTTTCGAGGGCTTCTTCTCCCTCAAGTCCCAGTCGATTGGAAATGGAATACGCGAGAGTTCTTGGAGCATACATGTAACAAAGCGGGACTGCCAGCTAATATGTGGAAAGACCCTGAGACTGAGTTTATGTCGTTTCAGGCTGAAATCTTTGGTGAGGAGAAGCCTAGAGGCAAGATTGTAAGAAATCCAAAACATCCGAGGTGTGATTGAATGAGATTTGGTAACCTTCCTCCAGAGGCGATAGAGAGTCTAAAGAAATTCATTGAAGAAGATGTCAGGTCTGGTGACCTTACGACCGAGTTGACAGTGCCGGAGGATACGAAGGCATTAGCTACAATCTATGCAAAGGAACGATCAGTGCTTGCAGGAATTGAAGAAGTTGCAGCTATAGCTGATTTCTCGGACCTCACCTATGAGATACTTGCTTTTGAAGGGAACTGGGTAGACCCACAGCAACCGGTGATGCGTTTAAGGGGTTCTGCATGGACCTTGTTAACGGTTGAACGGGTCTGTCTTAATATTGTACAGAGAATGAGTGGCATTGCAACAAAGGTACACAACATGGTGAGTGTAGCAAAAAAAGAGAATCCAAAAATAAGAGTTGCAGCCACAAGAAAAACAACACCTGGGTTCAGGTTCTTTGAGAAACGAGCAGTCATCATTGGTGGTGGTGATCCACACCGATATGCGCTTGATGATATGGTGTTGATAAAAAACAATCATATCACTGCAGCTGGCGGAGTGCGTGCGGCTGTGACTACAGCCAAGGAAAAGACCTCTTTCAGTAAGAAAGTGGCTTGCGAGGCTCGCACACTACAACAAGTACAAGAAGCCATCGGTGCAGGAGCTGATATAATCCTGTTAGACAACTTCAAACCAAAGGATGTTGGCGGACTCATTGAAGTCCTCAAAGCTGATGGGACACGGGACAAGGTGATACTCGAGGTGTCTGGGGGAATCAATGAAGAGAACATCAGGGATTATGCTAAGAGCGGAGTAGATGTGATATCATCAGGAGCATTAACACACTCTTTCAAGTCCTCAGACTTCAACATGCTCTTATCGATGAATTAGAGCGTAATCCAACTGTAATTCGATTCCTTGAGCTGTCGTAATTTTCTAAACAATATGTTTCTAGCCAAAAAGGCATTTCTTCAGCTAACATAATTTGATGCCAGAGGGATATAACAATGGTAGAAAATTAGATGAATATTCAATATAGGGCCGCTGTACACAAGTTCATAAGGAGTGATTCTGAGAATCTATTTGCAGGTAAACGAGAAGCGAAACGCACTTTCTATCATGGGAATTATCGAGTTTGTTTTTTCAGGCATCGCAAATCTCACAGAAGGACACGCTAGTTTTGACAACTTGCATATCGCATAGAGCGAGTGAATAACAATGAGTTATGAAGAACGT
>JBHLQJ010000122.1:0-8406 GCA_048884945.1 Candidatus Thorarchaeota archaeon | reverse complement strand
ATATCTTCAGCTATGAATTCCAGAATGTGAACAGTAGGAATTCCCCAGTTATATAGATGAGAAATATCAGATAGACTTGAAGTACATCCTGCACAAGTAGTTACAATCTTTTTCGCGTTTAATGCCTTTACTTTCTTTCTTAGCATTTCAGCCAAAGTTCTTGCAGTCTTATCGTCACCCATTAATCGAGCTGGTAAACCACAACAGGACATCTCGTCGAGTAGTGTATAATCAATCTTAAAATAATCCAAAATTATCTTGCCAGCTTCACGAACCTCTTGAGCTCGCTCCTCGGCTTGACATCCGGGATAAAAAATAACATCAGCCTGTTCGAGTACTTTGTCCTGGATAAATGGGAGACCAAGTCTTTCTAGGCGCATTTTTCTACTCTCGGCTTTCTCGTCTTTGTCGTTCCAAGGCTCAAAAGCCAATTTGTGTTCATTCAAAACTTCTCTTACTACAAAGAGCCCTTTCGGCACGAGGTCTGGACGTTGCTCAAATATTCTTGAACGTATTAGATTGACAATATCTGGAATATTGACGTTTCTTGGGCATATTTCACGACAGGTCCCACAGCCAGTACATAGATATACGATGTCAGCTGTAGACCAGAATTCAGGTGGAGAACGACTTAATTCAACTGCAATACTTCGGGGACCACTAAACCTGTTTAAACCCGCAGCAGCAACAACAGGACAGTGATTAATGCAGATTCCGCAGTTGATACAATTCTCAATGGACTTGACGATTTCTAATTCCTCTGGATGATAGGGAATAATTCGTTCTTTTCTGAGCGTGCTCTTTACATACTCAAAGGCTTCATCCTCATTCATTTCAAGCCACCTCCTTTATGAAGCCAATAGCATTCCTGGCTGCAGAAAGCCCACTTGCAGTAGCGACACCTAATCCACTTTTCTCTGCTGAGTAGTTATATCCAGCTAAAACTGATCCCGCGGCAAAGAGGTTTGTTGCCCATTCAATTCCATCTTCTTGGACTGGTCTAAAGTGTGAATCAACAGTTAACCCACAGGTGTAGAGAGGTTGCCCTTCAGGGCTGATTGACAAACGATTTGTAAATCGCGAGGGAACAATATCACCAGCGTAATGATATGCACCAGTGACTGGCATCAGCCCAAAAACAGATTCATGGACTCCATTGATGTCTCCACTCAATCCACCTCCAATGAATTTCCCGGAGGCAAGAACGAAACCCTTTGCGCTAATTTGGAGTTCTCTTCGTGGAGCTTTTGCTTTGATGCTTTTCACTTTGTCTTTGGTTTTGGAATAGGTCGTCGCTTCGTGTCCAACTAGCAGGGTACCTCCACTCTTTTTGAATACCCCTTCTAAAGAGAGTTGAAGTCTTAATCCAGGAACAGACGGAGGAAACCCCAATAATTCGAAGACCTCAGTACCAAGCATTTCTTCCAGTTTCTTTTGGTTCTCCAAAGCCTTTCTAATACCAAGCACTGGTGGTAGTGCCACATGGGTGGCACCTATTTTCTCCACGTGGGACTTCAGCTGTTTCGCTAGTTCATCAACTGAAGATTCATGGTCTAGATGCCGTGCAATTTCAACAGAGGACAGATTGTATGGTTTTCCAAATGGATTGATTTGTAACAGACATTGGCCAACTTTGTGTGGCGGTTCGTTAAATGCAAGTCTGTCCTCAACATAGGTTTTGGCTGCGATTGAGGGACTAAAGTCAGGATATCCTTTGATTCCAGCAAAAAGAAGTGTACTATCTTCGCGTTTTTGAAGTGTTTCAGAGTACATTGTTTCTTGAATAAGGCATGTTGGTTTTGTAGTCCCAAGAACTGTAATCGGATAGATATTTGAATCAAAAGTACCTTTTAGCGGAGAAATCGTTTCTTTGAGAGTTGTCTTAAGCCAATTGATGGCATCCCGTGTTCTATCTACAACCTCGTTCACAACATTTTCAGGCTTGATGGATTCATCATAGCCTACAATACTATATGGATGGAGAGGATAGAGCCCAGCAATAGCTGTTAGTCCTTCAACTGGCGATGAAAAGGATTCTGACAGCTCTGGAAGATATCCTATAACATCTATAGCACCAGAGGAGTAAGCAGTTGCACTCTGCCCTTTACGAAGAAGGATTGTGGAGAGCCCCTCTCTTGATGCAATGGTACCCGCAACAAGACCAGCCATTCCACCACCTATCACAAGGAGGTCACATTTCAAATCCATCTAACCCGCCTCCTCCCATGGTTTTAGATCATAGTCTACATCAGAATTGTCAAGGTTCCCAACACACGAATACATACCCTGAGCCAACTCTTCCTGAGCAATCTGCTCGCCTCTCATTGAAGGGCGGATTCCCTTCCACCGCTCTGCTCTAAAATCGAGGATATCAACTAGAAAATCATCACCTTCTAGGTCAAGTTCTTCAGCGAGTATTGCTGCAGCTTTGAAAGTGCAAAATGTTCCTTGGCATGGACCGGTGCCAAGACGGAGTCTACGACGTAAATCATTCAGTGTTTGTGGGAACTCCTCTCTAATAGCATATCGTATCTCAGCTTCTATAACAGGCTCACATGTACAGATTGTAGTCTTCCATTCTGGATGGTTTCTCGTAAGCTCCAAGATTTTAATGATCTCTGTACCTCTACGCGCTCGCATTCGTTCTAGAGTATGCATGCTAATACCAAATTCAGCAGACAGTGATTCGATATCTACATCAGCATCGTTACCAGGAAGAGGTTTTTCGTGGGTCGTACATTTTGCGTCTACTTCTAGTTTCTTACATACAAGATCAGTTACTGCTTCAGCCATATGTCTACACATTACCAGTTTTCCGCCAGTGAAACTAATCATCCCATTATCGTGATCAATCACCTGATATCCACGAGTCACCTTATCTTCAGGGACTTTCCAATCAGGCACAAGTGGACGCACACCAGCCATAGTTCGAATGATTCGGGCTTCGCGAATAGATGGAATTACAATCTCGATGCTTTTCAAAAGATACTCAATCTCATCAAATGATGCCACAAGGGTGTCAGGGTCTTCCCATGTATCCAATGCAGTAGTACCCAATAACATAGTGTTTTCATGAGGGAACAGATAGATCCAGCGGCCATCTATCGCTTTCGAAGTGATTCCAACATTCACAATACGTCGATCAAGAATAACATGAGCACCCTTATTGAGTCGAAGATCAAGCTCGCCGCCACCAATTCGAACAATTTTATGAGCCCAGGGTCCAGCTGCATTGACAATTATCTTTGCTCGAACTTTCTCAGTTTTGCCAGTTGTGCGATTATAGAAGACAACCCCTTGAATTGAGCCATTAACTACCTCAAAATCAATCACTTCACAATATGTTTTGATCTTGGCCCCATGATTTCTTGCATCAAGAGCTTGAAGCAGAGATAAACGAAATGGGTCAATAAAAAATTCCTCATAATATACTCCAGCAATTATGTCAGGATGAATCTTGGGTTCTATTTCGAGCGTTGCCTCCGGTGTAAGAAACATCATTTCAGGAACGTCTCTTTCTTGAGCATGTTCTGAATAAGCATCAATATAATCACCGTCACTTGTGGCATCACTCAAGTCTAGAAGTGGAGCAACAATTGGATTTTTTGAGATTATATGTCGCGCGATTCGATTTAGATGCACAACCTCTGCTGAGCACATTCTCATTATGTCAGGTTCACTTCTGTATTTGAGTCCAGATGAAATCATCCCTGCACAAGTGCCAACAGTGGCTGATGCAATGTCATCACGCTCTAATAGAAGACTCTTTAGACCTCGCAAAGCGCAATCACGAGCTACAGCAGTGCCAGTACTTCCTCCACCAATTATGACAACATCAAATTCGGATTTAGTCATGCATATCTTTTCCTGATGGGTCAATGGGATTTGACTGTGGGTTCAGAGTGAACGCACAATACTAAGGTTTCGGATTGGATACAATTGCAAAATCTCACAGGTAATAACCAAGATTACATTAAAAGTGGATTATCACGGGTTTTATTGGTGAACTGCCTTATGCCCTCATATGACCTTGGTATACTTATTATCAACAGCCATGATGTAAAGAAACTCACTCAAGCCTTGGATGTTCCTGATCACCGTTTTGAGGATATTGTAAACTTAGCTAGACACGCATGGGACAATGAAGACACAGTGAGTGAGTCTATTGAGTATATTGTACAAAACTCCACCGGGTCTGAGCTCGTGTTAGCATTGGTATTCTTCGGTCGAATATGGGAAGACAATCAAAAGGATGATGATGCATAGATACTGCAAGGTATCATGACTAGACAAAACCTAGGAGATTGCTTCTAGGATTTTTCCCATCTCAGCAATTAGCAGTTTATTGAAGACTTGAACTTGTTTTTGATATACATCAATATTCTCAGGAATTGGCTCTCTTCGTTCCTCTACATGGAACATATTTTCAACAGCTTCCTTGTAATTTCCGAAAATTCCCATTCCTACTGTACCAAGCATAGCAGCACCTACTGCAGTTGATTCTCGCACTTTTGGTAAAATGACCGGTCTATTTATACAATCAGCTTGAATTTGTCGCCATAGTGGTGAGTTAGCCCCTCCACCGCCAATCCGAAGTTCCTTAAACTCAGTATCCAGCATTCCTTCCATCATCTCAAGATAGATCGAAATGATGTAACCGTTGGCTTCCATAATTGCTCTAGCAATATGTGCTTTCGTATGTACAAAGCCAAGATTATAGAATATTCCTAAATTGTAAGCCATGAATGGGAACATAACAAGACCATCGCTACCCGTAGGGACAGATGCCGCAGATGCCTCAATGATTTGGTATACATCTTTGTCAGTTTGTGCGGCAATCTTCATCTCGGGTTCACAATATTGATCTCGAAACCATCTGTATGTTAAACCGGTACCAGGAGTTACACCTTCGAGAATCCATTTCCCAGGTATTGCAGATGGATTGCACCACATGACATATGGGTCTTCCATGAATTCATCAAGATGTGTTATCACGAAAGTTCCAGTACCTGTTGTGGCTTTCACCAAACCGGGTTCAATAATGCCCATCCCTAAAGCTGAGCATTGTTGATCTCCGCTCCCAAGGATGACCGGTGTTCCTTTTCGCAGTGATGTTGATTTCGCAGCCTCTGAGCTGATTTCACCAATTGTTGTTCCTGAATCCTTGATTTCCACCAGCTTATCAATAGGGATTCCAGTGGCTGCACACAATTCTTCTGACCATTGAAGAGTTTCATGATCAATTGGTCCAAATCTAGCATCAGCAGGAGAACTCACTAAAGCACCACAGAGGCGATTATTGATGAAAGCATCCAGAGGCGCCCATTTGTAGACTTTATTAAAGAACTCTGGACGATTCTCAATAAACCACATCAGCTTGTTGATACTTTTTCGGGGACCAATTTCACCAGCCATTTCTTTACTCTTTGCACTTGAGCGATTGTCTACCCAAGTTACAGTAGGAGCCAATGCAGTACCATCTTTTTCTATTGGTGTTATTGAATCTCTAGTCGTTGAAACGACTACGCCAACAATGGCATCAGAGCCATACTTACAGCCAGACAGAGCTCGCTGCATTGTATTGGCGGATGTTCGCCAAAAAGTATCTGCAACTTGTTCATGTATTTTGACATTTTTTGGTTTAGGAGGATATTCCTCATAGGCTTTGCTAATTTCTTGTCCTTCTTCATTCATTATAATAGAACGTGTTCCTGTAGTGCCAATGTCAAAAACAGCAAACAGACGATCGGTCATTCTTCTCACCATGCTTCATGGAAACACATTGTGATTGTGCAATGGAGCATATAGATTGTGCGACCACGATAGTTATGTAGTGTCATGACATCCGATAGGATGATGTCAGACTATCCTGCGCATTTGGAGATTGAACCTAAAGTTCATCTTATCAGAGGCATGAATGAAGCACGTTTCCCAGAAGCAAATACATTACTAATTGATGATGAAATTTTAACTCTTGTAGATGCAGGTTCAAATCCAATTCAAGTCTTTTCGACACTCAGAGATCTTGGGCATGAACCAGAAGATTTGGACCGTATTGTGTTATCACATTATCATGCAGATCATAAGGGATACGCAGAATATCTGCGACGTTTGTCTGATTGTGAAGTGTTGTGTCATCCACTGGCTGAAAAGGGAATTGCGAAATTTGAAAACATGTTGAAGTTCATTGGAATTGACAGTCAGGAAGTAAAAGAGCATTGGTTGAACCTACTTGAATCTAGACTACCCCACGTGAAAAATAACTATGTTGTAGATGGGAATTTCCAAAATGAAAAAGCCATAGATTGTGGTGAGATTCAATTAATCCCATTGCATTCACCAGGCCACACACATGACCATACATGTTTTGGTATCAATGGTTGTGAAAAGATACTTCTTGTTGACATTGACCTAACTGAGTTTGGACCTTGGTATGGGAACGTAGTTAGCAATCTCGAAGATTTCAAGAGGTCTATACAACGGATAATCGATTTGGAACCAAAAGTGGGCATTAGCAGCCACTTACTCAAGCCTGTGACAGACGGGCTTAAAGAACAACTAGAAAGATTTCTTGCATTCTTCCAGCAAAGAGATGAAGAAATTCTACGCCATATTGCAGAAGGTGTGAATACTGTGAAGAAGCTTTCGAAAATCCCGATAATATATCCACGTATCCCACATCCAGTTTATTTCGCTTTCGAGGAATTCATGCTTGAGAAGCACATCGAACTATTAGAAAAGAAGGGATTAGTGATTCGAGAGGAAGGGCATCTTGAAATTCTAGGAGCTTAGTCAATCGGCAAGAACCTATACACTACCTATGTTTGAATTCAGGTGTGCGTTTCTCAAGAAAAGCAGTTACACCTTCTTCCTTATCCTCAGTGTCAAATGTTTGGCAAAATACCTCAAGCTCAAAAGCGAGGTGTTCACTAAATGGGAGTTCCCAAGCCTTCTGTATAGATTGTTTTGCCAATCCAAGAGCGACTCCAGGCATTTGACAGAGCTTTTTCGCAAGTTCCTGAGTGCCTGTTTTGAGCTCATCTATGGAACCAAAGACTTTGTTCACAAGACCAATTCTCAAGGCTTCCTCCGCAGTTATCCTACCACCAGTAAAGATTAGTTCCTTCGCAACTCCAAGACCAACAAGTCTAGGAAGTCTTACAGTACCACCATTTCCAGGCATTGTTCCGAGATTTAACTCTGGAAAACCAAATTGTGCATTTTTCGATGCATAACGAATATCACATGCGAGAGCTAATTCGCAACCGCCACCAAGCGCAAATCCATTCACAGCACCAATTATCGGTTTGTTCATTGAGTTCATATATCGAGATATTTCTCTGCTAGGATTAACAACTTGTTTGATGGTTTCTGAGTTCCGGCCGACAAATTCCGTTACATCAGCCCCAGAAATGAATGCTTTCTCTCCAGAACCCGTAAGAATAACTACTCTAACAGAAGCGTCTTCTTCAGCTCGCTGAAACATCTCTAATAATTTCTTCTTTACACTAATGTTGAGTGCATTATATCTATCCTGTCGATTAATGGTTATAGTGGCTATCGCGTTTCTTACATTATAAAGAACAAAATCTTCTGTCATTACAATTTCACCTCTATAGTTACAGAAGCATTTGGGGAAGGCTATAGCAATCTCCAAATTCTTGTTGAAGTTTTTTCAACTCATCTCGAACGGTATCGAGTCCAAGCCGAGCAATAGTTTCAAAGGGCCCTTCTTTATAATTGGAACCTAGTTTCATGGCTTTGTCAATATCCTCTTTTGATGCGATGCCAGTTTCAAATTCAATCATCGCTTCCCTAAGGTATGGCATGATGATTCTAGTGACCAACCAAGATGGGTCTGCACCTTTTGGTTCTTCAAGCGACCGTTTCTGGTCATCATAGGCATAGAAGCCTTTTCCAGCTTTTCTTCCAATTCTTCCTTCCTGTACAAATCTCTTGAGTGTTTCAGGAACTTTGTAACATTTTCCTAGTTCTCTCTCCAGTGTGCTCATTGTACCAAACGAGATGTCCAAACCCACAAAGTCAGTCAATTCCATTGATCCCATTGGTGTTTCGAACTGCTCCTTCATAGCAGTGTCAATCTCTTCAGCGCTTGCCAAGCCTTTTTCATAGATTAACATCGCAGCTCTCGATATCTGCATTCGAAGTCGATTGACAATGAATCCCGGACTATCAATTGCCTTAACAGTAGTCTTACCCTGCCTCAAGCCTACATCTATGGCAGTCTGAATTGTATCCTCGTTTGTTTCTTTTCCGAGGATGACTTCAAGTAGCTTCATCGCAGGTACAGGAGAAAAGTAATGCATACCAATTACCTTACCCGGTCGACCTGTGACCTTACCAAGCTCGGTTATACTCAGCGATGAGGTGTTCGATGCAAGGATT
>JBHLQJ010000121.1:0-8475 GCA_048884945.1 Candidatus Thorarchaeota archaeon | reverse complement strand
CTTCTCCATTTCTGATTACTATTGATTTTTCCTCAATTAGTTTCTTAACAGACTCAATCGTCTTTTCTGCTCGCCACTCTTGAGTAAAGCCAATTATTGAGTTAATCACAAGAATGACTCCAATAACCACTGTATCCTCAGCATGACCTCCGATGAGAGAAATAATTGCGGCGAGAATTAGAACATACACTAGCGGTGACTTGAATTGTCTGAGGAACATGATTATGGCACTGTCACCTTTCTCTATTGATAGACTGTTTGGACCAAATTCTGCAAGAAGTTGTCGGGCATGATCCCCAGTTAGTCCTTCAGGATTTGCTCCGAGACTTGAAAGGCATTCATTATAATCGATAAACTCGGTTGATGCATCAGTCCTCTCCTGTGACATAGATTCTCCCTCAAGCAAATCTGGTTTCATTATTTTTGTTCATTATGAACTAGGTGTTGTCTGGCTCAAATTTAATTCGACTCTCATGTCTTTGAATTCGATTGATAATCTCTTCAATTTCAGCTTCTAACTGTATTTTCAGATCTTGATATACAGCATCTGAAATCTTTCCAGACTCATACTCTTTCTCGTATACCTCCAGTTTCTTTCTGAATATCATCTCATTGATGCCAAGTTCTTTTATTCTTCTCCTTCTAACTGAAACTATACGTCTGAGTTCAGCCTCAAGGTTGAAGATTTCTTCTTCCAATTCGGACTTGAACTTACTATACATCTCAGCATCCATCTTGCCTTCTGTGTATTGATCAACTAATTGAAGAAGAGCTTGTCTGGTTGCTTCGCGATGAACTGTTATCTCCTTTGCTTCATCTTTTTCTTCAATCAGTCCTAAAAAGTTAGCAAGATATGATGTTGTCAAACCTTGGACAATTAAGCTAACTAGAAGGACAATGAAGACAAGAGCGTAAATGGTAGGGACTACATTTCTTATAGCGTTCAAGTAAGCTGCTTGCGCGACTCCCTCGAGTTCATAGGTTTCTTGAATTATTACTGTGACTGCTATAGCTGCTAATGCAGCACTAGCGACTCCTTTCACCCCCGCCCAGCTTACAAAGAATCGTTCTTTGAACCCCATTGTCCTGTCTCCTGCTGTAACGAGAAAGACTGAGATTGGTCTAGCAACCAAAATCACTAGTATTGCCATAATTAATCCAAGTATCATGATAGCTGGGTTAGCAAGAATGAATGCTATTGTTTCTGTTGAACGATCTCCTTCAATAAGTGGAACACTCAGCGTGTATCCCAGAAGAATGAAAACTACGATTTCGAAGAAGAATGAAACATTCTTCATTACTCTACGCATCGAGCGTTGAGGTAGAGGTTGAATCCCCATCCTTCGTGCGTTTGCCATAAAAATGCCAGCAAATACTGCGGCAAGAGCTCCTGGATGAATCTCGAATATTGTAAATAGTTCTCCCAGACCATATGCTAGAAATGGTGTGGTGGCGGTGAGGATTGAAACGTTCGTGTCATCTCCTGCTTTTGGGATAGCCCATCCCACCGTTCGAGCAACAATATAACCAAGCACTACACCAAGTCCCATGCTGGCAATAAACTCACCAAGGATTAACCCCAAATTTGTATTCCCTGCAGTATTCTCTAGTGTAGCGATTACTATGGGTTCGAATACTGTGATTACAAGAATAACTGATGTTGCGTCATTGAATACAGCTTCTCCTTCAAGAATTGAGAATAGTTTGCGCTTGACTCTCACACCCCCTGTTTCAAGAACAGAGAATAGAGCTGCAGGATCTGTTGGTGATAATATAGCTCCTATTAGAAACGCAGCTATACCAATTGGAATTGCTATTGCAGCTGTTGATACCTGCAGGGCAAATCCTCCAATTAATGAAGTGGCAAGTACACCAATTGTAGATAGAAGCATTACATTTGTAATCGAGAGACGAAGGTCTCTTAGATTCAACGTGAGACCTGCATAGAATAATACAGTTGCTAGAGTCAATTGTGCGATGAAATCAAAACCTGCAATTTGTACGAGTGGACTTTCAGGATTTAGGAACACCAGCACTCTTCCCATAATCAATCCTGTGATAACAAGCGGTAATGGGTGTGGAACTTTATACCTCTCTGCTATCTTCGCTATAGCCACACCAATTATGAGGATACCAGCTATCAATACCAGTATTGATGTTGATAGTTCCCCGCCTTGCATCAAGAATCATCAAATCTCCGCAAGAATCTCTGCACATTCTTTTACATAATCTGAAACATGTTCTAGCTCAGCAACGATTTTCCGCATTATGTAACAAATGAAATCTGTATCACCGCCTGTTGCCACAGATATCTGACGACAAATGACAATGTTGTCTTCATCAATCTCCCTTTCAAGTCTGACAAGAACCTCAAGTGTGTCAAAAGATTCGTCTGATTTTTCTATTGTCTTATCTACCATTTCCTTCAAAGCTGTCATCATTTTATGAACTTTAGAAGTGATTGTTTTCATGGAGTCCATGAAAATCTCATTGAAAGATTTTCCATGAATCATGTCCAACATTACAAGCACTCTGAGGCAAGTATGTTGAATATTCAACAAATGAGAGATGATAGATTGAGCCTTAATGCCTAATTCATTTGGAGGTAGCTGCTTTGAAAAAACATACTTGTCTATCAATCCCCTTACAGACTTGAAAGCCTCTTTCCGTTTGTTCTCCCAGGCTTCATCTGCGATTTCATTGCAATTCAGACAAAGTCGTTTGTCAAGGTAGTCGCTTATGTTTTCTTGGATAGCAAGTATCTCTCTAATTCGCTTTAAAATTGAAGTTCTGTCCAAGTATTCATCTGACACGATTCATACCTCCTCGATCTTTCTTCTTCTCCATGATAGAGCAAAGTCTACATGTATGAAGTGACGTCGAATAGTCAATTCGATACCTGTTTCAATTGGTTCTCCCAATGGCACTTCTATCACACCCTCTTTGAGTGTAGGCATTGGAAGAACTAGTTTCTCACCAACTCGTATCTGTTCTGCAATTTCAACGAGTAAATCTGCGAGGTTGTTTAACGTCTTCTCCTCTTCGAATTCATATTCTTCAATACGCATCATGCAATCTCCTTTGATGTGCAGTGCAATTACTTATGGTTCTGTGTTTCCGACCTTTTTATTGTAACTCTTTGTACTTTTGATTTATGCCTGCTCGAGTGATTCACTAATGACCTCACTCTTGATGATGTTTGGAGGACCAAGATCAACTGGGGGATAAGGCATTGAAAGAATTTCCAATCTTCTTAGAGCCTTTCTTAGTATTGAAACACCGATAAGACCAGATATGAATGACGCAAGCAAGATAGCACCTTTTGCACCCATCAAAATATCTCCTGAGAGTGATAGAGATGCAATGAATGTAGATATTGTAAAACCTATACCGCCTAGGATTGCCATTCCAATCATGGTTTCCCAATTTACTCCTTCAGGCAACACAATTATTCCTAGTCTAGTGAATATCCAAATGAATGAAATAATACCCAATGGTTTTCCCATTGTGAGGCCGATGATAATGCCTACTGCAATTGGATTAAATATCTCGCTGATAGAGAGTTCAAATAATGCAATCCCTGAATTTGCCAAAGCAAAAATGGGTATTACTGCAAAAGATACCCATTTGGCTAATCCATGCTCCGCAAGTTGAAGTGGCGCTTCTGCATCTCTGCAAGCAAGTCTAAGAGTTTCAGATGTTTCTTGAAAGCTTTTAGAATCTATATTCTCAGCTCCTTGTGCGCATGCGTCCTCAATTCTTTTTACCAAACCAGAGCTGATTACGACAAACTCTGAATAATCTATTTTCGTAGTTGCAGGGATTGTTAGTGCAATAAGAATTCCTGCAACAGTTGGATGGACACCTGAAACTAGGAATTGAAGCCAAACTATAATTCCAAGTACTGCATATACAAGAAGTCGCCTGATTCCAATTCGATTCAGAACAACCATTACAGCTAGTATGGCAAGTCCAAGCAATAACGGAAGCAGGTTGAGGTTGGTTGTATAGAATAATGCGATTACTAACACGCCTGCAATATCGTCTGCAATAGCCAAAGTTGTCAGGAATATTTTCAATGAGGTTGGGACTCTCGATCCAAATATCGAGAGAAGACCAAGTGCAATCGCTATGTCCGTTGCAATCGGAATAGCCCAAGCATTCGCTCCTTCACTTCCTAGAGGATTTACCAAGAGAAATAATGCAGCAGGAACAATCATACCTCCCGCGGCTGCTATTATTGGCGCTAGAGCAACGCGAGGTGTACTAAGCTCACCAATCAAGACCTCGCGTTTGATTTCAAGACCAATAAGAAAGAAGAAGAATGCCATTAGAAGGTCATTTATCCAAAATACTAAAGGCTTGGTCAGGGAGAATTCACCAATTGATATACCAATGTACGTTTCCCAAAGAGAAAGATAAGACAATCCCACCGGTGAGTTTGAGATTAATAGAGCTATGACCACACAAACAAGAAGAATGATACCACCTGATCCTTGATACTGTATAAACTCACTGAATGGTTTAATGACTCTCAGAATCTTGTTAGGTGGACTTTTTTTGAATTGTCGTCTACGTCGTGCCATCAAACTCGCCTTTATTTTCAGATTGATGCTCCAGAATATAATTACCACTGTTGATACCAACCACCATCACCCTTAATTGGTGCACAGAATCTATAGCCTTCAATAACTGAATGGAAGTACATTCTAATGGGTGAAGAAAAAGATGACTTCGTAGTCACTCCATGGACTGTGGAAGGCATTGTCGACTATGATCGCCTTATTGAACTGTTTGGCACAGAACGCATCACAGAAGAGCTTCGAAAGAGGATGCATAAAATTACAGGGGAAAAGCATTTTCTACTTGAGCGAAACCTCTTTTTCTCACACAGAGACCTTGGATGGATTCTAGATGAGTACCTAAAAGGTAACAAGTTCGTACTCTATACAGGAAGAGGCCCAAGCGGCATCACGCATATTGGTCATTTAGTTCCATGGATGTTCACTAAATGGATGCAAGAGAAATTTGACACAAGACTCTACTTCCAAATGACAAATGATGAGAAATATTTCTCTGAACCTCATCTCAGTCTAGATGATGTCCGAAAATACACCTACGATAATACATTAGATCTATTGGCTCTTGGCTTTGAGCCAGAGAACACCTATATCATTCAAGACATTGAACACATCGATTTACTCTATGAGATTGCAGTCGAAGTAGCAAGAAAAGTTACCTTCTCCACAGTAAAAGCTGTGTTCGGCTTTGATAATAGCACTAACATTGGATTTACATGGCATCCAGCAATTCAAGCAGTTCCTGCATTCTTACATTCTTGGATATATGGAAAGAATACTCCTTGCATTATTCCGTGCGCAATAGATCAAGATCCATTCTGGAGAGTGGCTCGAGACGTTGCGGAACGGTTGGGCTATTATAAACCAGCCAGTATTCAATGTTCATTCGTACCTGGCTTAAAAGAAGGAGGCAAGATGTCATCATCTGATCCAATGTCAGCGGTCTTTACAACTGATACTCCAAAGATGGCTAAGAAGAAAGTCATGGCTGCATTCACTGGTGGTCGGGCAACTGTTGAGGAACAGAGAAAACTAGGTGCAAATCCGGATATATGTAGTGTATTCAAGTATTACAACTTCATTTTCATGCCAGATGATAGTGATTTAGCTGATATTGAGCAAAAATGTCGGAGTGGGGAAATTCTCTGTGGTGAGTGTAAGCAAATTCTCGCTCCCATGATGATGGAGTTTCTTGAGAAACATCAGGCTGCCCGAGCTGAGGTGAAGGACCGAGTTGATGAATTCTCTGCCGCCCGATTACGTGATGATATTCGTAAGTAGGTAACCAAAGGCACGTGTGACGAAGTCTTAAATGCCTATGTCGTGAATTGCGTTTAGACACAGACTCCGGAGAGTTTGATAATGGGTTCAGAAGCAGAAGCAGCGGACATGTTCAAGTGTCCTGTCTGCAATGGAAATGTAAAGACCGGACCCGACGACATTGTAATTACTTGTACGTATTGTGGTAGTACTACCACTGATGAAGGAAAGGCGATTGGCGATCATCTAATGGAAACTGCTGTCGATGTGGATTCACGCACAGAAGGTTTCCGCAGCTTCCTCGACAAAAACAAGGGGATGAACAAGTCTCTGGTTAAAGAGGCGCAAGTTGTAGAGAATCGTCTAATCTATGTTCCAGTCTGGACTGCTAAAGTTAAGGCTGATTCATACTACAAGGGTTACAAAACAGTCCAAGTTCCGGTACAAAAAACAAGGACTGTCAGGGATTCTGATGGTCACACAAGAACTGAAACCTACACCGACTATGAAACAGGATATGTGCCTGTACAAGATGAGATTCACACAGACACTGATGAACCTCTCTTAGCTAGGAAAGGTGCTAGGTTTTATGGTCTTGAGGATTATCTTAAGACCGTCAGCCTGAGTCATACAGTTCCTTATAATTTTGAGAAGATAAAAGACCTCGAACCAGCAATCCTGAATGCGGAGATTGGTTCAGAAGAGTTTGAGAAAGCCATCCATGGGCGCGTAGCTGACAGACACAGATCTCAGGCAGCTAGTGGATTGGCAGAGCTTTTCGACTGTAGAACAACAACCAGCGTAAGAGGAACAACATACCTACAAGCGCCATTCTCACTAGTACGCTACAAATACCAAGGGGATCTTTACAAAGCTGCCATTGATGGCAACACAGGAAAAGTCGTTCTTGGTGAGATTCCTATTAGTAGAGGTCAGCGTGTTCTTTGGACAATCGTTGGCTTGATTGGTATAATCGTTGCTGGTGTGGGTGGAGAGTTACTTCTCTGGGGAATGGAGACAACTCCTGAATCTGATGCCGTGTTTATGATTGGTGGAATTGCATCAATAATCTTGGGAATAATAATGACATTCTTTGGGTTCCGGGTCTTGATAATGACCGAAAGGACCAAGAAGGGGTGATAATATGGCAAGATGTGCGTTTTGTGATGCAGATTTTCAAACAGGTCCTGGAGACCTGCTACTAGTCTGCCCATTTTGTGGTACCGCTCAAACAACCGATGGTGCAAAGTTCAAAGACCACTACATGATACGTGTGCACTTTGACCAATATGAATCTCAGACAACCCTTCTCGATTGGGTGTCAAAGCAGCTTGGTGCTCCTGCTGACTTACCTGTACAAGCAAAGTTTGTCCAAGCCCAACAAATCTGGTATCCATTTTGGATAAGCAGAGTTGATGCTGACACCACCTATCATGGTCTTGGAAAGGATGCTCATTTCCATAATGAGTGGCCGCAGCGGAGAGGTGCTTACAAAAATATTGAGTACTTCTGGAAACCGGAATCAGGTCAGTTCACGAGAAGGCATGAGATCAATGTCGCAGCTGTGAAGGACATTGATCCTGATATTCGTGGTCATCCAATCCCAACACGAGCAAAGGAATTCTTCAGTCATGCTCATGCTGAGGAATTTGATGGTAAAGTCCTGCATAGTAATATGACTATGGAACAAGCGAAAGAAACTGCCAAACAGATAGCTATGGAACGACAAACACAACTGATCTTATCCGAAGTTGATAAGATTGAGTCAAGACAAGATCGAATCGATGTTGGTGAAACATTCCTAATTCATGTCCCTGTCTGGGAACTTGAGTACAGGTATGGCAATCGTAAGTACAAAGCTTCAGTGTCTGCGCCAACTGGGTATGTGATCGAAAGCAAATATCCACGTTCTATGGCATTCAGAGCAGCAGGAATTGGAGTGGGTCTCATAATGCTATTGATAGGCCTTGGTCTTGTTGCTTTGGCTCTCGGTGTTCTTCCCATTCAGCTATTACCTGGTGGCGGATTGATATCAGGTGGTCTCCTGTCAATTATTGGTTTAGTCTTAATGTATAAGGGTGCTTCTAGAAAGGAAGCCAAAGAGAAGGTGTAGGTCAATCCTACCCTCCTTCTTTTTTTAATTATAAACTACCTATTGGTGAAGGGTTTTCAACAGTCTTGAAGACACCACCAAAATCATCCAGAAGCGACCTCTCTTTTGTCCACACGCTGATATCTGGCGCAAGTAGAGTTTCTAGAACTGTGATTGCATTCTCTTTTGTGTCCAAAACAATCTGGTCCGATTCTAGAGCTGCACTAACTCCTGCACGAACTAACCATGGTCCAAGTATGTTATTGCTATTATTCCGAGCGTAATGAAAAATTGTGATGCGGGCACACTCATTTTGTGCCACAAGATCTCTGTATGCTGAGAATCTTGCATGGTCTGCCAACACAGCAGTTTTGGAGTCAATTGTAATATTTTTGACCCCTTCTAAACTAACATCACGTTCAAAGCCTCTTTGAGTCCTTTCTATCCTGAAATAGTCTACACTTGGGGGTCCGGGTTGGCTGAACAGAGTGAAACTCTCCCCATGAATTTCTGATTTCCCAATTCTATAGGAAGTTGAAACTG
>JBHLQJ010000120.1:0-8502 GCA_048884945.1 Candidatus Thorarchaeota archaeon | reverse complement strand
GGACCATAGTTATTCTTCTTGCACCCCATCGATACGCCCGATGAGCAAGAGGGTAGTTTGCTGATATAACAACATCGGCTCCCCTTGTCATTATTCGTTCAATAAGTCCGCCCATTTTAGAGAGGATGGAGCTTCCAAGTGATTCCTTGATCGAAGAGAACCAAGGAGAACGGACATCATAGATAACAGTGCCTCGCTTCAGGAGAAGTGGTAGTCCTATCACATCAGGGACATTGAAGACGTGATACACATCAGCTCTCGACAGTGCGACTTGTATCAGGAGTATGAGGTATCTGACAATTCCTTTGATGATACGAGGTCGACCTCTGGGATTTGTGTATGGTTCCATAACCCGGACATCCACTCCGAGTTTTTTCAAACTCACATAGGTTCGTCTTAGACGGGTCATTCTTCTGGGTTGGCTACCAATCAACAATACCTTCTTCGACACGATGAACCAACGCCTCTATTGACCGACACCCCGATAGATGAATCCTTTCGATATACATTCATTCTTGTCAAAGACTTTTCGTCCATCGATGATGATTGGAGTCCTCATCAGTTTCTTGATTTCATCAAGGTCTAGTTGTGCATATTCATCATGAGCCGTCACGAGCACAAGACTGTCAGAGTCTGCTAAGGCTTTCTTGATGTCATCTAGGGGAAGGATTCCATTGGATTCCTTCACGTACGGATCATGAACTATAGGAAGAGCACCAACGACCTCCAGTGCTTTGAGAAGTGTAAATGCCGGAGAGTTACGTGTGTCATCTGAGTTCTCTAGGTATGCAAGCCCGAGTACAGTGACCTTTGCTCCATATACACGACGACCGGCCTCTCGAAGAGCTGACTCACATAGCTGACTCATATGACGAGGCATTCCATCATTGATCTCTCTGGCGATAGCAAGAAGTCGAGGCTCATACTTCCCCTTTGCTCCAAAAGCCAGTAGCCACGAGTCCTTTGGTAAACAGTGACCACCCACACCCGATCCAGGAAGATGCATATTCCTGAATGGTGAACGGTTCACCAGGTCTCGGACATCATAAACATCGACACCAAGAATCTCACACATCAAGGCAACCTCGTTTGCAAAAGCAATCTGAACATCACGATATGCATTCTCAGTAGTCTTCACAACCTCAGCCGTGAGTGCCTGCGTTGGGAAAAGTTCACCCTTGACAATGTGCTTATAGAGTTCTAGCGCGGAATCTGTACTCTCCTGGTTAATGCCACCTATTGTACGATCCAAGTTTGTTAGGTTGTTCAGGAGCTTCCCAGGCATGACACGCTCAGGAGCTGCAGCAAGGAGGAAATCACTTCCAGCCTTGAAACCGGACTCAGCCTCAAGAATGGGCAAGACAATGTTGTTGGTGGTTCCAGGCGCAACTGTAGATTCGATAACGACAAGAGTGTCTTTCGCTAGGTGTTGACCAACACTCTTCGTCGCAGAACGTAGTGCTGAGTAATAGGGTTCCTTGCTCCGAAGGTCAAAGGGGGTTTCAACAACAATGATTACGTAGTCAGCATCCTTGATCGCATCGTATGATAGCGATGCCTTCAGATTTCCAGACTCGACAACCTTCTTGACAAGCTCAGGAAGACCTGGCTCCTCTCCCTCTATGGGACACACTCCTTTGTTTACTTGCTCAACCTTCTTAGAAACAATATCGATTCCGATCACATTGAATCCTTCTTCTGCAAAACGAGCAGCCACAGGTACACCAACATAACCAAGACCAATAACAACGAGATTCTTGCCTGTCAAGATTGTCACCGAGCAATGCCCTCAGTGTTTGCATTATAACTGTTATCAAGCGATTAGGATTGTACTCACTTCGCCTCTTCAAGTGCAGTCTTGTATGCTTCGAATAGTTGATCCTGTTGGGCCTCCCATACGAGCTCACGGTTGGCATACATCATAATTTCATCTGGACTGACAACTTCCATCTCATTCATCATTCTAGGAATTTCTGAGTAGTCATCAAATGGATAGGTATAGGGCAGTTCACCGTGTGACTTGTAGAGGGGTTTTGTCATCAAAACTTGAAGACCACAGTTCAGATAGTCAAAGGTCTTGGTGGAACTGATGTATTTCGTGTAGGGGGTTTCTCTGAATGGCATTAGACCGAAACGGTAGCCTGTCAAGTTCTGATAGAGCACATCTCTGGGCAGACCGTGAAGTGCATCAAACTCGACAAAGTCTTTGAGACCTGTCATATTTCGGTGTGCTCCAAACTTCTTGAGCGTGAAATCATGGCCTACATAGACAACGCCCTCCCTGTTAGGGTTCTTAGGGAGTCCCTGTACTTCCTTGCTTAGACTGAGATTTCTGAGTACAAAGACATGCTTGCATCTTTGTCTGTGTTCCTGTGCAATGCCTTCACTTACTGTTATTGTCACATGCTTCGAAAGGATGTCCGCTTCCCATTCAGGTACTATGTTGATGAAGGGTCGAATTGCTATCCGTTTCCAGAGAGGCCAGGTTCGATAGTTAATCATCTGTGCGCTCCAGTATTCATGATCGTCGTAGACCATCGGGATTCCAAGATCAGAAGAATACATGGCAGCAATGATATCATTGGCATGGATCAAGTCAGGAGATATATCAGCGACAGCTTGAGCCCATTCCTTTCGGATCGACTTGTCCAGAGCGGCTTGACGAGTGTTGATACTTCGGACCATGGTTATATTTTCAAAGACATCAAGGAATGGGACACTCTTGTCACCCATACCAAGAAGTTCAACATGATGACCTGTTTTACCTGCAAGGTAAGCTTCACGTTCGATTCTCCAATCGGGCAGACCCTTGGGTGTTGTGTGAAGAATCTTCATTGTTGACATCACTCATACAGTTAGACCAATGTACTTCTTCGCATTGTTTTTCAAATCAGGCATCATGTTCCTGGGGTCGAAGAAGATCTTGTCTGAGAGATGTTTGGACTTCATCTCTTCAACTATCTGCCTGTGTCCGACACACATCACAACTATGGTGCTTGAGTTCAATAATTCATCAAGACTTTTCACTTTCTTAACGCCAAATGAATCGCTTACATTTGGATCATAGACTGTTACATCAATATCAGCATTAGTGAGTATCTTCAAGAGGTCCAGAGTGGGACTCATTCTTGTATCTGAAATATTTTCCTTGTATGCGAGTCCAAGTAAGCCAACACTTACCTTTTGCTTGTCTGCTAGAACCTCCGCTTTGATAATGTCAGCAACATGGGAAGGCATACTATCGTTCACATGTCTTGCTGCTGGAGTGAGTTCAGCGTTGCCACCCTTTGCTCGAGCAGATTCTACTAGAATCCACCCATCCTTTGGGAAACAATAACCGCCCACACCGGTACCAGGGTTCAAGATTGACACCCGGGGATGGAGGTTTGCCAACTCAATGACTTCTGCCACATCAATCGATAGAGTCGCGCAGAGTTTGGCAAGTTCATTGGCATAAGCTATGTTGACGTCTCGGAAAGCATTCTCAGCGAGTTTGGCTGCTTCTGATACATCTGCACTTGTTAGATGAATCAGCTCTGGTTTGAAGACAGACTGGAGAAATGCTACTGCCAATTCAGCAGCAGCTTGATTTGTACCTCCTGCTAGTCGATGGCTAGTATCCATCTCCTCAATCACACTACCAGGGAGAACTCTCTCTGGACAGTGAGCGAACCAATATTCATCAGCCTTCATCCCACTCACTTTTCCGAACAGCTCTGAAAGCTTTTCAGTCGTACCGACAGGGACCGTGCTTTCATTCAGAACAAGGCACCCATTCTTAATCCTCTTTGCAATTTCAGTGACAGCGTTCTCGAGGTGGGTTGTGATTGGTCGATAATTCTCATCTATTGGACTTGGGAGACATAGAACGCATACATCTGAGTCTCCAACGCCATCGTAGGTTGTCTGCATTTTCACCTTTGATAGGTGTTTTTTGGCAATGCCACCTAGTCCAGCCTCATGGATTGGGATAATTCCTTTCTTGAGTTCATCAACAAGAGATGTGTTTGTATCAATTCCTCTGACCTCAATGTCACGCATGACATAGAAGAGAGATGTGGGAAGACCGATGTATCCAAGTCCAATGACTGAGACCTTGGCTTCCTTGTGTCTTATCTTGTCGAGGAGTTGTTCATATCGACTCACAGAGGTACCTCCTAGCTGGTGCTGTTTTGTCCCCAAACATAAGCCTTCCCTTGGATGACCGATTGCACCATCAGTTGAGAAATAGTCTGTCATGGGACAATCTGGAGGAGCTTGTCAAGAGGTTCGAATTCAACCTTCTCTACCAACCACTCAAGATTCTTCCTCACATCAGGCTCTTGTACCCACCAGACTGGATGAATCAGAAGGACAACAGGTATGTCAGCTGACACTTCAACCAATTTATCGAGAGCCCCAGAGTCGTACTGGTTAAGCCGGTCCAGCCAGAATATTGAAGGGACATATACGAAACCATCGTCCTTAATGATTGATTTTGTGTAGTCCATATCGTTTCCAATGAAGTAGTCCATACCAAGTTCTTGTGCAAAGTGCAACAAACTCTCTGGATCGTATTTCACGTCATGCTTCTTAGATAGCCTGAGATAACCAGAACCATGTTTCGTAAATCCAGTGACCTTGGTTGAACATAGTTTCTCCCACTTTCTGACCTCTTGCGTGAAGTCTCCCAATGAACCGGTTCTTTCAGCATGAAGATTGATCTGATGACCATTATTTGTAAAAAGAGGGATGAGAGATTTTGTAGGACATGATACTGTTCTGAAAAACCAGGTTGCAGGTACACCTTTGTTCGTAAGCCACTTACACAACTTGGTCGAATTGTCTAGATATCCGAGTCTGGTCCACCTAGGAACAAAACCATAATTGATAGAATAGATATTGATTCGACGACGAAACCGCGTTGACAAACCGAAGGGGTTGTCTATATCTATGCGAATGGCTAGCCCCATAGTAGTATCCTGCCTAGATGAATTTGCAAGGGATTTATGCATTTGGTTGAAGAAGTTCACACCTTACGAGCAACAACAAATAGTACTCTGCAGAACCGTTTCGGGATTCGTAAACGGGTATAATACTTGGCTAAGAAGCGAGTCAGCATTCTATTCAGAAAGTTATGTGACAGTCCGTATCCAACTGACTTATCGATTGAGAATCCGGCATCCTGTATTAGTTTACGGATCTCACTATAGGAGAAACTGTGCCGGTGCCTATCTTCGTAGTTGAGTGGTGAAGTCAGAAATAGCAATCCGCTGTCTTTCGTGACACGGTAGATCTCACCAAGAGATTTCTCGGGAGAAGTAACATGTTTGATAACTGATTCCATGACTACTGATGCGAATGTTTCATCAGTGAACGGGAGGTTCTCAGCAACTGCACGGAGATCAACCTCACCGCGTGGAAACGGGTCAATACTGACACTTCTGCCTTTCTTGTGAGCGGCTCCAATGTCAAGCGATAGTTCAGGTATTTCTCCAGCGAATCGGCTCCATTTTTCAGTCAATACCGACCAGACCAGCTTCTGACGGGGAGGAACATCTTTGGTATGACCCCAATCAGCCATTTGATTGTCAATGTTTTCTACAGACATCTTCGATTCAAACCTCTGAGGATTAATCTTTTAGTGATTCCTTGATCTTCGCCACAATGAACCGTACATCGTCTTCTGTAAGCTTCTGGTGTAGAGGAAGCGTGATTACTCGATCTCCAACATCATTAGCAATCGGCAACTCTTTGCCGGAGTATCCAAGTTGTTTGTAGAAACTCAGCCTGTGTATCGGTGTGTAATGGATGCTTGTTCCTATTCCTGAATCCTGTAACTCCTTTCTGATTCGACCTCTCATGCCCTTTGGAAACAGAACAGGAAGCACATGGTGACTATGCTTTACGTGACTTGGAATCTCTTGGAACTCGAGTGGTGAACCATCAAGGAGGTCTCGGTATTGAGAATATACATCAGACCGATGAGCATTGAAACGGTCCAATTTTCCTAACTGAACACATCCAATTGCAGCATTGATTTCTGTGATTCGATAATTGTATCCCAACTCAACCATGTCGTAGAGTTGATCAAAGGACTCCTGGTCTCTCTCCTGATGGCGACTCCAGGTAGACTTGGTTAGTCCATGAGACCGTGTGATCCTGAGTCTTTCAGCCAGTTTTTCATCACTGGTAGCGATTGCACCTCCTTCACCGACCGAGAGGTTCTTGTTTGAGAAGAAGCTAAAAGTCGTGATAGATGGAAAGCTTCCTATCTTCTTCCCCTTGTATTCCGAACCAATGGCATGAGCAGCATCATCGACTATGCCTAGGTCATTGGTGTCTGCAATGTCCAATAGCTCATCCATATCAACAGGGAGTCCAGCAATATGAACTGGGACTATTGCCTTTGTCTTTTTAGAGATTGATTTCCTTACGAGTTCAGGATTCAGGTTCCAGCTGTTTCTTTCTATATCGACAAACACTGGTTTTGCACCAGTGTAGAGAATTGAGTTAGCACAGGCTACAAAGGTCAAGGGCGTAACAATGACCTCATCACCTGGTCCTACACCGTGTCCAAGAAGAGCAAGATGCAAAGCAGCTGTCCCATTGTTGACTGCAACAACTGAATCTGCTCCTAAATACTCCTCGAGTTTCTTCTCAAATTCGTTGGTCTTAGGACCCATTGTAAGCCATTCAGATTTTAGGACCTCGATAACAGCATCCACTTCATCTTGGTCATATTGGAGATCTGAAACCATTACATGACGTTTCTCATCCTTCATCTGAACACGCCATCCGTATCTGTTTCTTCTCCGTTTTCGATATCACTTACGGCTTTCATGTAGTCATCCATTCGACCGATGTCGCGCCAAGGATCGGTGAATTCGTACCCAACAACATGCAGGTCATTCTTCCGAGCGTCTTCAACCAGGGCGGTCATTGCGTAAACACCATCATCAGGAATGATGTCCAGTACGGAAGGTGAAACCACGTAAATTCCCGAGTTGATTAGATATGATAGCACAGGTTTTTCTTTCATACCAAGAATCGTCGAATTCTCATCCATTTCGACTACACCATATGCTATTTTTCGTTGGAAATGTTTCAGTGCGACTGTCAGGTCAGCTTCCTTCTCCTGGTGGTACTTCAGGAGCTTTTCATAATTCAAGCTCGTTAGCAGATCAGCATTCAGAACAACAATAGGAGAATCAACTTGACCCCTTAGTTGGGAAAGAGGTCCGGCTGTGCCGCGACGTTCTTTCTCCTCGAAGTAATGGATGTCCACATCAAAGGTCGATCCGGAACCAAAATAGCTCTTTATCATATCAGCTTTGTAGTTAACCATCAAGAAGAATGTTCGAAAGCCTTGGTCTTTCATTCTACTGATTGTGATTTCCAGAATTGGTTTCGCTCCTAGGGGCAGTAGAGGTTTGGGAACTACATCAGTGAGGGGTCTCAGTCGAGTTCCCTCACCACCACAAAGTATTGCTGCTTGCATTTGGTCACCCTATAGATACCCTTTTGATGTTTTGTAAAATGATAGATAGTTTTGATACCATTGAACCGTTTCTTTGAGTCCATCTTCTAGTTTGATTTCAGGTTTCCAACCGATCAATTTCTTGATTCGTGTAACATCAGCGCACAAGCGATTGACCTCACTCTTGGTTGGTCTAATCTTAGTTGCATCAAACACTACTTTTGCCTGAGACTGGGTCACTTTGGTTATTGTTTGAGCGAGCTTCTCTATGCTAATCTCGACTCCTGTCCCAAGATTCAGGGTTTCTCCGAACAGCTTCTCAGCATTTCGTGCAATCTCGAGAAAGCCTCTTACAGTATCAGACACGTAGAGGAAATCACGGGTGGGTCTCATGTCACCAAGCAGGATGTTCTTCTCACTCAGAGCCTGTGTTATGATCGTGGGAATCACAGCGCGGATAGATTGTCTTGGGCCATATGTGTTGAAAGGTCGAACAGTAACAACTGAAGTGTCAAATGATCGATAGAAACTCTCTGCTATTTTGTCCGCCGCAATCTTACTGGCCGAATAGGGCGATTGTGCTTTCAGAGGATGAGATTCGCTGATGGGAATCTTCTCGGCAGTACCATAGACCTCACTAGTTGAAGTATGAATGATAGCTTTTGTTCCAAGTTCCTGTGCAGCTTGGAGTATGTTGAGAATGAAGAAGACATTGTTCTCGAAGTATTCTCGGGGATTTCGATAAGAGTATGGTATTGAAATCACAGAAGCAAGATGGAACACATAGTCCATATCTTTCATGGCTTCGCGACAAGCATAGGGATCTTTCAAATCTCCCATGAAAATCTCAAGGTTGTCCTTCTCATGGTCAACGTAGCGAAGGTTCCCTTTACTGCCACCAGAGGTATACCGAATGAAGGCTCGCACATTCACTCCCATCTTAACTAGTTCTTCAATCAGATGGCTACCAATGAAACCGCCAGCACCCGTCACAAGCACAGAGGAATTTTCTAGTGTCATGATACATTACCCAGTAGGTTCAG